>CAYSUY010000020.1:0-6173 GCA_964434345.1 uncultured Acetobacteraceae bacterium
CCAGCTTCAGGTGCCGCGCGACGTTCTCGGCGATCTGCACACGGATCGTCAGCACCGGATTCAGGCTGGTCATCGGCTCCTGGAAGATCATCGAGATCCGGTGCCCGCGCAGCTCCTTGATTTCGTCGTCGCCGAGCGTCGTGAGCTCGCGCCCCTCGAAACGCACCGAGCCGCCCACGATCCGGCCGGTCCCCTTCTGCAGCAGGCGCAACACCGACAGCGCAGTGACGCTCTTCCCGCATCCGGACTCGCCCACGATGCCGAGCGTCTCGCCCCGGCGGACCGCGAAGGACACGCCATCCACGGCGCGCACGACGCCGTCGAGCGTGAAGAAATGGCAGGCGAGGTCCCGGACCTCGAGCAGCGGCGCGTCGTCGGTCATGGTCACATCCGCCGCGCAAGACGCGGGTCGAGCCGGTCGCGCAGACCGTCGCCCAGCATGTTGACGCCCAGCACCATTACCGCCAGGAAGGCACCGGGGATCAGGATGCTCCACGGCGCGATCAGGAAGAAGCTCCGACCCTGCGCGATGATGTTGCCCCAGCTCGGGATCTCCGGCGGCACCCCGACGCCGAGGAAGCTCAGCCCCGCCTCGGTCAGGATCGCGGAAGCCGCGATATAGGTCGACTGCACGATCAGCGGCGCCAGCGTGTTCGGCAGGATATGCCGCAGCAGAAGCTTCGGCGTACGCGTGCCGCCGGCGATCGCCGCCTCGATGAAGGGCTGGGAGCGCAGGGACAGCACCACGCTGCGCGTCAGCCGCACGATGCGCGGGATCTCCGGGATGACGATCGCCGCGATCACGACCGCAAGGCCGGGACGCGTCAGCGTGATCAGCGCGATCGCCAGAAGGATCGACGGGATGGCCATGATCCCGTCCATGATCCGCATCACGATCGCGTCGAAGGTCCGGTTGAAGCCGCAGACGAGCCCGAGGAACAGCCCGATGAGCGACGCTGCCGCGGCGACGCTCAGGCCGACCACGAGCGAGATCCGCGTGCCGTAGATCGTGCGCGAGAAGACATCGCGCCCGAACTGGTCGGTGCCGAACCAGAATCGCTCCGAGGGTGGTCGCAGCCGGTTGATCGGCGAGAGCTTCAGCGGATCGCCGGCGATCCACGGCGCCAGCAACGCCACCGCGATCAGCGCCAGCATCACCAGGCCGCCGATCACGATCGTCGGGTTGCGTCGCGCGAAGAGCGCGAGGCCGGGCCGCGGCGCGTCCGCCGCGGGCGCTTCAATAGCGGATGCGGGGATCGAGGAAGGCATAGGAGATGTCGATCATGAGGTTGACGAGCACCTTGGCCGCCGCGAAGACCAGGATCAGACCCTGGACGATCGGGTAGTCGCGCTTGAGCACCGCGTCGACCGTCAGGCGGCCGAGGCCGGGAATGTTGAACACGGTCTCGGTGATCACCACGCCGCTGATCAGCAGCGCGACGCCGATGCCGATCACCGTGACGATCGGAACCGCGCTGTTCTTGAGCGCGTGCAGCAGCAGGACGCGGCCCGTCGCCAGGCCCTTGGATTCCGCCGTCCGGATGTAGTCCTGCGACAGAACCTCCAGCATGCTCGCCCGGGTGATCCGCGCGATCAGCGCGCAATAGGTCGTCCCCAGCGCGATCGACGGCAGGATCAGGCCTTCGACGAAGGGCCAGAGCCCCTGCCCGATCGGCCGATAGCCCTGCACCGGCAGCCAGCCCAGCTTGATCGAAAAGATGTAGATCAGGATGTAGCCCGCCAGGAACACCGGCACCGCGAAGCCCATCACCGCGAAGCCCATCACCACCCGATCCGCGAGGCTGCGCGCCTTCCAGGCCGCGACCACGCCCATCGGCACCGCCAGGACGACCGCCACCAGCAGCGTCGACAGCGTCAGCGCCAGGGTCGGCTCCAGACGCTGCGCGATCAGCTGCGTCACCGGCAGATTCGAGAAGATCGAGATCCCGAGATCCCCTTGCGCCAGACGCCAGCACCAGAGGCCGAACTGTTCGAACATCGGGCGGTCGAGACCAAGCTTGGCGCGGATATTCTCGATGTCCTGCGACGTCGCGTCGTCGCCCGCGATGATCGCCGCCGGGTCGCCGGGCGCGATGCGCAAGAGGAAGAAGACGAAAACCGCCACGACGACCATCACGGGGATGGTCGCGAGCAACCGGCCGATCACATAGGCGAACATGCGGTTCTGGATCCGGGGCTTGACCCCGCAGGCGCGCCCCTGTCCGCGACGCGGACGGGGCTGCCTGCGGGCTGTCCTGCGATCACTTCTTCGTGATGTTCCACAGGGCGGTGATGCCCGTGATGGGAACGATCCCGGAGATACGGTCGGAGCGATACGCGACCGGTTGCGTCCACTGGCCCGTCGGGATGTAGACGACGTTCTCGATCGCGCGCGTCTGCAGATCGGTCGCGATCTTGAGGCGCTCGGCATCCGTCTGGGCAAAGCCCCAGGCGCTGCGCAGGTTCTCGACCTGCTCGTCGCACGGCCAGCCGAACAGGCCCTTGTCGCAGGCCGCCCCGATCCAGGTGTGGATGATCGGGTTGGCGCCGCTGGTGCCCGAGGATGTGGTCACGAAGATGCTCCAGCCGCCCTGTGCCGGAGGCTCCTTCTTCGCGCGACGCTGCACGACCGAGCCCCAGTCCATGGCCTGGATGTCGAGGTTGAGGCCAGCCTCGCGCATCGCCTGGATCATCACCTGGGTGATCGGATTGATCGTGTGGTGATCGGTCGCATGCAGGATCGTGATCGGTTCGCCATTGTAGCCTGCCGCCTTGAACGCGGCGGCCGCGCCCTTGGGATCGTAGCCGGCGACCATCGCGCTGCCGCCCTTGTTCTCGAGGGGCGATCCGCAGGTGATCAGGCCGTGGCAGATCTTGTAGTACTGCGGGTTGCCGACCACCGTGCGGAGGAAATCCTCCTGGTTGATCAGCTTGTACATCGCCTGCCGGATCTTGATGTTGTTGAACGGCGGGTGCAGGTGGTTGAGGCGGATCATGCCGAAATGGCTGTCGATCTTGCCGGTCTTGAGCAAAGACACGCCGCGCGACTTCTCCAGAATCGGGATGAAGTCGATCGCCGGCTGCTCGAGGAAATCGATCTGGCCATTGACCAGAGCCTGCATCGCGGTCTGCGGGTCCGACATCCATATCAACTCGATCCGGTCGACGCCCGGGATCTTGCCGCCGGCGAGGGTCCTGGCAGGTTCCTTGCGCGGCACGTAGTCGGCGTTCTTCAGGTAGACGGTCTTGCTGCCGGGAACCCATTGCTCCTTGGCGAACTTGAAGGGGCCGGAGCCGATCGCCTCGGTGACCTGGGTGTTCGGATCGACCAGCGCTTCCTTTTCGCGCATGATCACCGGCACCGAGGTGCTGGTCTTGCCGAGCGTCGCGAGCACCTGGCCATAGGGCTGCTTGAGGATGATCTTGAACGTCTTCGCGTCCACGGCCTCCATGCGGTCCGTGAACAGCAGCAGACGCTGCCCGGCCGGATCGCGCGCGCCCCAGCGGCGCAGCGAGGCGATCACGTCCTTCGTGGTCACCGGCGTGCCGTCGTGCCAGCGCAGCCCGTCGCGCAGGGTCATCGTGTAGGTCAGCTTGTCCGGGCTGATGTCGTAGGTGTCGACCATCTGCGGCTGGGGAACGAAATCGTCGTCGACGCCGAACAGCGTGTCGTACACGAGAAGGCCATGGATGCCCGCGATCGTCTGCGTCGTCCAATGCGGATCGAGGGTGCGCACGTCGGCGTGCATGACCGCGCGCAACACCTTCTCCTGCG
Organism: uncultured Acetobacteraceae bacterium; assembly: GCA_964434345.1. GTDB lineage: Bacteria > Pseudomonadota > Alphaproteobacteria > CACIAM-22H2 > CACIAM-22H2 > CAIOSQ01. The sequence continues at coordinate 3,776 of CAYSUY010000020.1, forward strand.
CGCTGGCTCCTCCTGGAATCGACCCGAGAATTCCACCGATCATGGCCGCGCCGGCCAGCATCAGGGCGCGCATAGTCGTCTTGCGTCTCGTCATCGCCAGGACCTCCTCGTCACCTTGCGCCGCCGGGCGGCGTTTCCGCAGGGATGATGGACGTACGCGGCGGGCGGGCGCAACCGGTAAAGGTACGTATCTCCTGTCAGCGTCCGGCGTGGCGGCGAAAGGCCTCGGCAAGGGCGTGGAAGGCGGCCTTGCGCGTGCGCTTGTCGGCGGCGATGAGGCCCTTGCGGTTGAACCCTTTCTGGAACCCGGTCTGCCGGCGTTCGGAGCGGAAATCGTAGAGCAGCCAGGCGGCATAGCCGGCAACCCAGGGCACACGCGACACGATCGCGAACTGCCGGCGGTGGAATTCGGCCTGCCAATCCTCGGTGAACAGGACACGCCCGGCGCCGCGATGACCCGCCAGGGCGTCGGCGCCGGTCTCGCTGACGATCACCGGCTTGCCGGGATCGGAGTTGGCGATCAGGCGTTCAAGCCCCGAAAAATCGGGCTCGTACCATCCGAAATACTCGTTGAGCCCGATCACGTCGAGTTCGGCCGCAAGCCGGTCGGCGATGCTGAAATCCCGGCGGTTGATCAGGCAGGCCGCCGACACGAGACGCGTCGGGTCCGCCGCGCGGGCGGCGCGGGCGAGGCCGGTCATGAAGGCAAGCCGCGGCTCGGTATCCGCGTTCTCGTTGCCGACCCCCCAGATGATCACGCTGGCGCGGTTGTGATCGCGCACGATCAATTCCATGAGCTGGTTGAGGGCATCCGCATAGGTCGCCCGATTGGGGAAATCGATCGCCCAATAGACCGGGATCTCGGCCCACAACAAGATCCCCTCCTCGTCGGCGATCCGCGCGACGAGGGGGTGATGCGGATAGTGGGAAAGGCGCAGAAAATTCGCGCCAAGCTCCCTCACATGGGCAAATCGCCGCCGGATGTCGTCGGCCGATGTCACTCGCCCGGTCTCGAGATCGTCCTCATGCACGCAGGCGCCGCGCAGGAAAAGCGGCGCACCGTTCAGCAGGATGTGCGTACCGTCGACGACAAGGCGGCGGAAACCGATCCGCTCGCGCAGCACATCCGTTCCGAAGGCCACCTCCACATCGTAGAGCCGCGGCGATTCGGGCGACCAGAGCGCAGGAGCCGCCGGAACGCGCACCGACCCCGTGCCAGCGACGATCGCGACCGGTGCGTCGATGCCGAGTTCGGCGACACGCAGGCGCGCGGTGCCATCGACAGGATCGGAGAGCAGGACGCGGATGTCGATCGCCGGTGCGTCGGGAGCGAGGGCGATGTCCGCGCGGCGCAGGAAGACCGCCGGCACGCGCACCAGCGCAACCTCCCGATGGATGCCGCCGTAGTTGAACCAGTCGACATGGTCCATCGGAACGCGCTCGGGCCGGCGGCGATTTTCCGCCATCACCAGGATTCGATTTCGCCCGGGACGCAGCGCCGTACTCGCCTCGCAGGTGAACGGGGTCGAGGCGCCGAGATGGCCACCGACGCACACGCCGTTGACGAAGACGAGCGCCGCGTGCGCGACGCCCTCGAAATGCAGGAATTGCCGCTCACCCGGCGGCCCTGGACGGAACTCGAGGTCGCGCGCATACCAGGCCGCGCCCTCGAAATAGCGCCATTCCGGGCGCAGCAGGTTCCAGCACGAAGGGACCTGCACATGCGCCCCGGCCTCCGCCTCGTAGTCGCGCGGCACGGCCCATTGCGAGGGGGGCGTGTCGTCGAGTTCGTACCATTTCTGGCGCAGGCCCTCGTCGAACAGGTCGAGCGTCATGAGCCAGTCGCCGCACAGGCTTTCGGACGCGCGTCCGGCGACCGATATCAGGTCGCGATGACCGCAGCGCAGAGATTCCAGCTGCGTCGCATAGGCCTCGTCGTGGAGATGCGCGAAGGGGTCGTCGACGCCGTCGTCCATCACCATCCCCCCATCCGATAGCCGATCCCCGGCATGGCGCGGAAACGCCAGGGCCAGCGTCCCGGCCAGAACAGGTCCGCGATCATCGCGATCGCGATCCAGCGGAACCACGTCGCGAAGCTGTTCGACAGGCCCTGCGGTTCGGCATAGCCACGCACCCAGCCATCCTGCCGCCGCACGCCGTCGCGCACGTCGCAGAACCCGCCATCGACCTCCTGCCAGTCGAGCAGAGCCGGCAGGATCGCAGCGAGCCAGGCCTCGATATCCGCGCGGCGGTGATCGGTCAGGCGATGGCCATGGACGAGCAGATCGACCGCGTCGACGTCGATACACGCGCTGTCGATCCGGGACGGCAGCGTCAGGACGTAGTCGATCGCACGATCCTGGGCACAGGCACGGGATCGAATTTCAACTCATTTACC
>CAYSUY010000020.1:6183-33569 GCA_964434345.1 uncultured Acetobacteraceae bacterium
GCGGACGCGCTGCACGCCACACAGAGCGTGGTGGAAGGCGTGGAGACGGCGAAGCGGATCCGAAAACTGTCCCACACCCCAGAATCCCGTGGCGGGTTCCTGCGTGCGGTCGTGCCAGTCGAACAGCGCCGCGAAGGCGTCGTCCGCCGCGCGCCGCTCCGCAATCCCTCCGAAGGTCGCGATCAGATGCAGGAAGCTGCCGAGGTTGACGATGTTGTTGCCTTCCTGCCACGGGTCGCGCATGTCGCGTCGCGCCAGCCAGGCCTCGAGATGAGCGACATCCAGGAACGGGCGCGCAAAGTCGAGCATCGGAACGCGCGAGACATCCAGAACCTCGACCGCGCCGAGCGCATAATTGGTCACGTGAAAGTCGATGTAGCGCCAGGTCTCCACCGGATCCGGCTTCTTGAAGACCGCCTCGTCGCGCATGCCGCGGATCCGGAAGCGACCATCGGGCAACCTGTGCGCCTCGAGCCAGTCCGCGAGCGCCGCGCGCTCGGTGGTGGAGAACCTGTCGAGCCCGCCGATCAACGCACGGCAGAGCACCGCGTTGTAGGTGCCGGGCAGCAGGACGCCGGGCCATGCCGCAGGATCATGGACGGCCGAGATTCTCCCGACGCCACGCGGCAGGCCGGGGACCTGCATGGTGTCCAGCCACTCCAAGGTCCGGCACCGCGCCGCCTCGATGCGTGCCTCGATCTTCGCGTCCGGTCTCATCCCTTCACCGCTCCCGCCGCCATGCCCTGCATCACCCGCCTCTGCGCAAGGAGGAACACCACGGCCACGGGCAGCGTCGCGATGACGGCCAGCGCCATGATCCCCTGGACGTTCGATCCCAGCTCCGTGTTCATCGCCAGCAGCGCGACCGGCAGCGTGTAGGTGTCGGGAGAGCGCGAGATCACCAGCACCGGAAACCATTGCGCCCAGTTCAGCATGAAACCGATCAGCGTCACCGTCGCCGTCACCGGCATCGCCATCGGCAGAACCACCGAAAAGAGGATACGCAGCTCGGACGCGCCGTCCATCTGCGCCGCCTCGATCACCTCGCGCGGGATGGCGCGGAAGAAGCGCTCGAACAGGAAGAACTGGATCGGACCGAGCGTCAGAAAGAGGACGATGCCGGTGCGCGTGCCAAGAAGCCCCAGCTTGAAAAGCACGACATAGACCGGGATCACCAGCAGCATGTACGGGTACATGATCGTCACGAGGAAGAAGCGGCGCAGCGTCGCGAATCCCGGCAGATCCGGGCGCCGCGCAAGCGCATAGGCCCCCATGGCCGTCACGACGACGCCAAGCAATGTCGCGGCGAGCGTGATCACGACGGAATTCGCCGCGTAGACCCAGAGGTCGACGCCGCCGACACGGGCGATCTGGCCGAGGATCGAAAGGTCGAACGTCTCCGGCAGGAGACGCAGCGGATCCGCCATCATCGCGCGCGTCGTCCGGAACGCGCCGATCAGCATCCACCAATACGGATAGAGGAACAGGAGCGCCACCGGCACGGCGAGAACGTGCGCGGCGAGCACGGCGAGGCGCGACGGTCGGCTCATCGACCTGGCTCCCGGTCGGAGAGGCGCAGCGCGAGGAGCGACAACGCGATGACGACCGCGAACAGGATCGTCGCCATGGTCGTCGCCTCGCCGTACCGGCCCTGGTCGAAGAGCTGATAGGCGTAATAGCTGACGAAGTTGGTGCGGTCGTTCGGGCCGCCCTTGGTCATCACCACGACGACCGTGAAGGTCTTGAGAAACTGGATCGTCGCGTAGACCAGATTGACGGTCAGCGCCGGCCGCAGCTGGGGCAGGATCACATGCACCCAGCGCCGCGCGGCCGAGGCGCCGTCGATGGCCGCCGCCTCCTCCAGCGCGCGGTCGCGGATCGCGAGATTGGCGAGGAAGATCACCATGTAGAACCCGGCATGGTGCCAGAGTTCGGCGACCAGGATCGCCCACAGGACGCTGCCGGGATCCGACAATCCGCCGAAACCCGGCAACCCGAGCGCGCCGAGCGCGGCGTTCACCGCCCCGAAGCTGCGGTCGAACAGCCAGCGCCAGACCACGTAGCCGGCGACGTCCGGCGTGACCACGGGCAGGAACAGCGCCAGACGCACGAACAGGTTCGTCCGGCGCAGGAGCGTCGAATCGAGCAGCGCCGCGGCGGCCAGCGCGAAGGCAAGGTTGGCGACGACCGCCAGTCCCGTATAGGCGAGCGTACGCGTCAGCGAGGCGATGAAGAGCGGATCCGCGAGAACCGAGACGTAGTTGGCGACACCGACATAGCTCGGCGTCGCGCGCAGGGCGGTCGCCGATGCCGTGAAGCTCATCTCGACGGAAAGCAGGATCGGCCAGATCCCGAAAACCATGGTCAGCGCCGCGAAGGGAAGCACGAGGGCGTAGAACACCCTGTCCTGCCAGATGCGGGCGAGCGCGCCCGTCATGTCGTCCTCCCGCAGCTGCGAAACCGCCGGCGACGCGTCATCGCGCCGCCGGCGGCCTGCATGTCACTTCGCCAGCCGTGCGACCATGTCGCGCATCTCGCGCGCGGTCTCGGCAATGAACGGCTTCCAGTCCGCGGGCGGCGACGCGATCCCCGCGAGCAGCTTGCGATGATAGGCAGCCTCGACCTCCGGGTACCAGGGATGGATGGATTCCGGGAAGTCGTAGGCGGCAAGGCGCGCCTCGGCGCGGGCGAAATACTGCGACCGCTCCGAGAGCTTCGAGACATCCAGGTCCTTGCGCACCGCGGCGCCCACCGTCTCCAGCGAGGCCTGCTGCGCCGCCTTGCCAAGCATGAAGCGCGCGAACTCCATCGCGAGCTGCTTGTTGGGCGAGTTCTCCGGAATGCCGATGCCGCGCATGCCGCCGATCACGACCGCGTTGGGCCGGGCAGGATCGAATTTCGGCCAGGGACCGGAGACGAAATCGCCGTTGAGGACCGCGGGCTGATCCCATTTGCGCACGTTCCAGTCGCCGACGCGGAACATGCCCGCGCGTCCGCCCTCGATCACCTGATACATCTCGGCGAAGGAGTGGTTCACCGTGTCCGGCGCGACGAAACGGTAGCTGCTGTAGGTCTTGAGGAACTCTTCCAGCACCTGGGCGTGGGCGGGCTGGTCGATCACCACCTTGCCCGATGGGTCGACCAGCGTGTGGCGCAGGCCCGAGCCGAACACGAACAGATCGAGCATGTGGATGAGGTCGCGCGGCTTGGCGGCCTGGAGGGCCATCGCCACCGTGTCGGCGCGGCCGTTGCCGTCGGGATCGGCGTCGCGGAACTTCGCCGCCACGCGCTTCACGTCATCCCAGGTCTCCGGGAACGTCTCGCCGACCTTGTCGAGCCAGCTCTTGCGCATGCCAAGCGCCATCTGCACCCGCTGCATCGGGATGATGATCATGCGATCCCTGAACGTGGCGACACGCAGGTCATCCTCGCCCAGGAAGCCGCGATCGGGCACCGCCTCCAGCACCGGCTTCATGTCCATCATCCGGCTGGTCTGCGTCTGGATGCGGATCACGCGTTCGTAGTTGTTGAAGATCAGGTCGGGCGCGGTGTCCGTGTTGATCGCGCCGATGACCCTGCCGAACCATTGATCGGTCGGGAAGCTCAGCGAGCGGACGCTCGCGCCCGGCCGCGTCTTCGCGAATTCGGCGCTCATGCGCTCGAACCAGGCGATGCCGTTGTCACCCAGGTCGTGCCAGACCGTCAGGGTCTGCGCGCCCGCCGTCGCGCAGGCGAGCCAGATCCCGGCAACCGCGCCGCCGATAGCCTTCCATCGTCCCATCGCGTTCCTCCCTTGGTTGCGCGGCCCGGACATGCAGCCCGCCGCGTTTAGGAAAACGTTTTCCCTAAAGCACAGGCTATCCGCTCGATCCGGTTGCGCGCAAGGCTGGAATCGCCACATTTGCGCGGATGACGATCCGTACAGCGCCCCGCCGCCCCCAGGGCCAGCCATCGATAGCCAGCGTCGCGGCGCGCGCCGGCGTGTCGATCGCGACCGTGTCGCGCGTCGTCAACGGGGTCGCGAACAAGGCATCCGCCGAGACCACCGCGCGCGTCCGACAGGCCATCCTCGAACTCGGCTATCGCCCGATCAGCGCGGGACGCGACCTGCGCCAGCGCAGCAGTCGCATCGTCGCCCTGCTCACGGCGAACCTCGCCAACCCCGCGATGGCGGCCATCGCGGCAGCGGCCGAAGCGGCGCTGCGTGCCGACGGTCTCGTGATGGTCCTCTGCGACACCCATGACCGGCCCGACCTTCAGGACGAATACCTGCTCGCCATGCGCGCCCAGCGCGCGCGCGCGATCGTTCTGCTGGGTGCGGTGGCGAGCCCTGGCCTCGCGCGGATGCAGGCCGAGGGCGAGACCCTGGTCTTCGTCAGCCGCCGCTCGCCACATGGCACCGCGACGCCGTTCGTCGGGATCGACAATCGCCGTGCGGGAACGGAAGTCGCCCGCCATCTCGTCGCGCGCGGCTGCGCCGACCTCGCGGTCGTGCACGGCGCCCTGTCCTCCTCGGCGACCGCGGAACGGCTGGCCGGCTTCCGCGCCGAAGCGCGGCGTCTCGGCGCCGCCCTGCCACCCCGCGCCGTGCTGTCCGCCTCCGCCACCGACCATCTGGAGATCGGCTACCGGGCGATGTCGGCGCTGCTGCGTCGGGGTCGCGCTCCGACCGGAATCTTCTGTACCAGCGACCTCATCGCCTTCGGCGCGCATCGCCGGTTGCTGGAAGAAGGCCTCGCGGTACCGCGCGACCTGACCCTGGTCGGCTTCGACGATTCCCCGCTCAACGACTGGGTCGCGCCATGGCTGGACTCGGTCCGTGTCCCCTATGACAGCTTCGGTCCCGCCATCGCACGCGCCATCGCCGGATCCCCGGATGCGAATGCCGAGACCACATTGCCGCACCGCTTGATCGTCCGCACGCAGCCCCCACCTGGGTCCCGCGATGACTGACGATTTCCGGAGCCTGCGCGAGGCGCGCCCCCGCGGCGTCCTCGGAGGACGGCGCTATCGCCGTCCCGAAGCCGCACGTCCGCGGAGCGCAACGGTCGAGACGATCCGCGACTGGCTCGGCGGCCGCGCCCTCGAGATCGGCAGCCCGATCAAGCTGATCGATGCCCTGTCCTGGCGCATGGTGGCCGCGGGCCTGCCGGTCGACCGCTGCGGCGTCACGGTCGCCCTGCTGCACCCGCAATTCTCCGGCTATGGCATCCGGTGGTGGCGCGACACGGCCGACGCCGACGAATTGCTCGTGGAGCACCAGGTCTTCGAAAGCGACTCCTTCCGCCAGAGCCCGTTTCCCGCAGTGGTCGACCATGGCGAGACCGTTCGCGTGCGCATCGACCCGGACGCTGCAACCTTCCCGTATCCGGTCATCGCCGACCTCGCCGCTCAGGGCTACCGCGACTATGTCGCCATGCCCGTGCGGCTGCGATCGATCGCGGCTGCGGGGCGACAGCGCCTGTTCCAGGCCTGCATCTTCGCGACGCGGCGAGCCGATGGCTTCTCCGATGCCGACATCGCCGGACTGACGCTGATCGTGGATGCGCTCGCCGCGCCGCTCGCCCTCGCGACCGAGAAGCGCATGGCGCGCGATCTGCTCGCCGTCTATCTCGGGCCCATGGTGGCGCCGCGGGTGCTGTCGGGCGAGATCAAGCGAGGATCCGGAGAGACGCTGCGTGCCGCGATCCTCGCGACCGACATGCGCGGCTTCACGCCGCTGACGGACCGCCTGCCCGCCGAGCGTGTCGCGGAGATCCTCAACGCCTGGTTCGAAGGCCAGGTCCGCGCGGTCCACGAGGAAGGCGGCGAAGTCCTCAAGTTCATGGGCGACGGCATGCTCGCCATCTTCCCGATCGCCGACATCGAATTGTCCCGCCGCCCCGCGCGCCAGGCCCTGGCCGCCGCGCGGCGCGTGATCGGTTGGGCCGCGACACTCGATCGCGACCCGGCCTTCGCCGACGCGCATCCGCTGCGCGCCGTCGCCGCGCTGCATGTCGGCGAGGTGTTCCACGGCAACATCGGAAGTTCGGATCGCCTCGACTTCACGGCGATCGGACCTGGGGTCAATCTCGTCTCGCGGCTCGAGACCCTCGCCAAGAGCCTCGACCGCGATCTCATCCTCTCGGCGCGCTTCGCGGAACTCTGCGACGCCAGCCTCATCCCGCTCGGACGTCACGCCCTGAAGGGCGTGGCCGAACCGATCGAGGCCTTCGGATGCGCGCCCGGTTGATGCCCGGGATCGCGCACGCCGATCAGCCGCGATTGCCGCCGTAGGACTGAACGAACAGGCGTCGCTGGGCGACGCGATCATGGGCGAGCTGGCGAAAATCCTCGGCCACGCCGCCATGGATCAGCCACGACGCGAGTTCCTCGGCCAGAGCTGGCGCGATCTTGAAGCCATGGCCGCTGCCGCCATTGAAATCGACATAGCCGGCGAGATCCCCGCGCGGACCGACGAACGGGTACCAATCCGGCGTCACGTCGTAGAGCGCCGTGTAGGCGTGGATCAGCCGCGCCCCCTGCATCGGCGGAATGCGTCGCTCCAGCCGCGTCTGCACGTCCGCGACGAACTCGGCGTCGGTCGTCGCCTTGTAATTGTCCTCGTCGACCTCCTCGTAGGCCTTGGGAAAGCCGCGCCCGACCACATAGCGCCCGTCACCCTGAGGCCGGACATAGATCGCGTCGAGCGAGTTCGAGATCGAATGGGTAGGCAGATCGCGCCCGGGCCGTCCCTCCCAGATCGTGTCCTGCTCGCGGATGCTCCGTATCTCGAGCGGCACGCCCGCAAGGCGCGCAAGCGCCGTGGCCCATGGACCCGCCGCATTCACCACCAAGTCGGCCGTGATCGACCCGTCATCTGTGACGACACCGGCGATCCGGTCGCCGGCGCGCAGGATCCTGCGGCATGGCGTACGCGTGCGAACCTCGCCGCCCAGGCGCTGGAACGCGGCGAGATATGCCTCGACCGATTGAACCGGATCGGCGTAGCCGCCGAGAGGCTCGAAGGCCGCGCCGGCGACACCCTCCGGATCGAGCCAGGGGCTCCGCGCCGCCAGGACGCCGGTGTCGAGCCAGGTCGTGTCGATGCCGACCCCGCGCTGCATCGCGATGTTCGTCTTGGCCGCGGCGGCATTCTCGGAAGTGGCTAGAAAGAGATAGCCGACGGGTCGGTAGCCGCCATCCTGGCCAAGTTCGTCCGGCATCGCGCGGAACAGATCCACGGAGCGCTTCGCCAGTCGCGCCATCAGGCGGGTCGAGTAGTGCTGCCGGACGATCGCGGCGCTCTTGCCCGTTCCGCCGGACGCGGGCGCGCCGCGCTCCAGAACGAGGACGCGCCCGGCGCCGCCCTTCTTGAGGAAATACGCGAGCGCCGCACCGGAGATCCCGGCCCCGACGACGACGACATCATATGCAGCCATGCTCCGGCCTCCCTGACACGACGATGCCGCGTGACGGACCGCCTCGCGGCGTCACGCGCATGATCACGAACCCGCGCCCGTCGCCCCCGCGCGGCGGCGGACGCGCAATTCCTGCGTCGCCGCCTCGTCGACACGCGGCGGACGCCCTGGCAGGACGACGACACCGTAGGCATCGCGTGCGTGTCCCAGGCTGACCTTCTCCTCGATCACGTCGGCGAGCACGTCGGCGGGATCGCGGTCGAGCGGGTCGCCATATCCTCCGCCTCCGGCCATGATGTGCCGATAGACATCGCCATGCCGCAGCTTTTCGACTTCGGTCATCAGCACCGGCAGCAAACGGTTCTCGGCGTCCGGATTGATCAGGTTGAGCGACGGCGCACCGGTCCCGCCGCCGAAAAGCCCGTGCGGCGGAAAGCGACGCTTGTCGGAGCGGATGTTCAGGATCGCCTCGTCGTTCAACACCTTGTACTCGCGCGTCAGCGACAGGCCGCCGCGATACCGGCCGGGACCGCCGGTATCCGGCACGAGCCCATAGCGCTCGATCCGGATCGGATAGTCGGACTCGATCATCTCGACCGGAACGTTGGACTGGTTGGCGCCCATGTGCGGGACGCCGCTCTGGCCATCATGCGCCGACGTACCGCCCCAGGTCCCCATGAAGGTCTCGCAGAAGACGAACGCCTTGCCGTCGCGATATCCCGCGATCGTCGGCAACGTCGACCCGCCGCTGGTATCGGCGGTGACGCGATCAGGCACGGCCGGCGCGAGCGCGCCGAGCAGACAGTCGATCATGCGGTAACCGGTGATGCCGCGCGCGCCACAAGGGGCCGGAAAGGTCGGATTGAGAAGGCTTCCCAATGGCGCACGCACCTCTATGGCGCGCGCGAAGCCATGGCAGGTCGGCAGGTCCGCCTTGAGGATCGACCGAAAGGCCGTGTAGGCGCAGGCCTTGGTGAAGGGGAAACTCGGGTTGATGCCGCCCTTCACCTGCGGCGAGGTCCCCTCCCAGTCGACCAGCGCCGAGCCGTCGCGGATGGTCACGGCGACCTGAAGCACGACCGGTTCGGGGTTCGCGCCCAGGCCGTCGATATGGTCGGTGAAATGGTAGGTGCCCTCGGGAATCTCCCGCAGCTCCGCACGCGTCAGGCGCTCGGTGTAGTCGTGCAGATGGTCGGCGTAGCGCAGGACCGTATCCGTTCCATAGCGCGCGAACAGCGCCTTCATCTCGCGCTCGCCGCTCATGCACGCCGCCATCTGCGCCTGCAGGTCGCCAAGCACCTTGTCGGGCGTGCGGACATTGATGGCGATGACGTCCCACAGGGCCTGGTTGCGCCGCCCGGCCTCCACGAACTTGACGATCGGCAGCCGCAGCCCCTCCTGATAGATCTCCTCCGCCCCGAGCGCGTTGGACCCAGCGACGATGCCGCCGACATCGGAGTGGTGCGCGATGGTGGTCGACCAGGCGACGATCCTGTCGCCGTCGAAGACCGGCGTGGCGACGTAGATGTCGGGCAGGTGCTGGCCCGCGGCTTCATAGGGGTCGTTGGCGATGAAGACGTCGCCCGGCGAGATCCGCCCCGCGTAGTCGCGGATCAACCTGCGCATCGCGTCGTAGAAGCTGCCGAGCTGCATCGGCGTGCAGATGCCCTGCGCCAGGGGCTGCCCGAGCGCGTCGCAGATCGAGGTCGAAAAGTCGAGGGAGTCGCGGACGATCCCCGAATGCGCCGTGCGCATCAGGGTCAGCGACATGTCCTCCGCCACGGCGTCGAAGCTGTGGCGGATGACTTCGAGCTGGAAGGGATCGATCTCGGCGCTCACGACACGCTGTCCTCTCTCGCCCGCGTCACGGCAGGGCGATGATGATGTTGCCCGCGGCGTCCAGGCGCGCGGTGCAGTCCGGCGGCACGACCGACGTGCCTTCGTATTCCTCGACGATGAACGGACCCTGCCGGGCGACACCATCGAGATGCGCGCGGCCGATGACCGGGGTCCGTCGCACGCCATGCGCGGCGCCGAAATAGACGTCGCGCGCGGTCTCGGGACGCGCCGCGCGCCCGGCGTCAGGCACCCAGGCGACCATCGGCGGGCGCTCCTGGCGCACCGTCCCGACGAGCCGCAAATTGACGATCTCCACCGGAAAGGCGCCATTGAAGGAATGGCCGTAGCGCGCGACGTGTTCGGCGGCGAAGGCAGCGGCGAAGTCGTCGAACATCGCTCGGGTCGGCGCCTGGTGCGCGCCGGGCGCCAAAGGCACGGTCAACTCGAAACCCTGCCCCTTGTAGCGAGCGTCGGCCTGAGGCTCGAAGCCGATCTCCGCCTCCGGCACCCCCAGCAGACGCACGATCCGCGCCTTGAGATCGGCGAACACGCGGGCCGCATCCTCCGCGCGCGCATCGGTGACGGAGCGGAGGAACGCGGCCATCTCGTTGACCTCCAGCCGCGCGAAGAGCAGGCCGACCGCGCTGAAGACGCCCGCCGCGACGGGCACGATGACCTCGCGCACCTGAAGGGCGCGCGCCAGGTCGACGGCGTGGATGCCGCCATTGCCGCCGAAGGCGAACATCGCGAAATCGCGCGGATCTCGGCCGCGATAGGTGGTCACCGCCTTCACGGCACGCATCATGTTCGTGTTGGCGACCTGATGGATTCCGTAGGCCGTTTCGAGAAGACCGCGGCCGAGCGGTCTCGCGACATGCGTCTCGATGGCCCGGCGCGACAGCGACGCATCGATCGGAACGGTGCCGCCGGCGAGAGCTTCGGGGTTGAGATAGCCGAGCACCACATTCGCGTCGGTGACCGTCGGACGGTCGTTTCCGGCGCCGTAGCAGGCCGGTCCAGGAACGGCACCGGCGCTGCGCGGTCCGACCTTGAGCGCGCCGGCCTTGTCGAGCCAAACGAGGCTTCCACCGCCCGCCCCGACCTCGGAAATGTCGATCACCGGCAGCTTCAGCGCATAGCCACCGCCGCCCGCCAGCGCGCTGCGCGACGACATGCCGCCACCGACCTCGTACTCGGCGGCAAGGCTGAGACGCCCCTCCTCGATGAGCGACGCCTTCGCCGTCGTGCCGCCCATGTCGAGCGTGATCACGTTGCGGTAGCCGCTCGCGGCCGAGATCTCGAGCGCGCCGATAACGCCCGCGGCCGGTCCGCACTCGACGATCTGCGCCGGCTTGTGGACGACGGATTCCGCGTCGATCACGCCGCCGCTGGACTGCATCACGAGCAGCCGGCCGGCGACGCCCGCAGCCCGGAGATCGTCGATCATCGAACGCATGTAACGCGATACCGGCGGGCCGACATAGGCGTTGATGACGGTCGTGCTGGTCCGCTCGTACTCGCGCTTCTGCGGCAGGATGTCGACCGACAGCGACAGGAAGCGGTCGGGCAGCGCCGCGCGGATCATCTCGCCCGCCTGCCGTTCATGCGCGGGATTGGCATAGGAGTGCAGGAAGCATACGGCGATCGCCTCGATGTCCTCGGCCTCGATCGCCGCGATCGCGGCCTGGACATCCGGCGCGGACAGTTCCGCGACGACGTTCCCCTCGGCGTCGAGCCGCTCGGACACCTCGAATCGCAGGCGGCGCGGCACGAGCGGCCTGGGCTTTTCGAAAAGCGGGTCGTAGAGCGCGGGCACGCGCACGCGCTGCAGTTCGAGGACGTCGCGGAAGCCCTTCGTGGTGAGCAAAGCGGTACGCGCACCTCGGTATTCGAGGATGGCGTTGGTCGCGACGGTGCATCCATGCAGGACCTGGGCGATCCCCGCGAGCGGCGCGCCCAGTTCGTGGAGCAATCCCGTGACGCCGGCGACGACCGCGCGCGCGAATTCCGGCGGCGTCGAGGGCAGCTTGCGCGTGGCGATCCGACCATCCGCGAGGACGACCGCGATGTCGGTGAAGGTCCCGCCGATATCGGCGGCGATGCGCGACACCGTACTCATCGGGAAGCCGTTCCCTGCGGTCCAGCATCCATCCGCGATAGTGAAACCGAATTGCGCGGCATGCCGCCCCCTTCCCGCATCGTCGAGTCTCGCGACCGACAATATCGCCGTTCCGCCAGCCCGCGAGCGGGAAGTTCCGATGACGCCATGCAAAACCCCGCAGTTGACCATGGATCCGTGGCGCCCATACTGCGCGACCATCCAGGCGCGCCTGGCACGACGCGCTGCGAGTACCCGGGGGGACGCGATGGGCTGGATCGTCTGCAGCGACGTCGGAGCGACCGCAACCGACGTCTTCGTCGCCGCGCCTCCGACGACCAGGGAGCGCACCCGCCCCACCTGGCCACGCTGGCCGTGACACGGACCGATCGCAGCATGCGCATCGCGGATTTTCGCAGCGACCTGCTGACCCGGCCGACAGCGGCGATGGCGAGCGCCATGCAGGACGCATGCACACGACCATGGTCGTTCGACCTGCGCGAGGATCCCGACCAGCAGGCTCTCGAACACGAGATCGCCGAGATGCTCGGGCATGAGGACGCATTGCTGATGCCCACCGCCACCATGGCCAATGAAATCGCGCTGATGATCCACGCGCGTCCCGGCGATGCGGTCGTGGCACCCGCGGACGCCCACATCGCGACATCGGAGGCCGGGGCACCGGCCGCGCTCGCGGGCGTCGCCTTGCGCCTCCTGAACGATCACCTTCCCGAACCCGGGGCATGGGAGGATGCGGTCCGCGCCGACAGCGACGCGCTCCGATCGAAGATCGCGGTGCTGGTTGTCGAGAACACCCATAATCGCGCGGGTGGCGCCGCCATCCCGGCGAACATCTCCGATGCGATCCTCGACATCGCGCGCCGCAACGGTGTCGCAACGCATCTCGACGGGGCCCGCCTGTTCAACGCCGCCATCGCCGTCGGCGTCATGCCCGCCCGGCTGGCACGCGGCTTCGACACGGTCTGCATAAGCCTGAACAAGGGCCTCGGCGCGCCGATCGGCGCGGCGCTCGCCGGTTCACGTCGTCTCGTCGCCCAGGCCCTGGTGATGCGCCAGCGGCTTGGCGGCGGGATCCGCCCCACGGCGATCCTTGCCGCGGCGGCGCGCGCGGCCCTTCCCGCCTGGCGTGACCTTGCGGACGATCACGCGCGCGCCGCACGTCTGACCCAAGCCCTGGACCAATTGTCGGGCTTCATCCCCGTGCGGCCGGCACGCCCGACCAATATCGTCGTCGTACAGGTGTCGAGACCGGTCGCGGAGGTCGTCGCCGCGCTCGCGGCGCGGGATGTCCTTGTCCTTCCCTTCGGACCGGGCCGGATCCGCTTCGTTGTGTACCGAGGCATCACCGATGCGGATATCGCGCAGGCGGCGGCCGCCTGCGCTGAGATCGCGGCAGGCGGCGAAGGCGCGACGCCATGACCGCTCACCGGCGCTATCGCATCGGCGTCGACATCGGCGGAACGTTCACCGATTTCGCCCTGTTCGACGATGCCACCGGCGAGATCATGACCCAGAAGCGGCTGACCACGCCTGACGATCCGTCGCGCGCGGTGCTCGAGGGGGTCCGCGCCCTGGCCGCCGAGGCCGATATCGCCATCGCCGAGGTCGCGACGCTGGTCCACGGGACCACGCTCGTCACCAACGCACTCATCGAGCGTCGCGGCGCGCCGACCGCGATGCTGGTGACCGCCGGCTTTCGGGACACGCTCGACATCGGCATGGAGCGGCGCTACGACCTGTTCGACCTGCGCATCCGGTTCCCGGCACCCCTGGTGCCGCGCCATCTCCGCTTCGAGGTCGGCGAGCGCATCACCTATGACGGCGCGATCCGCGCGGCGCCAGATTTCACGGCGCTCGAAGCACCACTCGCCGCGGCCATCGCGACCGATGGCATCGAAGCCATCGCGGTCTGCTTTCTCCATTCCTATCTCGATCCGCGGCATGAGCGCGCCGCGGCGACCTGGCTCGCAGCGCGGTTTCCGCGGCTCAAGGTGTCGGTCTCGTCCGAGATCTTTCCGTTCATGCGCGAGTTCGAGCGCTGGACGACGACCTGCATGAACGCCTTCGTGCAGCCTGCCGTCGACCGCTACGTCGCGCGGCTCGAGGCCGGTCTCGCGGCTTTGGGGTTCACGGGGAACTTCCTGATCATGACCTCCTCGGGCGGGACGCTGACGGGCGATCTCGCGCGACGATTTCCGGTCCGCCTGCTCGAGTCGGGTCCCGCTGCCGGGGCGCTCATGTCGGCGCGCCACGGGCGTTCGCTCGGCCTCGATCAGGTGCTCTCCTTCGACATGGGCGGCACGACGGCCAAGGGCTGCATCGTGAGCGACGGCGCTCCGCTCAAGCGCTACGAACTCGAGGTCGGACGCGTCCACGACTTCAAGCGCGGAAGCGGATTGCCGGCGAAGATCCCGGTTCTCGACATGATCGAGATCGGCGCCGGTGGCGGCAGCCTCGCGGATGTCGATGCGCGTGGCGTGCTGCGGGTCGGCCCTCGCAGCGCGGGAGCCGTCCCAGGACCGGCCTGCTACGGCCAGGGCGCCGCACGCGCGACGCTCACCGACGCCAATCTGGCGCTCGGCTACCTCGACGCGTCATCCTTTCTCGGAGGGCGCATGCGACTGGACGCCGCGGCGGCGCGCGCGGCGATCGCCGGTGGTATCGGCGACGCGCTGGGCGTGACCGTCGAACGCGCCGCCTGGGGGATCCACGAAGTCATCAACGAGGATGTCGCGCGCGCCTTCCGCGTCCATGCCTCGGAACGCGGCGTCGACTATCGCCGCTGCAGCATGATCGCCTTCGGTGGCTCTGGGCCTCTCCATGCCGCGCGGGTCGCGCGCAAACTCCGGATCCCGCGCGTCATCTGCCCCACGGGCGCCGGCGTCATGTCCGCATTCGGGCTGTTGTCGAGCCCGGTCGGGTTCGAACTCGTGCGCTCGCGTCGGATCGCCCTCGCGCGTCTCGATGCGGCGGCTCTGCGCAGCGAATTCGAGCGTCTCGGTGCAGAGGCCGAACGCTTCCTGGCTGAGGCCGGCATCGCGGCAGGGGATGTCGCACGCCGGTACCGACTCGACATGCGCTACGAGGGACAGGGCTACGAGATCGAGGTGCCGGTCGAGGGTCCGCTGGACGACACGCTGGCCACGCGCCTGCCGGCCGCGTTCGCCGGCGCGTACGCGAAGGTCTTCGGCATCGCCTTTCCGGACAAGCCGGTGGAGATCGTCAACTGGAAGGTCGATGCGAGCGGACCCGAACCGGGACGCGATCGCGACTACAGGCTGAAACCGGCTACCGGCGCGGGGCACGCGCGCAAGAAGACCTCGCGGCCTGCCTATTTCCCCGAGACCGGGGGCTTCATCGACTGCCCGGTCCTCGACCGCTACACGCTGCGACCTGGCGACGCGATCACCGGCCCGGCGCTGGTGGAGGAACGCGAGTCCACCACGGTCATCTGCCCCGGCGATGCGATGCATGTCGACGACCGGCTCAACCTTGTTCTCGACCTGGCGGTGACGCGATGAGCACCTACGATCCGATCGCGCTCGGCATCCAGTGGGACCGCCTGATCGCCATCGCCGACGAGATCATCAGCGCGCTCGTCCGCACGTCGTTTTCGACCAACGTGCGTGAAAGCTACGATCTCTCCTGCGTCGTCTTCGACCGACATGGCCGCTCGATCGCCCAGGGTGCGTACAGCGTCCCGTCCTTCACCGGCACCGCGCCGACGACGCTCGCGCATATGCTGCGGCGCTTTCCTGCCGACAGCCTGAGGCCCGGCGACGTAATCGCCACCAACGACCCCTGGATAGGTACCGGGCATCTCTTCGACGTCAACGTGATGCAACCGGTGTTCCAGGGAACCGATCTGGTCGGCTACGCGATGAGCATCACCCATCTGCCCGACATCGGCGGTGCCGGCTTCTCGGCGACCGCGCGCGAGGTCTACGAGGAAGGGTTGCGGTTGCCGATCATCCGTCTGGCGCGCGGCGGCGAGATCGACGAGACATGGATCGAACTCATCCGCACCAATGTCCGCGTGCCCGAGCAGACCATCGGCGACCTGATGGCGAACGTCACCTGCACCAATGTCGGCGCGCGGATGCTGCTCGAGTTCATGGACGAATACGGCATTTCGGATCTCACGCCACTCGCCGACGCCATCCTCGCGCAATCGGAACGGGCAATCCGCGAGGAACTTCGCCGCATCCCCGAGGGAGTCTACGAAAACGCCATCGACATCGAAGGTCATGCGGCGCCATTGCGCCTTGCATGCCGGATCACGATCGCGGACGGCGAAGCGCATGCCGATTTCGCAGGGTCGAGCGACGCCGTGCCGGCCGCGATCAACGTGCCCCTCTGCTACACCCGGGCGATGACCTGCCACGCGATCAAGTGCCTCACCACGCCGAAGATCCCGAACAACGAGGGATCGGTACGCCCGATCCATGCGACCGCCCCGGCGGGTTCGATCCTGAATGCGCTGCCGCCATCCCCGACCGGCGGCCGACACATCGTGGGCCATTTCGTCAATCCACTCGTCTATGGCGCCCTGGCGCGCGCCCTGCCCGACCGGGTCCAAGCCGATTCCGGCATGCTGAACCTGATCAACGTGCAGGGTCGCACCCGCGAGGGCGGCGGTGTGTCGAGCATCTTCTTCGCCTCTGGCGGGTTCGGCGCACTGCGCGGACTGGACGGCGCCGCGACGACGCCGGCACCGTCGAACATGACCGGCACGCCGGTCGAGGTCTGGGAGAACCTGACCGGAATGTTCGTGGAGTCCAAGGCACTGCTGCCGGACAGCGGGGGACCCGGAGAGTTTCGCGGCGGCCTGGGACAGCGCATAGCGCTCGTCAACGACAGCGGCCACCCGATGACCGTCTCATGTCTTGCGGGCCGCACCGAATTCGCCCCGGCCGGCATCGCCGGCGGCATGGCCGGTGGCATGCGGCGCATCGCGATCAATGGAGAGACGGTTCATCCCAAGGGACGCTACGTGCTCGCGCCGGGTGACCGGATCGATACGGTCGAAGCTGGCGGCGGCGGCTATGGTGATCCGCTGCGCCGTGCGCGGGAGGCCATCGCCGCCGATCTTCGCACCGGGTTCGTGACGCCGGAGGCGGCGCAGCGCGACTACGGATTTGAAATCAAGGGTTGAAACGTTCCCAACCAGCAGACCCATCGCTGTCGAGCATTGCATCCGGCGGGCACTCGGTTAGGCTTTCCATGCGCGTGGCGACGCCCGCATGGCGCGTCTGCGGCAAGGGGAAAAGACGATGTTCGGGATGGTCAACAAGGCGATCGAGGACATGGTGCTCGCGCAGCATGGCCCCGAAGCCTGGGAGCGCATAAAGGCGCTCGCCGGCGTCGACGTCGAGATGTTCCTCAGCGACGAATCCTATCCCGACGAGATGACGTTCCGCCTCGTCGCTTCGGCCAGCGAAGCCCTCGGCGCCTCCGCCGACGATGTCCTGAACGCATTCGGCAGGCACTGGATCGCCTATACGGCGCAGGAGGGCTACGGTGCGTTGCTCGCGGCCGCCGGGGCGACGATCCCGGAATTCTTCGCGAATCTTCCCAACTTCCACAACCGCATCGCGATGATCTTCCCTGGCATGCACCCGCCACGCTTCGTATGCACCGATGTCACGGCGACATCGCTGCGCCTGCACTACCACACGCACCGCCAGGGCCTGACGGCCTTCGTCGCCGGATTGCTGGAAGGTCTGGGTACGCGTTTGGGAACACCGGTCAGCGTGACGCTTGCCGAGTCGCGCGCCGCGGGCGCCGATCACGACATCTTCGACGTCACCTGGGCGCACACGCCGTGACGGTTCCGGAAGTGGAGATCGGCCTGGACGCGGCCCAGTTCGCGGCCGCCTTCCCCTTCCACTTCGCCATCGACCGCGCGGATCGCATCATCCAGGCCGGTCCGTCGCTGCCGAAACTCTGCCCCGATGCGCGACCCGGCGCCCAGGCCGCCGATCTCTTCGCCGCGATCAGGCCGGCGGGGCGGTTCGGCCACGACCTCATCGGGGCGCATCCGGGCACGCTCTTCCTCTTCGCCCATGCCGCCAGTTCGATCCAGTTCCGCGGCGAGTTCATCGCTCAGAACGGCGGCGACAGGTTCGTCTTTCTCGGCTCTCCATGGTTTTCCGAACCGGGCGAGGTCGCCGCAGCCGGATTGCGGTTCCAGGATTTCGCGCTCCACGATCCCGCGCTCGACCTGCTCCAGGTCCTCCAGTCCAGCCGCCGCGCCGTCTCGGAGACGCGGCAATTCGCGACGCGGCTCCAGGAACAGCGCGCCCAGCTGAGCCGCGCGATCGAGCGCCTGCGCACCGAAGAGGCCGAGGCGCGCAAACTCGCGGCCATCGTCGCGCGCACCGACAACGCCGTCGTCCTCACCGATCCTGCCGGCTGCATCGTCTGGGTGAACGACGGCTTCACCCGGATCACCGGCTATCGCCTCGACGAGGTGGCGGGTCGCAAGCCCGGCCACATCCTGCAGGGCCCGGACACGGATCCCTCGACGGTCCGGCGGATCGCCGCAGCGCTCGCACGCGGCGAGGGATTCACGGAAGAGATCCTCAACTACGGCAAGGATGGCAGGACATACTGGCTCAACGTCGAGGCGCAGCCGATCTTCGACGATCGCGGCCAGATCGCGAGCTTCATGGCGATCGAGCGCGACATCTCGGAAGAGCGCGCGGCTCGCCAGCGCCAGACGATCCAGCTCGACATCGCGAGCCGGCTCGCGGACGCGGTGTCGATCGACATCGCGATCCCAGCCGTCGCGCGGGCGATCTGCGAGCCGCTCGGCTGGAGCCGCGGGCGGTTCTGGTGCACCCAGTCGGGGGCGCCGGATTGCCGCGGCATCTGGCCTCCCGTCTCGACACCGCTTGCAGCGGAACGGCCGGGTCCATGCGTGACGGATGTCGTCGCGCGCGGCGCGGCAAGCGTCGCGCAGGACAACTTCGCCTTTCCGGTCTTCGGGGCTGGTCGCCTGGTCGGCGTCATGGAGTTCGACGGAACCGGCGATGGACCGGGGTCGGCGCCGCTGCGCGACATGTTCACGGCCATCGGCTACCAGATCGGACAATTCATCTCGCGCCGCATGGCCGAAATGGAGATGCTCCAGGCCAAGGAGGCGGCTGAAACCGCGAACGCGGCCAAGAGCCAGTTCGTCGCCACCATGAGCCACGAAATCCGCACGCCGCTCAACGCGGTGATCGGCATGTCGAGCCTGATGGCGCTGCTGCCGCTCGAGGACGGCCATCGACGATATCTGGACGCGATCCAGCAATCGTCCGAGCAGCTTCTCGCCATCGTCAACGACGTGCTCGACCTGAGCCGGCTCGAGAGCGGGCGCATGACCGCCGCCACGGAGGATTTCGATCTCGATGCGGTCACCGCGCAGGTCATGGCGATCGCCGGATCGCTGCCAGGCGCCGCGCGTCTCGACATGCGCGTATCGGTCGACGAAACCGTGCCACGCCACCTCGCCGGAGACGCGGCGCGCCTGACGCAGGTGCTGATCAACCTGCTCGGCAACGCCGTCAAGTTCACGCGCGAGGGCTCCGTCGTGCTGACGATCCGGCGTGAAGGCGCAGCCTCGGATCCACTCCGCATCGCGTTCGCCGTCGCCGACACCGGCTGCGGGATCCCCGAAGACGCGCGCCACCGGATCTTCCAGCCCTTCGAGCAGGCGCAGAACGATCGCATCGCGGCGCGCAAGGGGACCGGCCTCGGCCTCGCGATCTGCACGCGCATTGCCGACCTGCTCGGCGGCACGCTGTCCCTCGAGAGCCGCGAGGGCGGCGGATCGATCTTCACGCTCACGCTGCCGATGCGCAGCGCGAGCGGTCCGCCGCGCGCAGCGAGCCCGTCGTTCGGCGAACCAGCGGCGTCCGGTGTCCGGATGCGGATCCTGGTCGCGGAGGACACGCCCGCAAGCCAACTCGTGATCCGCCTGATCCTGGAACGGCTCGGCCACGAGGTGACGATCGTGGGAGACGGAGAGCTTGCCGTCTCCGCCTTCACGTCCGGCGATTTCGACGCCGTCTTCCTCGACATCCACATGCCGCGCATGGACGGCCTGGAGGCCGCCCGCCGGATCGTCGCACGACGCGCCGCCGGCTCCGCGAGACATGTTCCGGTCATCGGCCTCAGCGCCTTCTCGCAGGACGCGGATCGTCGCCGCGCCCTCGAGAGCGGCATGACCCATTATCTGACCAAGCCGGTTCGCTACGCCGACGTGGCACGGCTCCTGGGCTCGCTCTGACCGTGTTCGCGCGCGGCTCGTCGCGGCACTCCGCGGCGGTCCCGCAGGGCGCTCCGGCCCCGAGTTGCGAACATTGGTGCCGCGAGGCGAAGGGCACGGCGCAGAGCACATCGGCCTGGGCACGGAAACGCCAGACGAACCGAAGACGTCCCTCGCGCGGCACGAACCAGCCCGTGCCCTTGCAGGCCGACTTGCCGGGCAACGGATCCGGGATCAGGCGCCGCCGGCAGCCGGACCCTCGGGCGCTTCGGTCTGGGGGACATGACGCTGCGGCAGCCAGCGGCCGAGTTCCGCGCGCAGATTCGCGAGCATGAGCGGCTTGGTGAGGTAGCCGTCCATGCCCGCGTCGAGGCAGCGCTGACGATCCGCGTCGAACGCCGCCGCGGTCAGGGCGACGATCGGCACCCGCGCGACGGATCCCGACTCCTCCCAGGCGCGAATCATGCGCGCCGCCTCGAGGCCATCCATGCCCGGCATCTGCAGGTCCATGAAAACGAGGTCCACCGGCGATCCACCTACCACGGCATCGACGGCCCGCTGCCCGTCCTCGACCGCGACCACGGAAACGCCGAGCCGCGCAAGCAAGCGCTCGGTCACGAGGCGGTTGGCGGGCGTGTCGTCGGCGACCAGGACCCGCCCGACGAAAAGCGCACCGCGATCCGTTGGCCCCCTCGTCGCCGCGCCAGCATCGCCATCCGCCACGCGCGTCACGGGCACGCGGAACCAGAACCGCGACCCGTGCCCGGCCCGGCTCGTCATGCCCGCCTCGCCGCCCATCGCGCGGGCGACGCCGCGCAGGATCGACAGCCCGAGGCCCGACCCGCCATGACGCCGCGTCGTCGAGGCATCGAGTTGCGAGAAGCGATCGAAGAGCAGCGACTGCTTGTCCTCGGGAATGCCGATCCCGCTATCGGTGACGCCGATCTCGAGCCAGAGCCGTCCATTGCCGTCGACGCTCTCGAGGGTCTCGATCTGGACGAAGCCGACCTCCGTGAACTTGACCGCATTGCTGACGAGATTCGTCAGCATCTGTCGCAGACGCAACGGATCGGACCGGTACACGCGCCCGTCGAACCCGTTGGACTTGACCCGCAATTCGATGCCCTTGCCGCGTGCGGCCTCGGCAAAGAGCGACAGGATCCCTTCGACAAGGGGGCCGAGGGCGACGTCGCTTTCGACGACCTGGATCTTCCCGGCCTCGATCTTGGAGAAATCGAGGATGTCGTTGAGGAGCGCCAGCAGCGTACTGCCCGACTCGGCGATCGTGCGGACGTAGCGGCGCTGCTCGACGGCATCGAGGTCGCCCGCTTCGAGCAGTTGCGCCATGCCGAGGATCCCGTTCATGGGCGTGCGCAACTCGTGCGACATGGTCGCGAGGAAGTCGCTCTTGGCCTGATTCGCGGCCTCGGAAACGCGCTTGGCCCGCTCGAGTTCCTGCAGGGTCGTCTGGCGCTCCTGCACCAGCCTCGAGATCGTCGCCACCATGGCGCCGATGTCCCGCTCGCGCCCCGCGTCACCCGGGGATTCGGGAATGAGGTCGGCGATGATCTTGCGCAGCGACGCGAGCGCTTCTTCTCGGTCGGCAAGTTCGCTGCGCAGTCGCCCGGCCGTCAGGGACAGCGCCGAGAGGGTCTGCCGGAACTCCGCGGGCGCGTTGCGGACGAGATCTGCGTCCACCTCGAGCGACGTGGCATCCCCGAGCACGCCGCCGATCATGCGCGACTGCCCGAGGCGCTGAAGCCAGGCCCGCAGGGGAACCCAGATCAGCAGGAGACCTCCGACGCAGCAGACCAGTCCGACGATGGCGGCCACGCAGATCACGGACCAGAGGTCGGCGGCGACGCGATCGGCGTCGAAGCGCATCCGCAGAACGCCATAATCCCTGCCGCCGACGGTGATGCTCCGGTTGACGTCGTGGAGTTCAGCCCTCACGGCCTCGAGCAGCCTCGACGGGGTGGGTAGACCAGCGGTCGGGATTTCACGCGTTCTGACGCTGCGCAGCCTGCCGCCGGCGAGGTCGATATACTGAACCTCGTAGAAGTTCGACTGCAGCGCGACCGTGTCGAGCAGACGACGGATGGTGTCGTAGTCGCCGATCACCGCGCTGTCGCTGACGGTGTGCGCCGTGACTTCCATCATCACCAGCGCGGATTCCTGGGCCGTTTCGACCTGATGCGCGAATTCGTGGCGGTAGAAGAAATACGTCAGGCTCGAAATGCACAGGAGCCAGGACAGCGTATAAAGCGTCAGGACACGGACGACGATCGACCCCGGAAGGATCCGGTCGAGAATGCCCGACAGACGGCGCGTCCCGACGACCGTGAGCCCCGTCATGTCGCCTGGTCCGATGTCCGGCGCGTCACGCTCACCGCAGGAAGGCCGGCGCCGCCTCGAAGAAGCTGACGTAGTTCTGGTAGTCGTTCATCGACGCGGGCACGAAATGATCCTCGACGGTCAGCGACACGACCGCCGATGCCGACTCCAGGACCTTCCGACCGCCAGGATCCACATGCATGGAGAAGAAGGCCGCCGCGATGGCGTCGACATGAGCCTGCCGCACCTTCGAGGACGCCATCAGCGCAAGATCGTGGAAACCCTCCGAACTCCACAGGACGCGAAAGCCCTTCTTTTCACGCTCGGCGAACCCGTCGATCAGCATCGAATTGCTGCCGACCGCCTTCGCGCGACCAGCGAACATCTGCGCGAAGGCCGCGTTCTGGTTGCCGCTGAACACCGCCTTCACGGGGATGGATTGCGCCACGAGCTGTGCCATCGGGAGCTTGTAGCCGACGAACGCCTCGTTTCCGGCGAAGGCCACTTCCTGGTCACGCAGCTGGTCCAGGGATGTGATCGGCGAGTCCGCAGGAACGGCGATCTGCCCGCGCAGCAGGGAACCGTTGCGCCGTCCGAACACGTGCCAGCCCAGCGCCATGCGCTGGGGATTGAACATGTGATTGCTGAAAATGAACTCGACCTCCTGCGCGAGCACATAGGCGGTCGTGTCGGCGGAGGTGCGCCCGATCTTCAGTTGCAGCGGCAGACCGCTGCGCTGCGAGACATACTGGATGATCGGGTTCCAGTAGGAGGCTGTCCGGTTGATGTCCCACTGGTTGACGGGCGAGAAGCGATAGGGCTCCTGCGCGGTCGCCGGTACCGCCGTCAGGAACAATCCGAACAGCGCCATGGCGCGGGCGAGCGATGCGAGCATGCGACGATATCCAATCCTGTGCTCGGGCGGCGACGTACACCGGCCGACGCACGTGGACATTAGGACGATCCCGGAACCGGGGCGCGTAAAGAAACGTAAAGCGCCACCGGGCCTCACAGACCAAAGATCGACGACAGACCCGTCCGCTCGCTCAAGGCGGCCATCGCGGCGTCGTCGGGCCTGCTTATCTTCTCGCAAGCGGCCTCGAGGACCAGCGGCAGCAAGCCGACATCGCCCGCGGAGCACAGGAAGACACCTGGCCGAGACAGGACCCAATGCACCGACGGCCGGATATCGTCCATGCCCTCAAGCGGCTGGTACCAGGTCGTCCGATCCCGTGTCGCGCCGGCCGCCCAGGGGCCGCGGGCGATGCCCTTGATCGTCTGGATCGCCGCCCCACGCTCCACGGCCAATGCCGCCGTGCGCTCGAAATCGGCCGCATAGGTCGGGTGCCGGGAGGCGACCCAGTTCCAGGGCATCAGGATCGAATCGAAGTCGAACCGCATGAGGCTGCGGCGGTGCATCGCGGCGATCGTCCAGCCATGGCCGGTCACGCCGATGAAGCGCACCTTGCCGGCGGCCCGCGCCTCGATGCAGGCCTCGAGCGCGCCACCCGGTCCGAGCGCGCGCTCCCATTCATCGGGGTGCACAAGAGCGTGAAGCTGGATCATGTCGATGCAGTCGGTGCGCAGCCGCTCCAGCGAACGCGCGATGCCGTCGCGTGCGCCGGCGTAGTCGCGCTCTCCGGTCTTGGTCGCGAGGAAGAAGCGATCGCGATGGTGCTCCATCCAGCGCCCGACATGCACTTCGGACTCGCCGTATCGCGCGGCGGTATCGATGTGATTGACGTCATAGCGGAGCAGAAGTTCGAGCACCCGCTCCGCCGTCGCCTCGTCGGCGCGGGCGAGGGCGGCGGCGCCGAATATCACCTCGGAGCTCATATGCCCCGTCCGTCCGAACATGCGTTTACCGATCGCCATGTCATCCTCCTCGGTCGCGGTCTATCAGGCGCCGAAGCGCCGCGCTTGGCAAGCGACGCGTCGCGCTTTGGGCTATGATGCGGCGATGCATATCCATCTCGAGCCAGTCGGCGGCATCGCCGGAGACATGTTCGCAGCGGCGCTGCTCGACGCGTGGCCCGCGCAAGCGCGCTCGGTCGACACCGCGCTCGCCGCGCTCGACCTGCCCGACGGGGTCGCGGCCGGCCCCGCGCCGTTCAACGACGGCACCCTGACGGGGACGCGCTTTCTGGTCGCGCCGCCGCGACGCGACGCCCATCACCGCGCGTTTCGCGACATCCGCGCCATGCTCGGCAGCGCCCGTCTGGAGCCAGGCGTGGCCCGACGGGCGATCGCGATCTTCGCGACCCTCGCCGAGGCCGAGGGACGCGTCCATGGCGTCGCCGCGGAGGATGTGTCGTTCCACGAGGTCGGCGCCTGGGATTCGATCGTGGACATCGTCGCCGCAGCGGCGCTGATCGAGGCCATCGGCGCGACCGGTTGGTCCACCGCCCCGCTCCCGATCGGTGCCGGCCGCGTGCGCAGCGCCCATGGCGAACTGCCCGTGCCACCCCCGGCGACCGCCCTCCTGCTGGAAGGCTTCGAGGTCGTCGACGACGGGCGCCTGGGCGAGCGCGTGACGCCGACCGGCGCCGCGATCCTGCGCCACCTCGCGCCAGCGCAGGGTCTTCCGCGGCGGCGACTGCGCATGGGCCGCGTCGGCTACGGCTTCGGAACGAAGCGCTTTCCAGGCATCAGCAACGTCCTGCGCGTGTCCGCATTCGAGGACGCGGCGCTTTCGCCGGTGGCAAGCCAGGACGAGGAGATCGGGGCGATCCGCTTCGAAGTCGACGACCAGACGCCCGAGGATCTCGCCGTCGGCCTCGACCGCCTGCGAGCGCTCCCGGGCGTGCTCGATGTCATGCAGAGCCCGGTTTTCGGCAAGAAGGGCCGCATGCTGGCCCAGATCCAGGTGCTCGCGCGACTGGACGCGATCGACGCCGCAGCGGAGGCGTGCCTCGTCCAGACCACGACGCTCGGCCTGCGCATCGAGCGGGTCACGCGCCGTGTCCTCGCGCGCAACCTCGCCACGCGGGTGGACGCCGACGGCGCGCGCATCCGGGTGAAGACCGCGAGCCGGCCGGGCGGGACGACGACGGCGAAGGCCGACATCGACGACATCGCCGCAGCAGCGGGCGATCGCGCCGCGCGCGAAGCTCTACGGCGGCGCATCGAGGACACCGACGGAACAGAGGACGGACGATGAGCGAGGCGAACGACGCGACGCGTCAACTGACACCGATCCTGGGCGAATTCGAAGCGGCCGCGGTCGCGGTCAGCGGTGGCGTCGACAGCACGACGCTCGCAGTGCTCGCGCATCGCGTGCTGGGGCAGCGCGCAACGATGATGCATGCCGTCTCGCCGGCGGTGCCACCCGAGGCGACCCGGCGCGTTCGCGATCTCGCGGCGGCGGAGGGCTGGCAGCTTCACATCCTGGATGCCGGTGAATTCGCCGATCCGCGCTACCGGGCCAACCCCTCCGACCGCTGCTTCTATTGCAAGACCAACCTCTATGCGGGCATCGCGGCCGCGACACGCGCGCAGATCCTTTCAGGCACCAATCGCGACGACCTGGCCGACTGGCGTCCGGGCCTCAAGGCCGCCGCCGAGCATGGCGTCCGGCATCCCTATGTCGAGGCCGGGATCGACAAGGCCGGCGTCCGGGCACTGGCACGCGCGCTCGGCCTCGGGGACATCGCCGAACTGCCCGCCTCGCCCTGCCTGTCGAGCCGCGTCGAGACGGGCATCGCGATCGATCCCGCCGACCTCGTGCTCGTGCATGCCGCGGAAACCCTTCTCGCGTCGCGACTGGGCGCCGGGGCGACATTGCGCTGCCGCGTCCGGCGCGCCGGACTGGTGGTCGAACTCGACGCCACCACGCTCGCCAATCTCGACGCGGCGCAGCGCGCCCGGCTCGCCACCGCGATCGCAGCCCTGCCTGGTGGCGATCGTCCGCTCGCCTTCGCGCCCTATCGCATGGGCAGCGCCTTTCTGCGTCCTGCGGCGGAGCCCGCCAATGTCTGAGACCGGCATCAACCTGGACTTCGCCCGCGGCGCACGCATCGGCCTCGATGAAGCCGTGCTCTGCGCGGGCAAGTCGCAGTCCCATCTCGCCGCCATCCTCGACCGTGTCGCGGAGCGCGACGGAGCGATCCTGATGACGCGGCTCGACCCGGCGGCCCATGACGCGCTGCCCGCCGCGCATCGGGACCGACTCGACTACGACCCGCTCTCCCAGACCGGCTTCTTCGGCGTCGTCGCGGCGCCGGCGCGCGCCGGACGCGTGGCGATCGTCGGCGCCGGCACCTCGGATCTGCGCGTCTGCCGCGAGGCGGCCCGGACCCTCGCCTTCGCCGGCGTGGCACCCACGGAGATCTACGATGTCGGCGTCGCCGGCATATGGCGCCTGATGGAGCGCGTGCCCGACATCGTGCGCCATCCTGTCGTGATCGCGGTCGCCGGCATGGACGCCGCGCTCATCAGCGTGCTCGGCGGCCTTGTTCCCGGCATTGTCGTCGGCGTGCCGACCTCGACCGGGTACGGTGTCGCCAACCGCGGCGAGAGCGCGCTTCATGCCGCCCTCGCCAGCTGCGCGCCGGGCGTGCCGGTGATGAACATCGACAATGGCTACGGGGCCGCCTGCGCCGCCTTGCGGGCGCTGCGCCTCATCGACGCGGAGAACAGGACATGAGCAGGATCGAGATCGCGTTCGGCCGTTCGCACCTGGCGGTGGACCTGCCGCCGGAGGCCGAACCCCGCATCATCCGCAAGCCGGATCTGCCCAAGCTTGCCGATGCGCGTGGTGCCATCGCGGCGGCGCTTGCCGCCCCTACGGGCTCGGCGCCGCTGGCGCGTCTGGCTGCGGGCAGGCGCAGCGCCTGCATCCTGATCTGCGACATCACGCGCCCTGTCCCGAACCACCTGTTCCTGCGCCCGATGATCGAACAGATGCTGGCGGCCGGCATCCCGGCCGACGGCATCACCGTCCTCGTCGCGACCGGTCTGCACCGCCCCAATGAAGGCGCCGAACTCGCCGAGCTGGTCGGCGATCCCTGGGTCCTGGAGACGGTGCGCGTGGTCAACCACTTCGCGCGCAACGACGAGGATCATGTCGATCTCGGCGTCACGCCGACGCGCGGGGTGCCGATCCGGATCAACCGGCTCTTCGCCGAGGCGGAACTGCGCATCGCCACGGGCCTCGTCGAGCCGCATTTCATGGCCGGCTGGTCCGGAGGCCGCAAGGTCGTCGCCCCCGGCGTCGCGCATCACACGACGATCCGCACCTTCCACTCCGCGCGCTTCATGGAGGATCCGCTGGCGGTGCAGTGCAACCTCGTCGGCAATCCGTTGCACGAGGAACAGTTGCAGATCGTCCGCCGGCTCGGCGACGTCTACGCACTCAATACCGTGATCGACGAGGCGCGCGACCTCGTCTTCGTCAGCTTCGGCGAGATCGTCGAGAGCCACCTCGCCGCCGTGTCCT
>CAYSUY010000021.1:0-33472 GCA_964434345.1 uncultured Acetobacteraceae bacterium
ACGGATCTGAGGGTTAGGGGTTCGAATCCCTTCGGCCGCGCCATTTTCTTCCCGTCCGCCTTGGCATTACCGCACATGACCGATCGCTCCCGGGGCCGGGTGGGGATCGGAGCGTGACGGGTCATGTCCGGCAAGCGCGCGTCGCATGCCCCGCGGTCGCGTGTGCCGCCCTGCGTGTGCCAGCCTGCTTGTGTAACCCGCGGCAATTCCGCCACACTCGGCGCGTTGCAGCCTTGGGGGAACCGAGCCGTGGAGATCAAGCAGCCCTACCTTCTTTTCCTCGCCGACGCGGCGGATCCGCTGGCGGCCAAGACGTCGATCGGCGTGGCGCAATGGCGCCCCGAGGCCTGCGTCGGGCAGGTGCGGCTGCCTGGATGCAAGGCCGACGCCCTGGTGCCGGACATGACGGCGCGCGAGGCCGCGGCCAAGGGTGCGAAGACGATGATCGTCGGCGCGGTCAACCGCGGCGGCGTCTTCTCGCCGGCCTGGATGCAGGCGATGAACGACGCGCTCGAGGCCGGGCTCGATCTCGCCGCCGGCCTCCACCAGCGCCTGGTCGACATCCCGGAGATCGCCGCCAAGGCGAAGAAACTGCGCCGGAAGCTGTTCGACGTGCGTCATCCGACCGAGCAATTCCCGATCGCGACCGGCAAAAGGCGCAGCGGCAAGCGGTTGCTGACCGTCGGCACCGATTGCTCGATCGGCAAGATGTATACGACCCTCGCGCTCGAGAAGGAGATGCACGCGCGCGGGCTCAAGGCCTCGTTCCGGGCGACCGGGCAGACCGGGATCCTCGTCGCCGGCGGTGGCGTGTCGATCGACGCCGTCGTCTCCGATTTCGTCGCCGGCTGCGTCGAGACGATGTCGCCCGACAACGCGCCGGACCATTGGGACCTGATCGAGGGGCAGGGTTCGTTGCATCACGCGTCCTACGCGGGCGTGACCCTGGCGCTGATCCATGGCGCCCAAGCCGATGCGCTGGTCATGTGCCACGAGACCGGCCGCCCGCACATGCGCGGTCTTCCCGGCTACAAGCTGCCGGACCTGCGAGAGGCCATCGACCTCAACGTGCTCCACGCGCGGCTGACCAATCCGAAGGCGAAATGCATCGGCGTGTCGCTGAACACCTCGAAGATGACGGCGCGCGCCGCCGCCACGGCGATGAAGCGGATCGAGGACAAGGTCGGGCTTCCCTGCGTCGATCCGTCCCGCACCGGCGTCGGACGGATCGTCGACCGGATGCTGCGGATCAAGTGACGATGCGCAGGCTCCATGCCGTCCGCGAGGTCTTTCCGATCCGCGGCGTCTTCCGCATCTCACGCGGTGCCCGTACCGAGAGCGTGGTGGTCACCGCGACCGTGACCGAGGGCGCGGTCAGCGGGCGCGGCGAGTGCGTTCCCTATCCGCGGTATGGCGAGAGCGTCGATTCGGTCCTGGCGCAGATCGGGCAGGCGCGCGCCGCGATCGAGGCGGGCGCCGACCGCGACGCCTTGCAGGGATTGCTGCCGGCGGGCGCGGCCCGCAACGCGCTCGATTGCGCGCTCTGGGATCTTGAAGCCAAGCGCAGCGGGCGGCCTGTCTGGGAACTCGCCGGGCTGGAGACGCCGCGCCCGCTGGTCACGGCCTTCACGCTCTCGGTCGACACGCCGGCGGCGATGGAGGCGGCGGCGCGGGCCGCGGCCGAACGCCCGCTGCTCAAGATCAAGCTGACCGGCGACGGCGATCTGGAGCGTGTGACGGCGGTCCGCCGCGGGTCTCCCCGTGCGCGGTTGATCGTCGACGCCAACGAGGCATGGACGGCGGAGCATTATGCCTCCTTCGCGCGCGACCTCGCAGCGCTCGGGGTCGAGATGATCGAACAACCGCTGCCGGCCGCCGCCGATTCCGGCCTCGCCGATGTGCCGCATCCCGTGCCGGTCTGCGCCGACGAGTCGTGCCACGACACGTCGACCCTTCCCGAACTCGGCACGCGCTACGAGGCGATCAACATCAAGCTCGACAAGACCGGTGGCCTGACCGAAGCCCTGCGACTGCGCGACGCAGCGCGGGCAGCGGGTCGTCGCGTCATGGTCGGCTGCATGCTCGGTACCTCGCTCGCGATGGCGCCCGCGATCCTGGTCGCGCAGGGGGCCGACTGGGTCGATGTCGACGGTCCGTTGCTGCTCGCGCGCGACCGCGACCCGGGGCTGCGCTACGATGGCAGCGTCGTGTCGCCGCCAGACCCTGCGTTATGGGGGTGACCCTCTGCCGTCCGCCCTGCGCCGCGCTCGCCGCGGGCCCAGGGGATGGTACTATCCCGGTGCGCGCGACTGCGCGCGCCCAACTCTGGAAAGGAAGTTCGACATGAGATTCGCGATCATGGCCGCGGCGATGCTTGGTCTTGCCGCCTGCGCCGACCGTTCCGAGCCGGGTGGGTCCTTCCTCGACCCGCTCTGCATGCCCGGTGGCGGCGTGGTGTTCTGGGAATACAAGCGCGCCGACGGGACCTTCGACGAGTCGACCGCGAAGCGCGAGAACTGCCCCTGGTACAAGCCGCCCGCCAAGGGGTGAGGGCAGACGAGGCGGTGTCGCGCGCGGCCTCTGGCCGGCGCGGCGCCGCCCGTTTCAGCCGGCGCAGGTTCAGCCGGCGCGGCGCAGGAAGCGGCGCCGCAATTCGTCCGCGGTGTGGGTCGCGACCGCCGCGACATCGGCGGTGATCCGGTCGGCATCTTCGGGACGGCGCTCGCGACAGGCGGTCTCGAGCGCTCCGGCGAGATCCTTCAACCGCCTCGCACCGACATTGGCGGCGATCGATCCGATATCCTGCGCTGCGCGGGTCATCGCGGCGAGGTCGCCGATCGCGGCCACGGCGCGCAACCCGTCCGCACGCTCCTGGGCGCCCTCCGCATAGGCGGCGATGAGACGCTCGAACTCGGCCTTGCGCAGGACCGACTGCACGGCGGCGAGTTGCTGCTCGTCGAGATCCGGGTGATCGGTGAGGATCGCCGCGGGCAGCGGCGAGGGGTGGCGCGGCGCCGGGGCCAGAAGAGATGGCGACGGGCGCGCGACGAGGCGCCTCAGGACCGCCATGAGCTCGGTGCGGTTCACCGGTTTCGGCACATGTTCGTCCATGCCGGCCGCCAGGTAGAGCTCGCGCGCACGCGGCGTCGTGTTGGCGGTCAAGGCCACGATCGGAACGCGCGCGATCGCGCCATCCATGGCGCGGATCCGCGCCGCCGCCTCGAGGCCGTTCATGCGCGGCATCTTCACATCCATGAGGATCGCGGCGAAGTCGCGCCGCGCCGCGAGTTCGACCGCCTGCAGGCCATCCTCCGCGATGTCGACGCCGAAACCCTCGCGTTCCAGGATCGCAGCCATCAGCCTCAAATTCACGCGATTGTCGTCGGCGACCAGGATCCGCGCCGCGTCCTGGCGGGGCGCCTGGCCCACGAAGGGCGCGGCGACGATTGCCGTGTCGGGGGCACTCGCCGTCGCATCCCGGGCGAACAGGCCGAGCAGGGTCTGGGCGATCGCGGCCACGCGGAACGGCTTCGTGATCACCGCATCCGGCGCGCGCGCGGCGTCACGCGCCCCGCCGGTCGCCGCGGTGCCGAAGGGGGTGCAGAGGACGATACGCGGCGGCCTCGCGGCGTCGTCGCGCGCGATCCGCTCGACCACCGCGCGCAAGGGACCGGAGAAGCCGGCCTGCTCGAGGAAGATCAGATCGAAACGATTGTCCTGCGCGGCGATCGCGTCCAGGGCGTCGATCGCCCCGCGCGGGTCCGGCGCCTCGACGACCTCCAGTCCCAGCGCCTGGAGCCGACGCCGCAGGACCCGGCGGTCGCTCTCGTACGCATCGACGACGAGCGCGCGCAGCCCGCTGAGCGGTTCGAAAGCCTTGAGGTCCAGCCCGGCATTGCCGTCCGCGAGCTTCATGGGAACCGCGAACCAGAAGGTCGCACCCCGGCCCGGTTCGCTCTCGACGCCGATGTCGCCGCCCATCGCCTCGACCATCTGGCGGCATAGCGCAAGCCCGAGGCCGCTCGCGCCCTTGCCGGTCGCGGGCGCGGCATCCGCCTGGGCGAGCCGCGCGAAGATCCGCGCCTGGATGTCGGGGGCGATGCCGATCCCGGAATCGGCGACGGCGACCCGCAGCTTGACGGTATCGGCGTCGAGCGGATGGACGCGCACGTCGATCTCGACCGATCCGCGCGCGGTGAACCTGATCGCGTTCGCGACGATGTTCACCAGCACCTGGCGCAACCGGCCGGCATCTCCATGCAGCCTCAGGATCGCGGCCGGGTGGATATAGACGCCGAGGGCGAGGCCTTTGCGCTCCGCTTGTGGCGCCAGGAGCTCCGCGGAGCCTTCGATCAGGGCCGGGAGGTCGAAATCGCCGGTCTCCGGACGCGGCGGCCCGATGTCTTGGCGCGCGTCCCCGAGCAGCGACTCGACCATGGCGAGCAGACGGCCCGCGCTCTCGTGGATGGATTCCGCGCATTGGCGCTGGTCGGAGCGCAGCGGCGTCTCGAGCAGGAGCCTCGCCATGCCGATGATGCCGCTCATCGGCGTGCGGATCTCTTGCCCGAGATTGGCCAGCCAGTCCTGCTGTCGCTCGGTCATGCACGCGCCATCAAGTGAAGATGACCGTCAGGCTAGGTGCCGCAGGTTAAGCGAGGGTTAGCGAAGATCGGCGCGATCCTGCCCCACGAGCCGTTCAAGCGCATCGATCCGGTCGGCTTCCGCCGCCGGCTTGTCCCAGCGGATCCGCGCGATGCGGGGAAAGCGCAGCGCCAGTCCGGATTTGTGCCGGCTCGACCGTTGCACGCCGTCGAAGGCGAGTTCGCATACCAGTTCGCGCGCGACCACCAGAACCGGGCCGAAACGGTCGACCGCGTTCGCACGCACCCAGCGGTCGAGGCGTGCCAGTTCGGCGTCGGTGAACCCGAAATAGGCCTTGCCGACGGGAACGAGCTCGCCGTCCGCGCGCCAGCATCCGAAGGTGAAGTCCGAATAGAAGGACGACCGCTTGCCGTGACCGCGCTGTGCGTACATCAGCACCGCATCGGCGTGCAGCGGGTCGCGCTTCCATTTGTACCAGGCCCCCTTCGGCCTGCCGCCCACATAGGTCGAGTCGAGCCGCTTGAGCATCAATCCCTCGGCCCTGACCGCGGCCGAGTCGTCGCGCAGCCGGGCGAGGTCCTCCCAGGTCGCGGCGTCGAGCCGGGGTGACAGGTCGATCCGGGAGGCGGCCGGCGTTCCGGCCACGCGGCGCGCGAACCAGCTTTCGAGGCGGGCACGGCGAGCGGCGAAGGGCAGGGCGCGGAGATCCTCCGCGCCGTCGAAGAGGAGATCGTAGAGCCGCAGGAAGGCCGGATGACGGGCGATCAGGGCGCGCGATGGAGCCTTGCGATTGAGCCGCTGCTGCAGATCCGCGAACGGCGCCGGGCAAAAGCCCGTGCCGACCAGCAACTCGCCGTCGGCGACCACGCGATGGTCGAGACCGGTCACGACCTCGGGAAAGGCGCTGCCGATCTCGTCGCCGCCGCGGGCATGAAGACGCACGGCGCCGGTGCCATCGCAGGCGAGTTGGATACGGATACCGTCCCATTTCCATTCGACGGCGACGTCCCGGGGCGAGAGGGTCGCGCGATCCGCATCGTCCAGCGCGTGGGCCAGCATCATCGGCCGGAAGCCGAGCGCGCCGGATCCCGGCGGCGCCGGTCCCTTGCCGTCGAGCCAGCCGAACAAGGCGGCATAAGGCGGCTCGAGCCCATGCCAGATCTCCTCGATCGCCGACACGTCGACGCCGCCATGTTCGGCCAGCGCCGTCTTCGCGAGGCGCGCGGACACGCCGACCCGCAACCCGCCGGTCACGAGCTTGAGCAGCGCCCACCGTCCGTCGCTGTCGAGCCGGTCCATCCAGCCCGCGAGCAGGTCGGGCGCATCCTGGCGGCGGGCCTGGGCGAGGGTGTCGACGATCTCGTGGAGCGGCGCGTGCGCGGCGGAGCCGGTCGGTGGCCAGAGCAGCGCCACCGTCTCCGCGAGGTCGCCGACATAATCGTAGGACAGCGCGAACAGCACCGGATCGATCCGCCGTGCGGCGAGGTCGCGGATCGCGGCTGGCTTGACCGCGGGGAAGTCGAGGCCACCGGTCAGGGCCGCGAGGGCCCAGCCGCGATCGGGATCGGGCGTGTCGCGAAAATGATCGACGAGCAGGCGCAGCTTGGCGCCGCGTGCCGGCGCGAGGACCAGCGCATCGAGGAGCTGCGCGAAGTGCTTCATGGTCCGCCATCCTCGTCGCGACCGATCAGGCGCAGGGCGCGCGCGCGGCGTCCCTGCAGGCCCGCCGCGTGGACGAGCGCGTCCTCCTGGCCATGCGTCACCCAGATTTCCGGCGCATCGACATCGGCGAAGGTGCCGAGCAGTTCCGGCCAGTCTGCATGGTCCGAGATCACCAGCGGCAATTCGACGCCGCGCTGACGCGCGCGCTGCCTGATCCGCATCCAGCCCGATGCGGCGACGCAGAGCGGCTCCGGAAGGCGGCGCGACCAGCGATCCGCCAGCGCGGAGGGCGGTGCAAGGACGATGGCGCCGGCCAGGTCGCGCGGCTCCGCCCCGGCCACGGTCCGGAGCGGGCCAAGCGCCACGCCGGCCTGCTCGTAGACGGCGCAGAGCTCCGCGAGCGCCCCGTGGACGAAGATCGGCGCGTCCCATCCGGCCTCGCGCAGCAGGCAGATGACGCGTTGGCACTTGCCGAGGGCGTAGACGCCGACGAGATGGGCGCGCTCGGGGTTGCGGTGGACGGACCCGAGCAGGCGCGCGATCTCGCCCGCGTCGTCGGGATGGACGAAGACAGGCAGGCCGAAGGTCGCCTCGGTGACGAAGACGTCGCAGCGCTGCGGTTCGAAGGCGGGGCATGTCGGGTCGCGGCGACGCTTGTAGTCGCCCGAGACGACGACGCGGCTGCCGCCATGCTCGAGGACGATCTGCGCCGAGCCCAGCACATGACCGGCGGGCGCGAAACCCACGGTCACGTCGCCGATGCGTACGCTCTGCCCGTATTCGATCGCCTGCAGCGCGCCGCCTGCCGCGGCACCGTAGCGCGCGCGCATGATCGCGAGCGTACCGGCGGTGGCGAGAACCGACTCGTTTCCGGGGCGCGCGTGGTCGGCATGGCCATGCGTGACGACGGCGCGCGCGGCGGGACGCACGGGATCGATGAAGAAGTCGCCGGGCTCCACGTACAAGCCCTGGGGCGTCGGCCGTATCCAGGTCTCGGGGCGCATGCGCATGGTCATTGACGGGATGCGCGCTACTTGGAGCGGAGGCGCGCGGGTTGCAAGTCCGGGCGCTCACCCGACGCCACGCGGCTCCTCTATCCTCGCGCCATGAAGCCAACCGCCGACGCCGCGCCTCTGCCGCCCCTGTTCGCCGACTGGTTCGCGCGGCGCGGCTGGACCGCGCATGCGCATCAGCGCGCGATCGTGGCCGCGGCTGCGGCGGGGCGCTCCGCCCTGCTGGTCGCGCCGACCGGCGGCGGCAAGACGCTCGCGGGCTTCCTGCCCAGCCTGATCGATCTTTCCGCGCGGCCGGTCGAAGGGCTGCATACGCTCTACGTTTCGCCGCTCAAGGCGCTCGCCGTGGACGTGCGACGCAATCTCGAGATCCCGGTGTCGGAACTCGGGCTGCCGGTGCGTGCGGAGGCGCGAACAGGCGACACGCCGCCCGCGCGCCGCGCGCGCCAGCGCGAGAGCCCGCCGCAGATCCTGCTGACGACCCCGGAATCGCTGGCGCTGATGCTCGCCGATCCCGCCGCACGCACCCAGTTCGCGAGCTTGCGTGCCATCGTCGTCGACGAATTGCATGCGCTGGAGGGCGGCAAGCGCGGCGATCTCCTCGCACTTGGCCTTGCGCGCCTCGCGACGCTGGCGCCGCGGACGCTGCGGATCGGATTGTCGGCGACGGTGGCCGATCCGCCCCGGCTCGCGCGCTGGCTGGGCGCCGGGCTTGCGGAGGAGCCGGTTGTCGTCCGGGGGCGCGGCGGGGCGCGACCGGATATCCGCATCCTGATGCCGGAGGCGCGACTGCCCTGGGGCGGGCACATGGCGCTGCAGACGATGCCGGAAGTCTATGGCGCGCTCCGCGGCGCGCGCAGCGCGATCGTCTTCGTGAACACGCGCGCGCAGGCCGAACTCTGTTTCCATGCCCTGTGGAAGCTCAACGACGACAATCTGCCGATCGCGCTGCATCACGGCAGCCTTGCCGTCGAGCAGCGCCGCAAGGTCGAGGCCGCGATGGCCGCGGGTCGCCTGCGTGCGGTCGTGGCGACGTCGTCGCTCGATCTCGGCATCGACTGGGGCGATGTCGATCTCGTCGTGCAGGTCGGCGCGCCGAAGGGCGCGGCGCGGCTGTTGCAGCGCATCGGCCGCTCCAACCACCGGCTCGACGCGCCGAGCCGCGCGCTGCTGGTGCCCGCCAACCGTTTCGAACTGCTCGAATGCGAGGCCGCGATCGAGGC
The DNA here is from genome assembly GCA_964434345.1 of uncultured Acetobacteraceae bacterium. Classification (GTDB taxonomy): domain Bacteria; phylum Pseudomonadota; class Alphaproteobacteria; order CACIAM-22H2; family CACIAM-22H2; genus CAIOSQ01. The sequence goes on from CAYSUY010000021.1 coordinate 8,501, forward strand.
CATCGCGGCGGGCGAGATCGATGCCCCGCGGGTCCGGCCTGGCGGGCTCGACGTGCTGGCGCAGCATGTCCTGGGCTGCGCCTGCCACGGGCCGGTGGATCCCGACGCCCTCTTCGCGGAGGTTCGCGGTGCCGCGCCATATGCCGCGCTGGAGCGGCGCGATTTCGACGATGTCCTCGCCTTCGTCGCGACCGGCGGCTACGCCCTGAGCGGCTATGATCGCTTTCGCCGCCTGTTCCGCGCCAGCGACGGAACCTGGCGGATCGTCGGGCCCCATGTCGCGCGGCAGTACCGGCTCAATGTCGGCACCATCGTGGAGGCGCCGATGGTCTCGCTCGTGCTCAATCGTCGTCGCAAGCTTGGCGAGGTCGAGGAATGGTTCGTCCAGGGCCTGGAGATCGGCGACACCTTCATGTTCGGTGGGCAGTTGCTGCGGTTCGAGGGCATGCGCGAGACCGTCGTCGACGTCGTCGCGGTCCGCGACGGCGAGCCCAAGGTGCCGGTCTACGAGGGTGGACGCCTGCCCCTGACGACGGAACTCGCCGTGCGCGTGCGCGCCCTGCTTGCGGATCCCGGGCGCTGGGACGCGCTGCCGCCGACGGTCCGTGACTGGCTTCGCGTGCAGCGCGCGGTCTCGGTCGTGCCGCGCCCCGATGGCCTGCTGGTCGAGATCTTTCCGCGCGGCGGAAAGTTCTTCCTGGTCGCCTACTGCTTCGAAGGGCGTTACGCGCACCAGACGCTCGGGATGCTGCTGACGCGGCGCATGGAGCGCGCGGGGCTGCGGCCGCTCGGCTTCGTCGCCACCGACTACGTGATCGCGGTATGGAGCCTGCGGCCGCCGCGCGGCGTCGCGGACCTCTTCGCGGAGGACATGCTTGGCGACGATCTCGAGGAATGGATGGCCGAATCCTCGATGCTGCGCCGCAGCTTCCGGAATGTTGCGATCATTGCCGGTCTGATCCAGCGCCGCCATCCCGGCGCCGAGAAAAGCGGCCGTCAGGTCACCTTCAGCGCCGATCTCATCTACGACGTCCTGCGGCGTCACGAACCGGACCATGTCCTGCTGCGGGCGACACGCGCCGATGCCGCCGCGGGCATGACCGATGTCGCGCGGCTCGGTGCCTTCCTGGCCCGCATCCGGGGACGAATCGATGTCGAGCGGCTCGATCGCGTCTCGCCGCTGGCGGTCCCGGTCCTGCTCGAGATCGGCCGCGAATCGGTCCGTGGCGACGCGATCGACGAATTGCTCGACGAGGCCACGCGATCCCTCATCGACGAGGCGATGGCCCCGGGCGAGATGTCACCCCCGGCGCAGGGCCGCCTCATCTGACGCCGCGGATCCATTGTCCCGGCGGCGGCGGCGGGTTAAGGACCCGCGTGGACGTTTTCCGATGACACGACCCGCAAGCCCGATCGCAACGCAGACGCCCCGTCGCGCCCGTGCACGAGGCGGATCGTGACCGCGGCCCTGCGGATCGCCGGTGTCGCCGTCCTTGCCGACGTGTCGGGCGCGTTGTTCCAGCCCGATACGGGCACCCTGATCGTCGCGGACCTGCACCTCGAAAAGGGATCGCATTTCGCGCGTCGCGGCCAGTTCCTGCCGCCCTACGACACGCGGGCGACGCTCGACCGGCTGACGCGGGCGATACGACGCTTCCGGCCGCGCCACGTCGTCTGCCTCGGCGACAGCTTCCATGACGTCGACGCCGGCGCGCGCCTGGATCCCGGCGATCGCGACCTGCTGCGGCGGATGGTGTCGAGCCAGGACTGGACCTGGATCGCCGGCAATCACGACCGCGAGATACCTGCCGGCCTTGGCGGTGCCGTCGTCTCGACGCTGGACATCGCCGGCGGCTTGCGGCTCGCGCATCTGCCGGGTTCGGCGCCCGCGACCGGGGAGATCTGCGGTCATCTCCATCCCAAGGCCAGCGTCGCGACGCGCGCCGGTCGCGTCACCGCCGCGTGCTTCGTGACGGACGGCGCGCGCATGATCATGCCGGCCTTCGGGGCCTTCGCCGGTGGCCTGGATTGTCTCGATCCGGCGATTTCCGGCCTCTTCGGTCCGGCGGGGTTCCGTGCCCTGATGCTCGGGCGCGAGCGACTGCATCTGGTGACGCGGCGTCAACTGGCGAAGCCGACGAAGTGATCCTTCCCCGCCATGCGTGCGTATCGATCACGATTGACGTAAAAGAACCGGGGATGCAGCGGCCCGCGCCGTTCCCGAGACCGATCCGAGAGCCCCGCCGCACCATCCCATGTCCGCCCCATCGCCGCTGATCGTCTGGTTCCGCCAGGATCTCCGCCTCGCCGACAACCCCGCGCTCAGCGCGGCCGTGGCGACCGGAGCCCCCATCGTTCCCGTCCATATCCTCGACGACGAGGGTGCGGGCGTCTGGCGCCGAGGCGGCGCGTCGCGCTGGTGGCTCCACCATTCGCTCGCCGCGCTCGGCGCCGATCTGCGCGCGCGGGGTGCGCCGCTGGTCCTGCGCCGCGGCCGCGCCGCCGAGGAACTCGACGCGCTGATCGCCGAGACCGGCGCCGCGGGCGTGTTCTGGAATCGTTGCTACGAGCCGGCGATCCGCGCCCGGGACGAGGCGATCAAGTCCGGCCTCGAGGCGCGTGGAATCCTGGCGCGCAGCTTCAACGCGAGCCTGCTCTTCGAGCCCTGGACGATCGCGACCCAGGGCGGGCAGCCGTTCAAGGTCTACACGCCCTTCGGGAAGGCGTGCCGGGCCGCCGATCCGCCGCCCCGCCCGGTGCCGTCGCCGACGACCCTCCGCGCGCCTGCTGCGCCGCCGCGGAGCCTCGATCTCGCGGAATTAGGCCTTCTGCCGACCCGGCCCGACTGGGCCGGTGGATTGCGTGCTGCCTGGGTGCCCGGCGAGGCCGCGGCCCAAATCCGGCTGGAGCGTTTCGTCGACGCGGCGATCACGGACTACAAGGAGCAGCGCAATCGTCCGGACATCGAGGCGACCTCGCGTCTCAGTCCGTATCTGCATTTCGGCGAGATCTCGCCACGCCAGCTCTGGTACGCCGCGCGTGCGCGCGACGGCGGCGGACCTGACCATTTCGTGAGCGAATTGCTGTGGCGGGAATTCGCCTACCATCTGCTCTTCCACTTCCCGGACCTGCCCGAGCGCAACTGGCGGTCGTCCTTCGACGCCTTCCCCTGGGGCGAGGATCCCGCCGGCCTCGACGCATGGCGGCGTGGGCGTACCGGCTTCCCGATCGTCGATGCCGGGATGCGGGAACTCTGGCAGACGGGATGGATGCATAACCGCGTGCGCATGATCGCCGGATCCTTCCTCGTGAAGGACCTCATGCTGCCCTGGCAACTCGGGAAGGCCTGGTTCTGGGACACGCTGGTCGATGCCGATCTCGCGAACAACGCCGCGAGCTGGCAATGGGTCGCGGGCTGCGGTGCCGACGCCGCGCCGTATTTTCGCGTCTTCAATCCGATCCTGCAGGGCGAGAAATTCGATCCGGACGGCGCGTATGTGAAGCGGTTCGTTCCCGAACTCGCGCGCCTTCCGGCCCAGTTTGTTCATCGGCCCTGGGAGGCCGACGCGGCGACGTTAAGTGCCGCCGGCATCGAACTCGGGCGGACCTATCCGCGGCCGATCGTCGATCACGGCAAGGCCCGTGATCGCGCGCTCGCCGCCTTCGCGACCTTGAAGCAGTCGACCTGATCCGCGGGAGAACGGCGTGAGCGCAGACGGTTCCAGCACGGCCTTTTCCCCCGACTCGGCGCCGCTCGACATCGCCGTCATCGGGTCTGGCATCTCGGGCCTCGGCGCGACATGGCTGCTCTCCGGGCGCCATCGCGTCACGCTCTACGAGCGCGAGGCGCGGCTGGGTGGTCATTCGAACACGGTCGATGTGCCCTGCGGCGGCCGTGTCGAGCCGGTCGATACCGGCTTCATCGTCTACAACGAGCGCAACTATCCCAATCTGACGGCACTGTTCGCGCAGCTCGACGTGCCGACGCGCGCCTCGGACATGTCCTTCGGCGTCAGCATCGACGGCGGCGGCTTCGAGTACAGCGGCGGGTCGCTGATGGGGCTCGCGGCCCAGCCATCGAACCTGCTGCGACCGCGCTTCTGGCGCATGCTGTCCGACGTGGCACGCTTCTTCCGGACCGCGCCGCGACTGCTGGAGGGCGACGACGTCGATCTGACGCTCGGGTCGTGGCTGACGCTCGAGGGTTATGGGCCGGCCTTCGTGGAGGATCATCTCCTGCCGATGGGCGCGGCGATCTGGTCGGTGCCGGTTCGCGAGATGCTCGGCTTTCCTGCCCGAAGCTTCGTCCAGTTCTTCGCCAATCACGGCTTGCTGGAGTTCTCCGGACGTCCGCGCTGGCGCACCGTCGTGGGCGGCAGCCGTACCTATGTCGGACACCTGCTCGAGGCCGCGCGACCGGAGACGCGGATCGCGGCCGGTGTCGCGCGCGTCACGCCGGACGCCACGGGCGTGACGGTGACGGACCGCCATGGCGAGACGCGGCGCTTCGACCATGCGATCGTCGCGGCGCATGCGGACGAGGCGCTCGCGATGCTCGACGCGCCCTCGGCCGCGGAGGCGGCGATCCTCGGCGCCTTCCGCTATCAACGCAATGTCGCCGTGCTGCATCGCGACCCCGCGCTGATGCCGCGGCGTCGCGGCGCCTGGGCGGCGTGGAACTACCTCGCGGAGCGGCGCTCCGGCGATCCGCTCGATCTGTCCCTGTCGGTGACCTACTGGATGAACCTGCTTCAGGGCATCGATCCCGCCTGGCCGCTTTTCGTCACGCTCAACCCGCTGCGCGCGCCGCGCGGCGATCTGACGGTCGCCGAGATCGCCTATGACCATCCGTGCTTCGACGGCGGGGCACTGCGCGCACAGGCCTCGCTTGCCGCCATCCAGGGCGTCCGCCGGGTCTGGTATTGCGGCAGCTATTGCGGCTACGGCTTTCACGAGGACGGTCTGTCCGCGGGACTGGCGGTCGCGGAGCGTTTCGGCGTGCGGCGCCCCTGGGCCGCCGGCGCCCCGGATCTCGCCGGCGTCTTCGGCGCGCACGCGCCGCGCGCCATCGTGGCCGATCGCTGAGGACGCCACGGCGGATGGCGTTCAGTTGCCTCTATGTCGGCGAGGTGATGCACCGGCGGCTGCGGCCGGTGGCGCATCGCTTCGTCTATCGGGTCTTCTCGATCCTCGTCGATCTCGACGAGCTTCCGGCGCTCGATCGCCGGCTGCGGCTCTTCGCCCATAACCGTTCCGGCGTGTTCTCCCTGCGCGACCGCGACCATGGGCCACGCGACGGGACGCCGTTGCGACCCTGGGTCGAGGCGGCCTGCGCGCGGTTCGGCGTGGACATCACCGACGGCCGGATCTTCCTGCATTGCTTTCCCCGCGTCCTCGGTTTCGGGTTCGATCCGCTGTCGATCTACTGGTGCCAGGGTGCCGACGGCCTGCCGAAGGCGATCCTCTACGAGGTCAAGAACACCTTCGGGGACCAGCACGTGTATTTCGTGCGGGTCGATGCCGCGCCGCCTCCCGGACAGGCGCTTCGTCATGCACGCGACAAGATCTTCCATGTGTCGCCCTTCATCGGCATGGAGGCGCGCTATGCCTTCAAGCTCCACGCGCCCGGCGAAAAGCTGTCGATCGCGATCAACGAGACCGGCCCCGGCGGGACGATCCTCGTCGCGACGCATCGCGGCGACCGACGCCCCCTGGACGACCGGACGCTCCTGCGGGCCTTCCTGGCCTATCCGGTCCTGACCCTGAAGGTCATGGGCGGCATCCATTGGGAGGCCTTGAAACTCTGGTTGAAGGGCGTTCAATTCCACTCCAGACCCCAACCTCCGAGCGCAGGAGTGAGTTGATGACGCCGCTTGATCCGCGTGTGCCTGGCGCGACCGCGGGATTGCCGCACAGCATGCGGATCCTGCTCGGGCTCGCCGGCCGCATCGCCGCGGGCAGCGTGACCATTCGCATGCCGGATGGTCGCAGCTACCGCGTGGCCGGTTCAAAGCCCGGCCCCGCTGCCGACCTGACCGTGCGCCGGCCGCGCATGGTATCGCGGCTGATCTTCGGCGGATCGGTCGGGTTCGGGACGTCGTACATGGACGGCGACTGGGAGACCTCGGATCTCGCGGCGCTGCTGGTCCTGGCGGCCGTCAACGAGGAGGAGTTCGGGACGCTGCATATGGGCGCGCGCGCCGTCACCGCGCTGCGCCGCATCCTGCATCGCTACAACGACAACACGCGACGCGGCTCGCGGCGCAACATCGCCCACCATTACGATCTCGGGAACGACTTCTATTCCCGCTGGCTCGATCCCTCGATGACGTATTCGAGCGCCGTCTTCGACCACGAGGACACCGATCTCCAGGCCGCGCAGGCGGCGAAGTACCGCAAGCTGGCGGAAAAGCTGGCGCTGGGGCCCGATCAGCGCGTGCTCGAGATCGGCTGCGGCTGGGGTGGTTTCGCGGAGGTGGCGGCGCGCGATTTCGGCGCCCGCGTCACGGCGATCACCGTCTCGCGCGAGCAGCTCGAATTCGCGCAGGCCCGCATCCAGAAAGCCGGTCTGGCGGACCGTGTCGATGCGCGCTTCGTCGATTACCGGGACGTCGAGGGGCGGTTCGACAAGATCGCCTCGATCGAGATGTTCGAGGCGGTCGGCGAGCGTCATTGGCCGACTTATTTCGGCAAGATCCGCGACTGTCTCGAGCCGGGGGGACGGGCAGCGTTGCAGATCATCACCATCGCCGATCGCTGGTTCGACAGCTATCGGCGCGGCGTGGACTTCATCCAGCGTTACATCTTCCCCGGCGGCATGCTGCCCTCCATGACGGCGCTCGCGCAGCATTGCGAACGCGCGGGACTGGCGATCGACCGCAGCGATTTCTACGGCCAGCATTACGCGCGCACGCTCGCCGAGTGGAACAGGCGCTTCCAGGCGGCATGGCACGAACTCGAGCCCATGGGGTTCGATCATCGCTTCAAGCGGATGTGGGAATTCTACCTGGCTTATTGCGAGGCCGGTTTCCGCGCCGGGTCGATCGATGTCGTGCAGGCGGCGCTGGTGCGCCGCTGATGGCGGCCGGATCCTGCGGGGATCCGTCAAGGCGCTGATCCAGGCGGGCTGCCGCTGCGAATACGCAAGGTGATTTCCGCACCTCAAGGCCGGCTCCCCCGTCTCGTCCTCGTCGCCTATGGCCTGCCGGCGCTGCCGGCGGCGATGCTTGGCCTGCCCTTGCTCGTCCATCTTCCGGGCTTCTACGCCCAGGAGATGGGGATCGGCCTGACGGTGGTCGGGACAATCCTTCTCCTCGCGCGGCTCTGGGACGGCATCACGGACCCGCTCATCGGCTTCCTCAGCGACCGGACGCGCACGCGGCTTGGACGTCGGCGGCCCTGGATCATCGCCTCGCTTCCGCTCGTGCTCGTCGGCGCCTGGCTCCTGTTCCGCCCGCCCGAGGGCGCCGGTCCCGCCCACCTGCTGATCTGGAGTTTCGTCGTCTATCTCGGCTGGACGATGATGCAGATCCCCCACCAGGCATGGGGCGCGGAGTTGAGCGCGGATTACGCGGAGCGCGCCCGCATCGCCGCGACCCGCGAGGCCTTCGCGCTCGTCGGCGTCCTCGTCGCCGCCGCGCTGCCCGCCGCGCTCGCGGCCTTCGGGGCTGCGGGTGGTCAGGCCGGGCCGGGCGCCGCGCTCGCCGCGATCGCCGTGCTGACGCTCGTGCTGCTGCCCGCCAGCGGCGCCGCGATGCTGGCGGTGGTGCCGGAACCACCCCCCGCCAGATCGGCGCCGCTCGCGACGGCCGAGGGCTGGCGCGTGCTCGCGCGCAACCGGCCCTTCCGCCGGCTGCTTTCGGCCTACCTGCTCAACGGCATCGCCAATGGTCTGCCGTCGACGCTCTTCCTCATGTACGTCGAGCATCGGCTTGGTCTGGCCTCGCTTCAGGGCGTGTTCCTGCTCGTGTATTTCCTCGCCGGCCTCGCCGGCGTGCCGCTGGCCCTGGCGCTTGCGCGGCGCCTTGGCAAGCACCGTGCCTGGTGCGTCGCGATGCTCGTGACCTGCGCCGCCTTCGCCTGGGCGCCGCTGCTGCCGCACGGTGCCGCGCTGGGTTTTGCCGCGATCTGCCTGGTGACCGGCCTGGGACTTGGCGCCGATCTCGCCCTGCCTCCGGCGATGCAGGCCGATGTCGTCGACGAGGACACCGCGGCGGGCGGCGAGGGGCGCGCGGGGCTCTACTTCGCCGTCTGGGGGATGGCGACGAAACTTGCGCTGGGACTTGCCGTCGGTCTCGCCTTTCCCCTGCTCGACGCCGCGGGGTTCGAACCGCGCGCCGCGCAGCAGGTTCCCGGGGCCGGTCTCGCCCTCGCGGCGCTCTACGCCTGGGGGCCGGTCCTGCTCAAGCTCTCGGCGGTCGCCCTGATGTGGCGCTTTCCGCTCGACGAAAAACGTCATGCCGCGCTCGCGTTGGTGATCCAACGCGGCGCATCCGACGAACAAGCACCATGAGATCCTATCGTGTGGCCACCGTCGCGCTGGCCGCTCTCACCCTTTCCGGTTGTCAGCAGATGCGCATCGAGGATTTCGCAGACCGCAAGCCGCAATTCGACCTCTTCGCCTATTTCGATGGGCGTAGTCGGGCCTGGGGCATCTTCGAGGATCGCTTCGGCAATCTGCGGCGCGAATTCACCGTCGATATCGTCGGTCGCCGCGAGGGCGAGACCGGCCTGGTGATGGAAGAGGATTTCGTCTACTCCGATGGCGAGACCGAGAAGCGGATCTGGCGTCTGGTGCGCAAGGCGCCCGGCGTCTACGAGGGCCACGCCGACGGCGTGATCGGCGTTGCGCAGGGGCGATCTGCCGGCAATGCCTTTCAGTTCCGCTACGCATTCGCCCTCAAGGTCGGCGAGTCGCGCTGGGCCGTCGATTTCGACGACTGGATGTTCCTTCAGTCCGATGGCGTGCTGCTCAACCGCGCGCGGGTCTCCAAATGGGGGCTCTCGATCGGGGAGGCGACGATCAGCTTCCGGCGAGAGGATACGCGGCGTTCCGAGCTGGACGCGCTGCACGTCGCCGCGCAATAGCGCGGGCGACGGACGAATCGCCGGCCTCTACGCGTCGGGGCCGACGACCCCGTCGATCAGGTTGTGCGCGAGAAGCGTTTCGCTGGGCAGGTCGCGCGGATCCCTGGATACCGGCCGCAGGCTGGTCGCGATCCGCCCCAGGCGCGCCACCTGTTCGGCGAGCAAGGCGCGTGCGGCCGCGACGTCGACAGCCACGAAGCGCAGGCGGTCGCCAGGCTTGAGTTGCGCCAGGCTCGGCAGAGAGGCCGTCGCCGTGGTCGCGATCTTCGGGTAGCCGCCGGTGGTCTGCCGGTCCGCCATCAGCACGATCGGCTTGCGTGTCCCGGGCACCTGGATCGATCCGGTGACGATCGAATCGGAAATCGTGTTGAAGCCGTCGAGATGCTCGATTTCCGGGCCGTCCAGGCGATAGCCCATGCGGTCGGCGTCTGCCGTCACGGTGTAGGTGCCGGAGAGGAAGGTCGCGAGACCGGCCGCGGTGAAACGGTCGTCCTGCGGCCCGAGCACCACGCGGATGGCGCCATCGAGATAGGGAAGCTCGGCGGGATCGAGCGCCACCTCGCCGCCGGTGGGTGCGGCGCCGCGGGCGAGAGCGAGGCGGTCGCCCGTGCGCAGCGCCCCGCCACCCAGGCCGGAGCGCAGATGCGTCGCTCGGCTACCGAGCGGGGCGGGCGTGTCGAAGCCGCCCGCGACCGCGAGATAGCCGCGCGCGCCGCGCTTGAGTGCACCGATCCGCAGACGCTCGCCGCGGCGCATGGTGAAGCTGCGCCAGGGCGCCATCGGCGCGTCGCCGAGGAACGCCGGTGCTTCGCCTGCGATCGCGACGCGCACACTCTCGGCGGCGCATTCGAGGGTGTCGCCCGCGAGGGTGAATTCGACCGCGGCCGCGCCGGGCGCATTGCCGACCAGCAGGTTGGCCGCGGCGAGGGCGATCATGTCCATCGCGCCCGCAGGCGGGACGCCGTTGCGCAGATGACCCCAGCGTCCGGCATCCTGGATCGTCGAGAGCGGGCCGGCCGCCACCACGACCAGTGCGTCGTCACCGCGGCTCATGGCTCGACCTCCGCGACGATCTCGCCGCGCTCGGCCCGCTCGGCGAGCCGGTCGTAAGTCGCCGGATCGATCGGGGTGAAGGCGACCCGGTCGCCCGGCGCGATCAGGAAGGGCGGATCCCGGCGCATGTCGAAGACGCGCAGCGGGGTGCGACCCAGGAGATGCCAGCCCGACGGCGCGGCGATCGACTGAACGGCGGCCTGTTGCCCGCCGATGCTGATCGTGCCGCCGGGCACCTTGAGCCGCGGATCGATCCGACGCGAGAGGTGGAGACGCGGATCGAGACCGCCGAGATAGGTGAACCCCGGCACGAAGCCGATCATGTAGACATGGTAGACCGTGCCGCTATGGATGCGGACGACCTCCGCGGCGGTCATGTCGCGTGCCCGGGCGACGGAATCGAGATCCTCGCCATGCGCGCCGCCATAGGCCACGGGAACCCGCCACAGACGACCCGGCGCGGCGTCGCCGCGTGCTTGCGCGGCGCGGCTCAGCAACTCGGCCTCGAGGGCGGCGACGTCCGTGCGCAAGGGGTCGAAGCGGACCAGCAGGGTGCGATAGGTCGGCAGCGTTTCCAGAACGCCTTCGGGCGGCGCGGCGGCGAGGCCGCGGTCGAGATCGAGCACGCGCGCGCTCACTGCGGGGTCGATGCGTTCCTCGAACTCGACGACCAGCGCGCTGTCGCCTGACGGCCTGATGCGGGGAACCCAGGTCATGGCCGGCGATTGAGCCAGTGAAGCGGCAGGCCGGGTCGCGGCCAGTCGATCGCGACGAGGCGCCCCGAATTCGAGAGCGTGACGAAGGCGGTGCGAAGATCCGGGCCGCCGAAGCAGATGTTGGTCGTATGCAGGTCGTCGGTCGGCACCTGCTCGACGATGCGCCCGTCGGGGGCGATCACGGTGATGCAGGGATTGGCGAGCGTGGCGACGCAGACATTGCCGCACGCTTCCACGGCGAGGGAATCGAAGCGCTGATAGACGCCCATCGCGCCGACGAAGCGGCCGCCATGGGGGCTGGGCCAGGGCGCCCGCGCGATCTCGCCCGGCCCGACGATGTCGAAGGCCCAGAGCCGCCCGCCTTCGGTCTCTGCCACGTAGACGACCGTGTCGTCCGGCGACAGGCCGATGCCGTTGGGCGTCAGGATCGGATGGACGACCTCGCGGATCAGGCTGCCATCGGCGCGCGCGTAGTAGATCCCGCCCTGGTCGCGGTCGCGCGCGCGCGCCTTGCCGAGATCGGTGAACCAGAATCCGCCAGCGCCGTCGAACACGATGTCGTTCGGTCCGCGCAACGGCCCATGCTCCGTGCCGGTGTAGAGCGTCTCGATCCGCCCGGTGTCGGGATCGACGCGCTCGATGCGCCCACCCGAATACGCCGGCGCCTGATAGCGCGGCCGCAGGCCGTGGACGGGGTCCTGGACCCACTCGAAACCGCCATTGTTGCAGACATAGATCATGCCGTCGGGGCCGAGCGCCGCGCCGTTGGGGCCACCCGGCATGCGGGCGACCAGCAGCTTCCGCCCATCGGGCATCACGCGGGTCAGACGCTCGGCGGCGATCTCGACGAGGATGACCGAGCCGTCTGGCATGGCGATCGGTCCTTCCGGGAACCTCAGGCCGTCGGCGATCTCGCGCATGGCGATCATCTCCTGTCTTCTTGCGCTCTTGCGCCCAGGTCTGCTCGCGTGCGAGCGGATGTGCGCGCCGAGCGATGCGGTGGCGTGGCGCCCTGGTCCTTGGCTAGGGTGGGGACTTCGAACATGGAGAGGCGAATATGGCGCGCGTGGATCTGAATTGCGACATGGGCGAGAGCTGGGGAGCCTACACGATGGGTGACGATGCGGCGATGCTCGGCATCGTCACGTCCGCGAACGTCGCCTGCGGCTTCCATGGCGGAGATCCGCTGGTGATGCATCGGACGCTGGCGATCGCGCGCGAGAAGGGCGTGAACGTCGGCGCACACCCCAGCTATCTCGATCCCTGGGGCTTCGGACGCCGGCGCTTCGTCGGCGAGGATCCGGCCGACATCGAGAAGATGATCGTCTACCAGGTCGGCGCGATCGTCGGGATGGCGGCCTATGTGGGGCACCGGATTGCGCATGTGAAGCCGCACGGGACGCTGGGCAACGCCGCGCAGGAGGATGACGCGCTCGCCGCGACGATCGCGCGCACCGTCAAGGCGATCGATCCGGAGCTGATCTTGATGGTGATGCCGGGTGGCAGCCTCGAGCGTGCCGGCGAGAAGGCGGGACTGCGTATCGCGCGCGAGGTCTTCGCCGATCGCGCCTATGACGACCGCGGCATGCTGGTCAGCCGCAAGCTTCCCGGAGCGGTGATCCACGATGCGCAGCTCGCCGCGCGGAATGTCCTGCGCATGGTGCAGGACGGCGTCGTGATCTCGGTCACCGGCAAGCGTGTCCCCGTGGTCGCCGACACGGTATGCGTCCATGGCGACAATCCTGCCGCGGTCGCGATGGCGTCCGAATTGCGTAAGACCCTTGAACAGGCCGGGGTCGATGTCCGGCCGCTCGATACGGTGTCATGATCCTCCCACGGCCCCGCTGCGCGCATCACCGCGCCGGGACCGAACGGAGGATCTGCAGACGATGGACACGCTCGCCTTCCTGCTGTTCTGCCTCGCCATCGGCTACGTGCTTGTCTGGGTGATCGTCAGCGAGCGGCGCGGCGACGCGCGCGGAAGCTGGGGGCTCCTGGCGATGCGCGACGCGACGTCGGCGGAGAAGGTCGCCGGGCGGGGGCGGACGGGTTAGGCGCGTCGCGCGCCCGGCACGCGGCGCCGGTCGACCGATGCGCGCCTATCTCTTCGTCCTGATCTACGCCAGCTATCTGCCGCTGGTGCTTCTGACGCCGTTCGCCGGGGCGATGCTCTGGGCGTGGGTGTCGCTGATGTACCCGCAGACGCTGACCTATGGCTTCGTGCCGTTCAGCTACGCGGCGCTGATCGCCGTGCTGACCCTCGGCTCCTTCGCGCTGTCGCGCGAGCGGCGCCTGCCGCCCTCGACGGCGACGTCCTGGGCGATGGTCGCGATGATCCTGATCTGCGGGATCGCCTATGCCGGATCCTACGACCGCGCGCTGAGCTTCGCGCGCTGGGACACGATCTGGAAGGGGCTGCTCCTCGCGCTCGTCACGCTCGCCATGCTGCGCACGCGGCTGCGTATCCATGGCTTCGTGTGGATCATCGCGCTGTCGATCGGTTTCTTCGGACTGAAGGGCGGTCTGTTCAGCTTCGCGACCGGCGGCGCCTACCGGGTGAGCGGTGCCGAGGGCACGATCATCGGCGACAACAACCATCTCGCGGTCGCGCTGGTGATGGCGATTCCGCTGATCGTCTATCTCGCGATCCACAGCGCGCTGCGCGTGGTGCGTATCGGATGCTGGATCTTCGCGTTCTTCGTGCTCGTCGGCGCGCTCTTCACCTATTCGCGCGGCGGTGCGCTGGCGCTGGTGGCGATGATGGGGCTGCTCTGGCTCCGCTCGCCGCATCGTCTCGCGACGCTCGCCGTCCTTGCCGTCTTCGGTGCGGTGGCACTTGCTTTCGCCCCTGACGCGCTCTGGGCGCGGTTCGGTTCGATCGACGATTTCCGCCAGGACAGTTCGGCGATGGGGCGTCTCGCGATCTGGCGCGTCTCGCTGATCCTCGCCAGCCAGCATCCGCTGACCGGGATCGGTTTCCAGGCCACCGCCCTGCCGCAGGTCGTTCACCGGGTCGATCCGACGGTGATCCCGCGCGCGGTCCATAATTCGTATCTGGAGGTGCTGGTGGAGGCGGGGGTGTTCGCCTTCCTCTGCCACCTCGCGATCATCGTGGCGACGGCGCGTTATCTCGCGGCCGTCCGGGCGCGCACGCGTGACCTGGCGGAGTGGCGCTGGGCCCGCGACCTTGCCGGATTGCTGCAGGTGTCGCTGGTCGGCTATCTGGTCGGCAGCTTCTTCATCTCCTTCGCCTTCTACGACGGCTGGTGGTTCCTCGCCGTCGTCGCTGCCGCGCTTCATCTGCTGGTGCGCCACGCGCTCGAGCCGCCCGCCGCGCGCCGGCCGGTCGTCGTCGCGACGAGGCCGTGATGCGCGCCGCGGTCATCCCGGCGCTGCGCTGGACCGCGCTTGGCCGGCTCTCCGCGCAGGCGCTGTCGCTGCTCTCGACCCTGGTCGTCGTGCGCCTTCTGGTGCCCGCCGATTACGGTCTCTTCGCGCTGTGCATCGCGCCGACCACCTTCTTCGCCGCGCTGGTCGTGGTCGCGCCGATGTCGCTCACCATCCAGCGGCCGGAGCTGGGCGACGCGCGCGCCGCGGAGATCGCGGGGCTTGCCATCGTCCTTGCGGTACCGGCCTTCCTCGGCGTCGTCGCCGCCCTCGCGCTGATCGCCCATGGCTACGAGGAGCCGCGTGTGTGGACGGTCGGGCTCGCGCTGGCCATCGGCGTCTTCGGCCCGAACTGCGTGACCGCGCTCCTCCAGTCGCGGCTCGAGCGTCGGCTCGAGTTCCGCCTCGTTGCGATGTTCGAACTCGCCGGCGGGGTCATGGCGGCCGCGTTGACCGTCCTGTGCGCGCTTGCCGGCGCTGGCGTCTGGGCCCTGGTGGCCGGCAGTTGTTGCGCCGCGACGGCGCAATGCCTGCTTCTGCTCGCCGCAGGAGGCCCGCCGCGGCCGAGTTTCCGCCTCGGGCGCCTGCTGCGCGAGGATGCCCGTTATGGCGCCCATGTGACGTTCGGCACGTTGGTGACCCAGACCCTCGATGCCGTCGAGACGCTGCTGCTCGGCCGGCTCCTCGGCACGGCGGGTCTCGGCGCCTGGCGGACATGCCGCGAACTCGTCAACGTGCCGCTCGGCAAGGTCATGCCGATCGTCAACCGTGTCGGCTTTCCGGCCTATGCGCGCCTTGGCGGGGATGTCGCGGCGATCCGCCGGTACGCGTTGCTGAGCCTGCGCGTCCTGTCCGCGCTGTTCCTGCCCGTCTACTGGGGCCTCGCGGCGGTGGCGCCGCACGCGGTACCGGCCGTGCTGGGCGGGCAATGGAGCGGCGCGGTGCCTGTCGCGATCCTGTTCGGGGCCTTCATGCCGTTCAAGCTGCTGCAATACTGTCTGATCCTGCCGCATCAGGGCCTCGGCAACGCCGCGCTGGTCAATCGGGCGACGGTGACGATCGGCGTCGCCGCGATCGTCGGGCTTGCCCTGGGTGCGCCGCACGGCCTCGCGATGGCCGCGTTCGGCATGGTCGGCTGCGGGACGATCGGCCTCGCCTTCGCCGTCGATCGCGCGCGTCGGCCCCTGGGGGTGTCGTGGCGGGACATCGTCTCCGCCTGTGGCGCGAGTCTCGCCGCCGCCGCCGCCATGGCGGCAGCGGTCACGGCGCTGCGCCTCGTCATGTTGCCGCCGGACTGGCCGGATGCCCAGATGCTGGCGGTCCTGGTTCCGGCGGGCGTGGCGACATATGCCTGCGTGCTGGCCGCCACGGATCGCGGCGCGACAGTGGTTCTGCTGGCCGGAATGCTGCGCGACATCGGCAGGCGGCGATGAGCCATCGGATCCTCGTGCTCGATACCGACGTCGAGGGCGACGAGCACGTCCCGTTCAACGCCGGATTGCTGGCGGCCGTCCTCGCCGCCGCGCCGGGGCGGGACGTCGAGTTTCACGCCGAGCCGCGGCATCGCGCATCCGTGCTCGCGGCCCTGCCCGGTGTCGCTGTTGCCCGGCTGGGCGGCGGCCCGCTCGCGGAGGCGGGGCATGGCAATCGCGCGCGTGTCGTCGATCGCGGCGTCTGCGCGTTGCTGCGTTCGCGGCGGCTGGGTCCGGGCGATCGCCTGATCGTACTGACGACCACGCGCGCGACGCTGCTCACGCTGGGAGTTCTGACGGCGTGCGGCCTCGTCGCGCGCGGCCAGGTCTTTGCGATCTGTCATTCGATCCTGGCGCGGCTCTGGTCACCGCGGCGGCGGAACCCCATCCTGCGGCGCGTCGATTTCGAGGCCGCCCTGCGCGCCGCGCTGGGGGTCGGCCACCGTCTGGTGCTGGTGGAACCGGGGATCCGCGACGCCTTCGTCGCGCGGTTCCCCGACCTCGCGTCGTCAGCGTTGCTTTGGCCGCATCCCTTGCCGGAGCGCCACGTGCCGCCGCCGGTGGCGCAGGGCATGGATGGCCGGCCCAGGCTCGGCTTCCTCGGCTGGGCGAGCGACGACAAGGGCTTCGCGCATTTCCTCGCTGCGGCCCGGACGTTTTCGTCCAGTGCCGAATTCCATGCGATCGGGCACCGCAAGCCGGGCGATGGCGTGCTTGCGGCAGGTGACCGCGCGTCGCTTGCGACGTGGCCGCGGGAGGACTTCTGGCCGCGGCCGGATTACGAACGGCACGTTTCCCGGCTCGACTATGTGTGTCTGTTCCATGACCCCGGGCATTACCGGGCCGTGGCCAGCGGGGTGCTGATGGACGCGCTCGCCTTCGCCATTCCCGTGATCGCGCCGGACATGCCGCTCGTCTCGGGTATCGCGGCCGAGCATGGCGAGATCGGGTTCCTCTACGCCGATGGGAATGGCCGCGAGGCGGCGATCAGGGCCGCGCTCGCCGCGCGGGGCACGGCGCGCCATGCGGCGATGCGCGTCGCGCTTGCACGCGCGGCTGCGTCGCGGCGGCCCGAGGTGCTGGCCCGCCGGATCGCGGCGGATCTCGCCCGCGCGGACGACGGGGCGTGCGCATGAGGCCCCGGGTCGCGGTCGATTGCCGGGCGGCGACGGCGCGCATGAGCGGCGTGGGGCGCTATGTCGTCAATCTCGTCGAGGGGCTCGCCGCGAGCGGCGAAATCGGCGTGCTGGCGCTCGCGGGAGTGGACCTGCATCCGGCGCTTGCGTCCATGCCGGGTGTGGAGGTCGTGGAGACGGGCTGGACACCGGCCGCGGCGGGGCATCGCGCGCGCCTCGCCTGGGAGCAGCGCGACCTCTCGCGCATCCTGGCACGCTGCCGCCCCGATCTTTTCCATGCCACGTGGAACCATGGCATCCCCTGGCGCGGTGCATGGCCCACGGTGCTGACGCTTCACGATCTGCTGCCGCTCGACTTGCCCGGGCAGTTCGGCGACCGCACGCAGCGCCTCGGCTTCCTCGCGAGCCAGTATGTCGCCCTCTGGCGGGCACGGCGGATCGTCGCCGTGTCCCAGGCCACGCGCGCCGCGCTGCGCCGCCATGCGCCGTTCTTCCTTGGCAAGAGCGTCGTGATCCATGAGGGCGTCGAGGATCGCTTCGCGCCCCCGCAGATGCTGTCGGCACCCCGCCATCTCCTCTATGTCGGTGGACGCGAGGCGCGCAAGAATCTGGCCGGCGTCTTCGCGGGCTACGCCGCGGCGGATCCTGACTTGCCGCTGCGCCTTACCGGCAGCGCGGAAAGCCTCGGTGCCACCGACGCGGCGACCCTCGCGGCGCTGCCGGAGCGCGTGCGGATGCGGATCGAGTTTCTCGGCGTGGTGCCGGATGCGCGCATGCCGGACCTCTACCGCGAGGCTGCGCTGCTCATCTTTCCGTCGCGCGGCGAGGGGTTCGGGTTTCCGCCGCTCGAGGCCATGGCGTGCGGCGTCCCGGTCATCGCCAGCCGCGCGGGAAGCATTCCCGAGATCGCGGGCGAAGCCGCGCTCTATGTCGACCCCGACAAATCCGCGGCGCTGGGCGCGGCGATCCGGCGCGTCCTCTCGGACACGGATCTGCGTGTGCGGATGGTTTCTGCCGGACTGGAGCGTGCGGCAGCCCTGCGCTGGCCGGCCTGCGTGGCGCGGACGCTGTCGGTCTATCGCGATGTCCTGGGGCGCGGCTGAGCGCTCAGCGCAACTCGAGCCGCCGCCGGACGAGGCGGATCAGCCAGCCAAGAACCGGGATGCGCTCGTAGAACTGGCCGCCCGAATCCCAATGATCGATGTGCTCGCTGATCCGGCCGTCGGCGGCGAAGTGGATTTCGCTCATGCCCGTGATGACGAACGGAGCGCGGCCACGGCCCGGATCGTTGGTGAAGCGCCAGAGGATGTAGCCGGCCGACTGGCCGAGCGCCCGGTCGAGGATCTCGAAGCGCGGCGTGCCATGCGCGTACATCGTGCCGAGCAGCCGGATCACGTCGTCGATCCCGCGCACGTCGTTGAACGGGTCGCGGAACCGCATGTCCGACGTCGCGATCCGCGCGATCTCGGGCAACGTGTCGGGCGTCAGGTCTTCGAAATACCGCCCATAGGCGGCAAGCATTTCGGCGCGGTCCGTCATTTGCCGGTCATCCTGCGCACTAGCGCGAAATAGGCGTCGTAGGGGAGCATGTTCAGGAGCTTGAGCAGCACGGCGAAGCGCCGCGGAAAGACGATCTCGAATCGCTGCGTCGCGAGGCCCGCGATCAGGGCATCGACCGCGGCCTCGACCGGCATCAGGAACGGCATCGGGAACTCGTTCCGGTCGGTCAGCGGGGTCTTCACGAAGCCGGGATCGACGAGCTGGAGCTTGATGCCCAGGCGGTCGCAATCGAGCTTCAGGGACTCCGCCATGTTGATCAGGGCCGCCTTGCTCGGGCCATAGGCCGCGGCCGTCGGCAGGCCGCCATAGCCGGCGACCGACGCGACCAGCGCGATATGGCCGCGACGGCGCGCGGCCATGCGCGCGAGCAGCGGCTCGAGGCAATGCGCGACGCCGAGGAGATTGATGTCGAGCAGGCGTCGCAGCGTCGCGGCGGAGAAATCGTCGGCCGACATCGGGTGGTGGGTGCCGGCGTTGAGGACGGCGAGGTCGATCTCGCCGCATCGCGCCTCGATCTCCGCGACGGCGGCCGCGCAGGCGGCTGCGTCGGTCACATCCAGTGCAACCGGGACGATATGCGCGGGATCGGTGGCTGCGAGGGCCTCGAGCGCGGTCGCTCCGCGCGCGGATACCGCGACACGCCGTCCGTCCCGGGCGAGGCGTCGGGCGAGCGCCTCGCCGATGCCGGACGAGGCGCCGGTGATCCAGGCGACGGTCACGACAGCGCTTCGAGGAAGCGCGCGGCGTCGGCACGCAGGCGTGCGCGGCGTTCGGGCGCGAAACCTGCGAGGGTCCGGTACGGCATCGCCATGCGCGGATTGCCCGCCAGCCTGGGTTCGTTCTCCATCAGGAAGTTCCAGTAGAGATAGTTGAGGGGACAGGCGCTCTCGCCGTCGCTGCGGGCGGGATCGTAGGCGCAGCCATCGCAATAATCGGACATGCGATCGATGTATTTGCCGCTTGCTGCGTAGGGCTTGGACGCGAGGTAGCCGCCATCTGCGAAGAGGACCATCCCGTGCGTATTGGGCAGTTCCACCCAGTCGAAGGCGTCGGCATAGACGGCAAGATACCACGCCTCGATCTCTGCCGGGGCGATCCCGGCGAGCAGCGCGAAATTCCCGGTCACCATGAGGCGCTGGATATGGTGGGCATAGGCATTGGCGCGCGTCTCGCCGACCACCTGGGAGAGGCAGTTCATCCGCGTGTCGCCGGTCCAGTAGAAGCCGGGCAGGGGACGGGTCGCGCCCAGCGCGTTGGTCGAAGCATAATCGGGCATCCGGTGCCAGTAGATCCCGCGCACGAATTCCCGCCAGCCCAGGATCTGACGCACGAAGCCCTCGACCGCGTTGATGGGCGCGCGTCCGGCGGCGTATTCCGCCTCGGCCGCGCGCACGACGGTGCGCGGGTCGAGCAAGCCGACATTGAGGTAGGGCGAGATGACGGCATGCCACAGGAACGGCGCGCCGGTCTTCATGGCGTCCTGATGGTCGCCGAAATGCGGCAGGCAGACGCGCATGAAATGCGCGCAGGCCTGCTCGGCATCCGCGCGCGTGACGGCGAATCCGAAGGGCAGCAGATCACCGAAATGCGTCGCGAAACGCGTCGCGACGAGATCCAGAACCGCGTGCGTCGTCGCGTCGGGCGGGAAGGCGACGCGCTCGGGCGGTTGCGCGTCGGCCGGCAGCGGCTTGCGGTTGTCGCGATCGAAATTCCAGGCCCCCCCGACCGGCTCGCCCGCCGCATCGAGCAGGATCCCGTGCTCGCGACGCATCTCGCGGTAGAAGAACTCCATGCGCAGGCTGCGGCGTCCCTCCGTCCAGCGCGCGAAACGCGCGCGCGAACAGAAGAACCGGGTGTCCTCGCGGATCTCGACCGGGATGCCGAGTGCCGCTGACCATCCCTCCATGTCCGCTTGGACCCGCCATTCCCCGGGTTCGGTGACCACGATGCGCTCCGGCCTGTGGCGCTGGACCGCACGGGCGAGTTCGCCCGCGAAGCTGCCGGTATTGCCGGGATCGTCGAGGCCGATGTAATCGACCGCGACGCCACCCGCGCGCAGCTCCTGCGCGAAGTGCCGCATCGCCGCCAGGATGAAGGCGATCTTCTTCTTGTGGTGCGGCACGTAGGTCGTTTCGTCCGCGACCTCGCACATCAGAACCGTGTCCCGCGTGCGGTCGATGTCGCGCAGGGACGAGAGATCAGGCGAGAGCTGGTCGCCGAGGACCAGGCGCAGCGTCGTCATGCGCGTCGCGATCTCAGCCTTTGGTACGCAGGGTCGATCTGCCGCCATCGACGCCGATGACCTGCCCGGTGATCCATCCGGCATTCGCGGAGAGGAGGAAGGCCGCGAGGGCGGCCGCATCCTCCGGCTCGCCCAGCCGCGCGATCGGATGCAGCCCGGCGATCGCCTTGGCCATCGCGTCATTGCCCGTGAGCCGCGCGGCGAGCGGCGTTCGCGTCAGGCTCGGTGCGATGCAGTTGACGCGCAGGCGCGGCGCGAGTTCGGCGGCCAGGGACAGCGTGAGCGCCTCGACCCCACCCTTCGCGGCGGCGATCGCGACATGGTTCGCGAAGCCCTGGCGGGCGGCGACGGTCGAGAACAGGACGATGCCGGATCCGGAAGCGAGGCTGGCCGCGGCCGCCTTGACCGCCATCGCGGGGCCGATCGTGTTGAGCGCGAAGGCCGTCGCCATGTCGGCGGCCGTGACCTGGGCGAGGGGCTTCAGCACGATCGAGCCGACGCAATAGGCGAGGCCGCCGAGGCCATCGCGCGCGGCGTCGGCGACGGCACGCGTCAGGGCGTCGGGGTCGGCCGCGTCGACGCTCGTCGTCGCGCATCCCAGCTCGCTCGCCATCGCGCCGAGCCGATCCCGGTCGCGGCCCATCAGGTGGAGGGAGGCGCCGTCAGCGGCGAGCCGTCGCGCGAGCGCGGCGCCGATCCCGGTGGTGCCGCCGATGACGAGGATGGGCGCTGGCATGTGGGCCTCCCTGAAGCCTGTTGACCCCACGAGTTAGGGGGGCGTGTCTCCGGGGCAAGCACTGCGTCGGTGGCGTGGTGCAGGTCGCGGCGCTATACTCGTGTCCTCAATTCGGAGGGTCGCAGGATGCTGTCCAGACGTCAGGCCTTTCGTCTCGGTTTGATCGCCGCTCCCGCCGCCGCGCTTGCGGCGTCGCCGGCTGCCTTCGCCTTCCGCATCGTGGAGGAAGAAGCCACGCCCCGCGTCCAGGCCCTGATCGGCGCCTGCGAGACGCGCAACGCCCATGAGCGGATGGTCGCGCAATTCCTCGCCGAGCTGGATGGCGAGGCTGGCACCGGTGACGCAGCGGCGATCGATCGGGTGCGTGAGATGACTTGCCCGTTCTGCGGGTGCGGTCTTGCGGCGACACGTCCCGAGCGTGATGCGGCGCCGCGGTTCTGAGTAGGGGCGGATGGGCGCGATGGCGCAGCCAGGCGGCGATATGGTGGAGGGTTTTCCGGACCCGCATCACGACCATGGTCATTGTGTCGCGAGCGCCCTGGAGTCGGCCGAGGCGATCTGCGTGGCGCGCGGCGAAAAGCTGACTGCGCTCCGCCGGCAGGTCCTCGAGCTGGTCTGGGGCGGACATCGTCCGACCGGCGCCTACGACATCCTTGCGGCGATGCAGACCCAGACCGGACGCAAGATCGCCCCGCCGACCGTCTACCGCACCCTCGACTTCCTCCAGCAGCAGGGCCTCGTGCATCGCATCGAGTCCCTCAACGCCTATGTCGGCTGCCGCGCCCCGGGTCGTCCGCACGACGTGCAGTTCATGATCTGCCGCCGATGCGGAACGGCGGTGGAACTCGGTGACCGCCGGGTCGCGCTGTCGCTCGAGGCGGTGGCGGTGGCAGCCGGATTTGCGATCGAAACCCGCGTCGTGGAACTCACCGGACGCTGTGCGCGCTGCGTTGAGCCGCCCGATGGGTCGCCAGGGCCAGCGTCAGGACAATGACCGCGCCCGCCTGGTGCGCCGCGCCGAGCGCGACCGGGACCGCATGCAGCAGCGCCAGGATGCCGAGCCCGACCTGGGCGAGGACCGACAGGCCAAGCCAGGAGGCAAGGCGCCGTGCGGGTCGGTCCGCGAGCCGCGCGTGCACCCATCCGACATAGCCGACGACGAGCCCTAGCGTGAGGATTGCCAGCCAGCGGTGGTTGAACTGCACGGCGGCGACGTTCTCGAAGAGGTTCGTCCACCAGGGCGACAGATCGCCATACCCGGCCGGAACGAAGCGCCCGTCCATCAGCGGATAGGTGTTGTAGACAATTCCGGCGTCGGTGCCCGCGACGAAGGCTCCTGCAACGATCGTGATGCCGACCGCGCCGAGGACGGTGCGTCCGAACCGCCGCGCCGGTCCGCCGGGGCGGGCATCGCCGTTTCCGCCTCCCAGGTCGAGCGCGAGATTGACGATCAGCGCGTAGATCACGAGCGCGAGGGAAAGATGTACGGCAAGCCGGTAGGGGCTGACATCGGTACGATCGACGAGGCCGGAGGCGACCATCCACCAGCCGATCGCACCCTGCAATCCGCCAAGTGCGAGCAGACCGACGAGTTTCCAGAGCAGCGTCCCGCGCACGCGGCCGGTGACGGCGAACCAGACCAGCGGCAGCGCGAAGACGAGACCGATCAGGCGTCCCCACAGGCGATGCACGTATTCCCACCAGAAGATGGTCTTGAACTCCGCGAGCGTCATGGAGGCGTTCTTCTCGCGGAACTCGGGAATGCGCCTGTACTTCGCGAACTCGGCCTCCCATTCGGCCAGGCTGAGAGGCGGCAGCGTGCCGGTGACAGGCCGCCATTCGGTGATCGACAGTCCCGATTCGGTCAGACGCGTGACGCCGCCGATCACCACCATCGCGAAGATCATCGCGGCGCAGAGGACGAGCCACAGGCGGACGGGGCGCAAAGCATCGATCGACGTTGTCATGCGGGCATGCGACATAGTCCCGGGGCAGGGGGCGCGCAAGTCGCCTTGACCGCAAAGCCGCCCTGCCGCTAATTGTTCGCATACGAACGATCTTCCGGCGAGGTTGCGCCCGTGCCACCGCCATCGCAGACCCTGCGTACCCAGGCTCCGGCCTCCACCTCGGCGTCCGCCGCCGCGACTGGCGCGGTCGCTGGCGCCGATGGGGTCGCCTATCGCCTCGAGGACCAGGCCGGACATCTGCTGCGTCGCGCACATCAGCGCCACACCGCGCTGTTCCAGGAGATCATGGGGACGCTCGACCTCACGCCGACGCAGTTCGCTGCCCTGGCCCGCATTCGCGAGTTCGGCGAGACGACACAGAACCTGCTTGGTCGGCAGACGGCCATGGATCCGGCGACCATCCAGGGCGTCGTGCAGCGCCTCGTGGCACGTGGCCTCGTCGAACGCCGCCCGGACCCCGCCGACCGCCGGGTGATGGTCCTGAGCCTGACCGTCGCCGGGGCGCGGATCGCCCGCGACGCGATCGCCCGCGCGCGCGACATCACCCGCGCCACTCTGGAGCCGCTCGCGCCGGCCGAACGCGCGGTCTTCGTCGAACTCCTGCGCAAGCTGAGCTGAGCCCATGTCCGACCTGACCCTGTCCTTCGGCGTGACCTTCGCCGATCTCCATGCGCGCGACGGCCTCGTCAGGCTCGATCGCGCCTTCGTCGACTGGCTCGCGGCGGAGGATGTCGCCCTCTCCAACCGACTCCTTGCGGCGCGTGCCGCGCCCGAGACCCTGGCGGCGCTCGACGAGTCGGGACTGATCATCGATCTCGGACCGGCGCTCGATCGTTTTGTCGCGACCTTGTTCGGGATCGGCTCCGAGGCCGGTGCGCTTGCCGAGGCGACGCGCAGCCTCGATCCGATCTGGGAGGCGAAGCGCAACTTCGTGCAGCGCCGCGCCGTCAAGGCGCACAAGCCTGAAGCCGCCGCCGCGTTCGATGGCGCGGCCCTCGCCGCCGAACTCGAAGCTGCGTGCGGCGAACCGCTCACCGAGGCCGCCTTCGCGCGGCATGTGCTGCGTTGGTCCGCCGAGCCCGATGCGCATGCGGCGGCGCTCGCCGTCGCGGAGCGCTACGCCGCCTGGGCGACGCTGACCCAGGCGGGCCGCACGAAGCACGTCGATGGCGTCCTGTTCCGCACTCCGCGTCGCATCGATCCCGCCTCGCTGGTGCCGGTCGAACGCATCGAACGCGACGGTGTCGCGATGATGCGTCTTCCGCCGCACGACTGGCGCGAGCGCGACGCCTTCCGCCTGACCGATCCGGGCATGGATCCGATGCATGCGCTCGACCAGGTCAATTACTGCATCTGGTGCCATCCCCAGGGGAAGGATTCCTGCTCGAAGGGGCTCAAGGACCGCAAGACGGGCGCGTATCAGAAGACTGCGCAGGGCGTCACGCTTGCGGGATGCCCGCTCGAGGAGAAGATCAGCGAGATGCACACGCTGCGTGCGCGCGGCAACGCGATCGCGGCGCTCGCCACCATAGCGGTCGACAATCCGCTCTGCGCCGGCACGGGGCATCGCATCTGCAACGACTGCATGAAGGCCTGCATCTACCAGAAGCAGGAGC
>CAYSUY010000022.1:0-32812 GCA_964434345.1 uncultured Acetobacteraceae bacterium
AGTCCGCCATGCGGCCCGGGTCGTAGTTGCGCCCGTCGCTGATGTCCATGCCGATGACCAGCACGCTCTTGCGCCCCTGCGCGCGCGCCTCGCCCGACGCGGACAGCGCGGTCGCCGCGGCCGCGCCGCCGAGCAGGAGCCGTCGCGAAAGCAGGATCTGTTCCATCATCATGATGCGTTTCCCCCAGAGTGACGATGCCGCGGACGCTGACACGCGGACGCCGGTCGACGCAAGGCCGGCGGGCAGGTGTTGCCTTCGCGGCCGATGCTGGTAGGGTCGCCACATGGCTCCGCGCGAAGGGCCGATGGGCAAGACGGGAGGACCGATCGATGACGGCATCGTTCACGGCGACGATTTGTGTGGCCCTCGCGACACTGCTCGCGACCGCGGTCAACGCGCAGACCTTCGCCCCGCCCAGCGGCGCGACCCTCGCCGCGACCTGCACCGGATGCCACGGGCCGAACGGCCAGAGCGCCGGCGCGATCCCGGCGCTCAACGGACGCACGGAAGCCGACCTGCTGCAGGCAATGCTGGATTTCAAGAATGACCGCCGCCCCGCGACGATGATGAACCGTCACGCCAAGGGGTTCAGCGACGAGGAAATCGCGGCCATGGCGCGCGAAATCGCCACCAACTGGCGCTGAGGGAGGACGACATGTCACGCAAGGGATTGACCCGCCGCGGCCTCGCTGGCGCGATTCTGGCCGCCGCTCCGGTCGCGAGCATGGTGTCGGCGCAGCCCGCGCGACGCCGCGTCGTGGTGATCGGCGGCGGCTTCGGGGGTGCTGCCGCGGCGCGGCATCTGCGCCTCGCCGATCCGTCGATCGACGTCACGATGATCGAACCGAAGGCCGAGTTTCAGACCTGCCCGTTCTCGAACTATGTGCTCGCCGGCTTCAAGACCATGGCGGACATCACGCATGGCTATGGCACGCTGACCGCCAGACATGGCGTGACGCATGTGCGCGACATGGCCGCCGCCATCGATCCCGCCGCGAAGACGGTGCGACTTGCCGGTGGCCAGACGCTTGGCTACGACAAGCTCGTCGTGTCGCCCGGCATCGATCTGCGCTGGGGTGCGATCCCCGGCTACGACGAGGCCGCGTCCGCAGTGATGCCCCACGCCTGGCAGGCCGGACCGCAGACGATCCTGCTGCGCAGCCAGCTGGAGGCGATGCCGGATGACGGGGTCGTCGTGCTCTCGATCCCCGGCAACCCGTTCCGTTGTCCGCCCGGCCCCTATGAGCGGATCTCGATGATCGCGCATTACCTCAAGGCAAAGAAGCCGCGCGCGAAGATCATCGCGCTCGACGCCAAGGATGCGTTTTCCAAGCAGGGGCTTTTCCAGGACGCATGGAAGGAACTCTATCCGAACATGATCGAATGGGTGCCGCTGGGCCAGGACGGCCGCGTCGTCCAGGTGATCCCCGGCGAGATGACCCTGGTCACCGAATTCGGTCAGCGCCATCGCGCCCATGTCGCGAACGTCATTCCGCCGCAGATGGCCGGGAAGATCGCCCGTGACGCGGGTCTGGCGGCGACCGAGGGCAGCCTCGCCGGCTGGTGTCCCGTCGATCCCTTCACCTTCGAATCGACCCGCGCCAAGGACATCCATGTCATCGGCGACGCGGCGATCGCCGGCGCGATGCCCAAATCCGGTTTCGCCGCCTCGAGCCAGGCGAAATTCGTCGCGCGCGCCATCGCGGCCTCCTTCGCCGGACATCCCGCCGAGGCGCCGGTCTACGCGAACACCTGCTACTCCCTTGTCGCCCCGGATTACGGGATCTCGGTCGCGGACATCTTCCGCGCCACGCCAGGCGGCATCGTCGCCGTGCAGGGTGCGGGCGGGGTCAGCCCGCGCACGCCCGCCAATGCGCCGCAGTTCCGCGACCAGGAGGCGCACTACGCCGAGGGCTGGTACGCCTCGGCGACCCGGGAGATCTGGGGCAGCTGAACGGCGCCGTCGCGCCGGTCAGGGCGCGATGCCGGGATTGCCGTCGATCCCAACGAGCGCGGGCAGGTTCAGACGCGGCGCGGGAATGGTCCCGCGCGCGCGCAGGTGTCGCGCGACGAGATCCCAGATCGGCTCGCCGCCGACCTGCTTCGCCTCTTCGGACACGGGCGCCCAGCCTGCGACGCGATAGGTCTTGTCCGCACCGATCGCCTCGCCCCTGAGCGTCATGTCCAGGATCCGGCGCCCCGACGCTGCGGTGGGGTCGCAGCGATAGGACAGGCCACCGACCCGGACCATGTCCCCACCCTGCTGGTAATAGGGGTCGGGATTGAACAGATTGTCGGCGACATCCTCGAGCACCAGCTTGATCTGCGCGCCGGTCATGCGCGTCAGCGTCGTGTAGGGATAGGTGATCGCCGTCTGGTCGAGCAGGTTCTCCATCGTGATCGGCTCGCCGGGCAGGATCGTGGTGCCCCAGCGAAACCCTGGAGAGAAGGCGATCTCCGCATCCTTTTCCGCCATCAGGGCGTCGAGAATGAGCTGGTCGAAGCTGCCGTTGAAATTGCCGCGCCGGTAGAGCAACCCTTCGCTGACCGCCAGCGTCTCGCGCAGCTTGCCCAGATGCGGCGCACGCAGCGTGTCGATCAGCGCGGCCATGCCGGGATCCGGCGGCAGCAGGTCGGCAAAGATCGGCAGGAGCCGGTACCGATAATCGCGCACGCCCGAGGCGCCGACATCGAGATCGAGGACCGCGAGGAATTTCCCGTTCGATCCCGCGTTGGTGACGATCGTCCTGCCACCCGGATTGTCCACGACGACCGGTTGGGGAACGCCATCATGCGTGTGACCGCCCAGGATCGCGTCGATGCCGCGCACGCGCGACGCCATCTTCAGATCGACGTCCATCCCATTATGCGACAGCACGACCACGGCGCGCGCGCCGGCCGCACGCGCCGCATCCACGCTTGCCTGCATGTTCTCTTCCTGGATCCCGAAGGTCCAGTCCGCGACCATGTAGCGGGGATTTGCGATCGGCGTGTACGGGAAGGCCTGGCCGATGATCGCGACCGGCACGCCGTTGATCTCGCGCAACGTGTAGGGCTCGAACACCGGATCGCCGAAATCCGCCGTCTTGATGTTCTGCGCGACGATCTCGATCTGGCCGGAAAGTTCGGCCTTCGCGGCATCGAGGACACGATCCTGGCCGTAGGTGCACTCCCAATGGAGCGTCATCACGTCGACGCCCAGGAGCTTCGTCACCGCGATCATGTCCGCGGCGTCGGTCCAGAGCGACGTGCCCGATCCCTGCCAGGTGTCGCCCCCATCGAGCAGCAGCGCGCCCGGACGGGTCGCGCGCAGTCGCTTCACGAGCGTCGCGAGATGCGCGAACCCGCCGACGCGGCCATAGCGCGTCGCGAGACGCTCGAAATCGAGATGCGAGAAGGCGAAGGCCGCACGCGTGCCCGGCGCGATGCCCGCGCGGGCGAGCAGGGCCTCGCCCACGAGATGGGGAACCCGGCCGCGCATGCCGGCGATCCCGATATTGACGCTGGGCTCGCGGAAATGGATCGGCAGCACTTGCGCGTGGCAATCGGTGAAGTGCAGCAGTGACACGTTGCCGTGCGGCGGCGCGTCGTAGACCGCATCCGCGTCCTGGGCGGCGCGGGCATCGGACCGGGGCAGCGCCATGCCGGCGACCGCGGCCGCAGCCACGACGCCCAGGAATTCGCGACGATCCACGCTGCGTCTCCCGTTACCTGTTGACCGGCGAGTCGGGCGCGAAGAGCAGCGCCATGAGATCCTGGATGTCCTTTTCCTTCAGGATGCCCATGTGCCCGGCTCGCGGCATGTTGGAACATGCGTTGCTGGCCTTCGAATTGTAGATCTTCGCCCAGGCGTCGCGCAGGGCCTGCTCGTCACTGCCCTTGAGCTTGCCGTAATTGTGCAGACTGGGTCCGAGCGTGCCGTGCGAGATCTCGGCCGGCGATATCTGATGGCAGTTGTAGCAATTGCCCCCGTTCGCCTGATTGGCCCCGTCGGTCCAGGTCAGGCCGCGGCCGCTCTGCGCGATGCGCTCGCCGGCGCGCCAGTCGCCGAGGAATTTTCCATCGGCCGGCCATTTGACGCTGGCGAGATTGGCCGCCTCGAGCTGCTCCGCGCGCTTGGCGCCGGCCGCGCTGTTGGCGATCGCGGGATCCGAGCAGAAGGCCTGGGTCTCGTCCTGGACGAGGCGGTCGACGGTGACCGTGCCGGCGTTGCGGAACCCGGTCCGCAGCATCTCGGCGAAGCTCTTGTCGTCGGCTCCCGGCCCCCAGCCCTGGGCCGATGCACCGCCGGCGAGAAGAAGGCATGCCGCCGCAGCGACCGTCGAAAGGATATGGGCTTTCATCTCCGGTCCTCCGTCAGCGCTTGATGCCGGGCGTCGCCATGGTCGCGCCGTTGGCGGTGGCGGCCATGAACATCGAGAGCGCGACGGTCATGTCCGACGCGTAGACAGGCTCCGGGAAGCGCTGCTGCCGAAAGCAGTCGTTGATGCGCCACTGCATCGACCACATCTGACCGGCGCTCACGCGATAGGCCGGCCAGCTCGTCCAGCCCGCGGCCGCCCCCTCCTTCGCCGGAATATAGGGCAGATCCTGCATCCGGATGCGGCGGCCCTCCTGACCGTGGCAGGTCGCGCAGGAGAAATCATGCGGCCCGGCCTGGAAATGGAACATGCGCTGGCCGAGATCGAACATCGCGCGCTCCTTGGGATGCGACACCGACACCTCGACGGGCAGATCCTTCGACAGGCCGGACACGAACGTCGCGAGCGCGACCAGTTCGTCCTTCTTCGGCGTGCCGAAGCGCGCGTCCACGTGAGACCGCGTGTCGATGCCCTGCAGGGTTTCCATGCAGGTCAGCAGCCGGGATTCGAGATCCTGGACCTTGCCGGTATCCGGGAAGTAGCGCGGCAGGCGGGCATAGGCGCCCTCGACCACGCCCGCGCCGAGACCGAGATCGCATCCCTCCAGGGACACGTTGCGCGGCCCCGCGGGCTTGCGCCAGAGCTCCTCGCCGGCCATCTCGAACAGCTCGGCCGGATTGCCGTCCTTCAGCGCCTGCCGATAGGCCTCGATACCCTTCGCGGCATCGTCCTTTTCCTGGGCGCCGACGTTCCATGCGAGCACGGCCGCGGTGCACGCCGTCGCGATCGCGACGGCCCTCATCGATCCAGACATCTCGTTCCCCCCCCATTACCTCGAAGCGCGCCTGCAAGCGCGCGCGGTCAGGTCACCTTGACGGTGTCCGTCCGCGTGTCGCCGCGGTTGTCGACCCAGGTCACGCTCACCGTGTCGCCCGTCTTGCCGCCCTTGATCTTGAACGCGAAATACGGGTTCTTCGCGATCGACGGCCCCCATTGAGACGTCATCACGATCTGGTCGTTGAGCTTCGCGGACACGTCCTGGATGAACCAGGCCGGCACGAGCGCGCCGGACGCGTCGCGGCGCTGCCCGGTCTCCATTTCGTGGTTCATCAGGATGCGGACCTCGGTGATCCCATCCTTGCTCGCGGCGCGGATGCGCATCGGATTTGCCATGTGCGATCTTCCTTCCGGCTGTCGTGGGCGACGGGACGGCGCTCAGCCGCCGCAGCCGCCCAGCGTGACCTTGATTTCCTTCGTCGTGGCGAGGAACTTCCCGTCCGCCTTGACCACCGCGACGACATTGGACGTCTGCATCATCTTGATGCGCGTCGTGACGTCCGCGACGATGTCGGGGCCGACATCGAAGATGCCTGCCAGCACGTTCGGGTTCTTTTCCACGAACAGCACGATCTGCGTGGTGCCCGGCACCCGGCTGACGACCTGCACCGGCACCACGGCACCGTTCTCCGCAATGTCCGACGCGATGATCTGGACCGCGTCGCTGTCGCCCGGCGCGTTGGCGCCGAGCGCGCCGAGCGCCTCCTGGATCGACTTGCCCTCGAACGCCGCCTTGTTCCAGGCCGCACGCGCCCTGCCTGCCGGCAGCAATCCGGCGGCGACGAACGCCGTGAAGAGCCCTCCGGCCCTCAGGGCCTGCCGTCTGTTCATCTCACCCATGCCCATCTCCCTCGGCTGTCCTGTTTCATCCACGCGGCGCATTACCGTTCGGGCGCGCCGGCCAGAATCCATGCCACGATCTCGCG
Source organism: uncultured Acetobacteraceae bacterium (assembly GCA_964434345.1). Taxonomy (GTDB): domain Bacteria; phylum Pseudomonadota; class Alphaproteobacteria; order CACIAM-22H2; family CACIAM-22H2; genus CAIOSQ01. Next base: position 6,126 of record CAYSUY010000022.1, read on the forward strand.
CGCGTCGGCGTCGGAGACATCCTCCTGCGCCGGCATGGCGAGATTGCCCCAGACGCCCTCGGCGCCGTTGCGTATCCGTCCCACCAACTGATCGACCGCGTCCGCCGCGCCGCGATAGCGGCGCGCGACATCCGCATAGCTCGGCCCGACGACCTTGTTGGCGATACCGTGACAGGCCATGCAGCCGGCGTCACGCGCGCGCTTGAGCGCCGGTGGGGAAGGATCGTCGATGGCGTCGGGATCGTCGTCACCGGTCACGATGCCGCGCACCGGACCGATCCGGCGATGCTGCGCGGCAAGATTGCCATGCGCGGGGCGCGCATAATCCGGCAGCACCGAGGCGATCGTGATCTCGCCCGCGCAGTCGCTCATGCAGGCCGTACCGCCGACATCGGGTGCGGAGGACGACCCGGGAAGACCACCGCCCGGCCACATCGCATGCGCCGTGGTGACGCCGTCGCGGTTGGGCATCCGTGCCTGGACGGTCGCCATGTTCGCATCGCTCAACTCGAAATCGTCAGGGACGATTTCGGCGAGGTTGAGCATGAAGGCGAGCACGGCATAGACCTCGTCGTCGCTCAGGCTCTTGGGCTCGTTCCAGGGCATGGCGCGGCGGATGTAGTCGAACAACGTGGCGACATAGGGCGCCTTCATCACGGTCGTGCGCTGCGGATAATCGACACGGCGCAGATTGGCGACCCTGCCGGTCTCGATGTCGGCCGCCGTCGTGCCGCCGATCAGCGGCGTGAAGACCTGGTTGCTCTCGCCGAAGGTCCCGTGACAGGAGGCGCATTTCGCCTCCCAGATCTCCTGCCCCTGCTCGACCGTCCCGGCCCCTTTCGGCAGACCGAGGAGATCGGGACGCACATCGATGTCCCAGGCCGCGATCTCGCGCTCGGTCGCCGGACGACCGATACCCGGGAACGGCCCGGTCGCAAGCGCGGTTGCGGCCGCGAGGCTCGCGCAGGCGACGACCAGCAGGGCTCCGATGCGATGACGCACACCGTCACGCGGTCTGGACATTGCTCACCTCGCCGCTGGGATCGACCAGCCAGGATTGGACGGCGTTGTTGTGATAGATCGACCGCGTGCCGCGGACGGCGCGCAACTGCCTGTAGGTCGGCTGTACATGACCGGTCTCGTCGGTGGCGCGCGCTTGCAGGATCGCCCGCTCGCCGGTCCAGGACCAGGGCAGGACGAAGCGCGTCAGGCATTTCGGCAAAACCGGCTGCTGCAGAGTCGCCTCGCGCCAGTTGCGACCGCCATCGACCGACACATCGACGCGTCGCACCGCGCCGCGGCCCGACCAGGCGAGACCGCTGATCGCGTGGAAGCCCTGACCGACCAGTGCCTGCCCGCCTGACGGCGTCGTGATGACCGACTTCACCTCCTGGATCGAGGTGTACTGGCGATGCTGCCCGTCGGGCATCAGGTCCACGTAGTGGATGGACTCGTCCTTCGCGCCCCAGGGGCGATCGCCGAGTTCGACGCGGCGCAGCCACTTGACCCAGGAGACGCCCTGCACGCCGGGCACGACCAACCGCAGCGGGTAGCCGTTCTCCGGCCGCAGCATTTCGCCGTTCTGTCCGTAGGCCACGACGACCTCGCCGGACATCACGAGATCCATCGGAATGGTCCGTGTCATCGACGATCCGTCGGCGCCCTCGGCGAGAACGAAGGTCCCGCGCGACAGGTCGGCGCCGCAGATATCCAGGAGCAGACGCAGTTCGACGCCGGTGAACTCGCTGCACGAGATCATGCCGTGCGTGTACTGGACCGTGGGAACGGCGACGTTGCCCCACTCCATGCCCGTATTGGCGCCGCATTCGAGGAAATGGAAGCGCGACACCGAGGGCAGCCGCATCAGATCGTCCATGGTGAACACCATGGGGCGCGCGACCATTCCGGGCTGCGAACCGTTGATCATGAAGCGGTGGCGCTTCGGATCGATGTCCATCCAGCCTTGATGGTGGCGCTCGAAATGCAGCCCCGAAGGCGTGACCATTCCGAAGCTGCCCTGCAGCGGCGTGAAGGCGACGCTCGCGGCGCCGACCTGGGTCAGGCCCGGGCTCTGCCGCCGCACGAGGTTGCGCTCATAGCGCGACGGCATGCCATAGGGCGTCGCCGCGACCGGCAAGCCGAGCGACGTGGTCCAGGGTGGGAGATCGACGATGTCCGGGTCGTCGGCGCGGGCCGGTGCGGGAATGGCGCTGGCGGCCACCGCGCCGCCCAGGCCGAGCGCGGCGGCGAAGCCACGACGCAGAACGTCGCGGCGACCCGACGACACGGCGGCGATATCGTCGGCGGAGAGGAAGTTTTCCGGCGCGGCGCGGACGCGCCCTGGCCCAACCGGATCGGACTTGGCTTTTCCACCCATATCGTGTTCCTTAGTTTCTTCGATGATATGCAATTACACTCTCAGGCGCCATAGTTTTTTGCCGCCGCCGACCTCCGGCGGTTCCATCCCTTGTCCCTCGCGATCCGTCCACAGGAGCAACCCATGACGCTACGCGCGCCCGCCTCGTTCCGCCGTCGTCGCATGCCGGCCATCGCGCTCGGCCTTTGCGCTCTGGTCGCCGCAGCGGCCGCCCATGCGCAGGATGGGACCTTCGCGCTGCGGTTCCTGACGCCGGAAACCGCGCTCAAGGCCGCACAGGCCGCGCTGGACTCCTGCCGCGCCGCCGGCTTTCAGGTCGCTGTCGCCGTGGTCGATCGCGGCGGCACGACGCAGGTCCTGCTCCGCGATCGTTTCGCCGGTCCTCATACCGTCGCCATCGCGACCGACAAGGCCTGGACGGCGGTGACGCTGCGTCAGGACACGCTCGGCCTCGCACGCCTCTCCGAGAGCGGCGAGATGTCCGGCTTGCGCCATTTCCAGCGCGTCGTGGCCGTCGGCGGAGGCATCCCGATCGAGGGCGCGGGCGCCATCCTCGGCGGGATCGGTGTCTCCGGTGCGCCGGGAGGCGTCGCAGATGCCGGCTGCGCAGCGGCCGGGCTCGACGCGATCATCGACGACGTGACGTTCTGAGCTACAGCGCCACGCTCAGGCGCGTCAGCCAGTCCGGAGCGACGTCGACCAGCCAGGTCTCGAGGCGTTTGTCGAAGCCGGTCAGGACCAGCGCACCGACGAAGACCAGCCCGCAGCCGAGCACGGGACCCGCGCCCAAGCCGGCCCTGCCCATCCAGACCCGCGTCCGGACGAGGGCGCGCGCCGGCAGCGCGCCGAGCAGCAGCAGCGGCGTCACCGCGCCAAGCGCGAAGATCCCCATCGTCGCGCCTACGGCGCCGAGCGTCTCGCCGCGCGCCGCGAGCAGCGATGCCGCGCCCAGGGTGGGACCCACGCACGGGCTCCAGGCGATGCCGAGCAAGGCGCCGACCATGAACTGGCCGGTGGCGCCCTTGCCGTCGATGCGGCCGAGCCCATGCCCTCCCAGTTCGCCCACGCGGCCGAGCGCGGCGCTCGCGCGCGCGCGCAGCGCCGGCAGCGCGATGACGGCACCCAGCGCGACCAGCAATGCGCCCGCGACGATGCGCAGATGCTCGCTCTCGATCCCCGCGGCGAAGCCGATCGTCGCGAGCACGATTCCGGTCAGCGAAAAGGACACGGCGAGGCCGGCAGCCAGGGCCAGAGGCGCCACACGCCCCTCGGCGGCGGCGGTCGCGGCCAGGATCGGCAACAGCGGAAGGACGCAGGGTGACAGGACCGACAGCACCCCCGCGCCGAACGCGGCGAGCAGCGTGACGATCATCGCCACCCCCTCACAGGGCCATGTCGAGCAGCGACTCGATCGACGCGGGATTGGTGTCGCCGACGCTGCGCCCGATCTCGTCGCGACCGCGGAACACGATCAGCGTGCTCTGCATCCGCACGCCGAACTGGCGCACCACGGGCTTCTGGCGATCGTAATCGACCTCGAAGGCCACCATCTGGGAGAACCGGGGTTCGGCGAGGAACCGGGCGAGGATGGGCTTCTGCGTCCTGCAGGTCGGACACCAGGACGCCGAGACGTCGATCAGGATCGGCAGATCGGCGGCCTGCGCGGCCTCGAACGCCTCGCCGGAAAAAGGCCGGCTGCGCGCCCAGGCCGGACGCGCGGCAACGCACAGCGCGGACAGCGCCGCGACCGTCAGATGCCGCCGGCCGATCATGATCCGCCCCACCTCGCCCGGATCTCGCTCCGCCTTCACGCGTTGGTCCGCAGACGGCGCGCGGCCTCGGGATTCAGCGCGTATTTCGGCATGCGACCCGCCAGGATCTCGGCGACCTGATCGACCGTGTCCTGCGCCTGCGACGCCATCGATTCAGGAACCATCCCGCCGAGATGCGGGGCCGCGACCACGTTGGGCAGGCGGCCCAGCGCGACCGGCGGCACGTCGTCCGGATCCGAGCCGACATCGAGCCCGGCGCCTGCGATCGTGCCGTCGCGCAGCGCCTCGGCGAGCGCGGCTTCGTCGACGACGCGGCCACGCGACGGGTTGAGAAAAAACGCCGTCCGCTTCATCCGCCGGAAGGCGTCGCGGTTCATGCTCTGGTCGGTTTCGGCGGTGTGGAGAGCCACACAGATCACGAAATCGCCTTCGGCCAGGGCCTGATCGCGGCTGACCGCCACGCATGGAGACGCCACGGCCGCGACATAGGGATCATGGACCAGGACGCGCATGCCGAGAAACGCGAGCACCTCCGCGAGCCGACGGCCGAGGGTTCCGTACCCGATGATGCTCGCCGTCCGGCCCGCGAGCTGGATCCCGCTCGGCCGCGCGGGCATCCGTCCCGCGCGATAGGCGATGACCGATTCGCTCAGGCCACGCCCGAGATCGACCATCTGCCCGAGCAGGAGTTCGATCACCGCGTCGCGGAACCCTGGCCCCGCGCGCGTCACCAGGATCCCCGCCGCGGAAGCCGCCGGAATGTCGATGTTGCGGACATCCATCGCGCCCCGCACCAGCGCGACGCAGTCCGGCAGGCGCGCGATGGTTGCGGCGTCGAAGGGCGTGTTGCGATCCGCGACGATCGCGGCGCAGCCCGCCGCAGCGGCGGCGATCTCGTCCGCCGTCATCGTGCGCGCCGCGTCGTTGAGGACGACGGTGCCGAGCCGGCGCAACCCGTCCAGCGCGGCGCCATAACGGGGCGCGATCTCGTCCGCGGGATAGGTCAGGAGGATACGGGGCATTTCTGGATCTCCAGCAGGGTCACAACAGGCCGAGGCTTCGCAATTCCTCGATCATCTCCGGCGGCATGCTGGCGATATCGCCATCCGCCGCGCCGATGTCGCGGGGCGCGTCCGCGGGGGCGAGATAGCGCCATCCCTGGAACGGCCGCATCGGCTTCGGCAGGGTCCGCACGAGGTCGCGGTCGAGGGCAAGGATGGCACAGGTGCTTCCATCTTCCAGCCGTCCCTCCTCGATCGCGTCGAGGCGCTGGCGCACGCGGATCACGCCCTTGATCACCCAGTACAGGGACCCGCCCGCCAGCAGGTCGTCCCGCCGCTTCGGCATCATCCGCGTGCGATGGATGCAGCCATGGATCGCGCCCGCAGCCTTGCGCTCCGCGGCGCGGCGGCGCTGCCAGGCGGCAAGATCGTCGATGTCGTCGACGCCGACGCAGAGCTTGACGAGATGCAGCGTCATGGCGCCTCCGGCCGAAAGACGAGGAGTTCGCTGCCCTCGGTCACCTGCTCCCCCTGCCGGCACCGCAGCGCCTCGACGAGGCCGTCGGCCGGCGCGAGGATCGCGTGTTCCATCTTCATGGCCTCGAGCACGACCAGGACCTGGCCGCGCGCGACCCGCGCGCCAGGCTCGCAGCGCACCGCGACGATCTTGCCTGGCATCGGCGCGACGAAGCGACCGTCCCCGTCCTCCTCGAGGCCCGCGCTGGCGAGCGGATCGAGGATCGCGAAGCGCCGCGCCTGGATACCATCGTCGATCGTCAGGGTCGCGCCGCTCCGCACCGCGCTGGCCTCGATCACATGCCCGTCCAGATCGATGCGCACGCGCCCGGGCGGCGCGGACAGAACACGCGCGACGCGCGTGCCACCGGGCAGCACGAGCCGGTGCGTGCCCGGCGCGCCGGTCGCAATGGCGTCGACCTCATGGCGTGTCTCGCCGTCCATGAAATCGAAGCGCCGCGCCGCAAACCCGCCCAGGCGCCAGCCGCTTCGCGTCGTCCATGGGCTCCAGGGGTCATCGGGGCTCGCGGCGACCGCGGGCTCGGCAGCCATGACCGCCAGGGTCGCGAGGGCCAGGACCGCGTCGCCCGACGGCGCCGGGGCTGGAACAAGAGCGTCCCGGTGGCGCGATATGAAGCCGGTGTCCAACTCGGCCGCGCCTGCCGCGAAGGCCGGATGGGCGGCGACGCGGCGCAGGAAATCGAGATTGGTCACGGCGCCGGCGATCCGGGTCGTGGCGAGCGCGTCGCGCAACCGCCGCAACGCCGCGTCGCGGTCGTGGTCCCAGACGACCAGCTTGGCGATCATCGGATCGTAGTCGATGGCGATCGCGTCGCCCGCCGCCACGCCCGCATCCACGCGGACATGACGACCCTGCGCCGGAATTTCGAAGGCCGTCAGCGTGCCGCCTGCCGGCAGGAAGTCGCGGCGCGGATCCTCCGCATAGAGGCGCGCCTCGAAGGCGTGGCCGTCGAGGCGGATCTGGTCCTGGGACGCCGGCAACGGCTCGCCCGCGGCGACGCGCAATTGCCATTCGACAAGGTCGAGCCCGGTGATCATCTCCGTCACCGGATGCTCGACCTGGAGCCGCGTGTTCATCTCCATGAAGAAGAAGTCGCCACCCGCGTCGGCGATGAACTCGACCGTTCCGGCGCCCACATACCCGACCGCGCGCGCGGCACGGACCGCCGCTTCGCCCATGCGCGCCCGGCGCTCCGGCGTCATGCCCGGCGCCGGCGCCTCCTCGATGACCTTCTGGTGCCGACGCTGCAACGAACAGTCGCGCTCATGGAGGTGGACGCAGTTCCCATGCGCGTCGGCGAAGACCTGGATCTCGATATGGCGCGGCCGCTCCAGGTAACGCTCGATCAGCAGACGATCGTCACCGAACGCCGCCGCCGCCTCGCGACGCGCGCCGGCGAGCGCAGCGGCCAAAGCGCCCGGCGCGGCGACCACGCGCATGCCCTTGCCGCCACCGCCGGCCGACGCCTTGACCAGAACCGGATAGCCGATGCGCGCGGCCTCGGCGGCGAAGACCTCGTCGCCCTGCGCAGCGCCATGATAGCCGGGCACGACGGGTACGCCGGCGCGCTCCATCGCGGCCTTGGCCGCGGATTTGTCGCCCATCGCGCTGATCGCCGCTGGCGGAGGGCCGATGAAGACCAGCCCGGCCCGCGCGCAGGCCTCGGCGAACACGGCATTTTCGGACAGGAATCCATAGCCGGGATGAATCGCCGAGGCGCCGGTCGCGCGCGCCGCATCGAGCACGGCCGCGATGTCGAGATAGCTGCGCCGTGCCTCGGCGGGGCCGAGCCGCACCGACCGGTCGGCCATGCGGACATGCAGCGCATCGCTGTCGGCGTCGCTGTGGACGGCGACGGTCGCGATCCCGAGACGCCGCGCCGTGCGCATCACGCGGCAGGCGATCTCGCCGCGATTGGCGATCAGGATCCGGTCGAACACGGCGGCGGTCACCGACCGCCGGCCCAGCGCGGCTTGCGCTTTTCGAGGAAGCTGGCGATGCCCTCTCGCCCTTCCTCGGCGACACGGATCTCCGCGATGCGACGCGCCGTCTCCTCGATCAGGACGTCGTCGATCGGCGCGCGCGCCACACGACGGATCATGCGCTTGGCCGACACCACGGCCTGCGGTCCGTTGGCGACGATGACGTCGCAGAGCTGATCGACGCCCAGCCGCAGCTGATCGAGCTTGAACACGCCGTGCACCAGCCCGATCCGTTCGGCCTCACGCGCGTCGAAGGATTCGGCCGTGAGGAAATAGCGGCGCGCCATGCGCTCGCCGATCGCCGCCACGACATAGGGGCTGATCACCGAGGGAATGAGACCGAGGCGCACCTCCGAGATCGCGAAGGTCGCGCGATCCGCCGCCAGCGCGATGTCGCAGCACGCGACCAGACCGCAGCCACCGGCGATCGCCGCACCGTGGACCGCTGCGATGGTCGGCTTCGCGAGCTGGTCGAGCGTACGCATCAGGGTCGCGAGCGCCGCGGCGTCGCGCCGGTTCTCGTCCTCCGAATAGAGCGCCATGCGCTTCATCCAGTTGAGATCGGCGCCGGCGGAGAAGCTCTTCCCCGCGCCGGCGAGGACCACCACGCGCACGGCGGGTTCGGCCTCGACGCGGCGGAGCGTCTCCGTCAGATCGGCGATCAGCCGGTCATCGAAGGCGTTGTGGAGTTCGGGGCGGTTGAGCACGACGGTCGCCACGCCGCGGCGGTCGATATCGACGAGGAGCGTCTCGGTCATCGCGACAGCCTCACATCCGGAAGACGCCGAAGCGCGTGGGCTCGATCGGCGCGTTGAGCGCGGCGGACAGCGCGAGGGCAAGGACATCGCGCGTGTCGGCGGGATCGATGATCCCGTCGTCCCAGAGACGCGCCGTCGCATAGTACGGATGGCCCTGCGTCTCGTACTGCTCCCGGATCGGCGCCTTGAACGCGGCCTCGGCCTCGGCGCTCCAGGTCTCGCCGCGCGCCTCGATGCCATCGCGACGCACGGTCGCGAGCACCGAGGCGGCCTGCTCGCCGCCCATCACCGAGATGCGCGCGTTGGGCCACATCCACAGGAAACGCGGGCCGAAGGCGCGGCCGCACATGCCGTAATTCCCGGCCCCGAAACTCCCACCGACGATGACGGTGAATTTCGGAACCTTCGCGCAGGACACGGCGGTCACCAGCTTCGCGCCGTCCTTGGCGATCCCGCCGCTCTCGTAGCGGCGGCCGACCATGAAGCCGGAGATGTTCTGCAGGAAGACCAGCGGGATGCCGCGCTGGGCGCAGAGCTCGATGAAATGCGCACCCTTGAGCGCCGATTCGGAAAACAGGATGCCGTTGTTCGCGACGATGCCCACCGGATATCCGTGAAGCCGCGCGAACCCGACGACGATCGTGGTGCCGTAGAGCGGCTTGAACTCGTCGAACTCCGACCCGTCGACAAGCCGCGCGATCACCTCGCGCGCGTCGTAGGGGTGGCGCAGATCCGGCGGCACGATGCCATGGAGTTCCTCGACGGCGTATCGCGGCGGTCGCGGCGACGCGACATCCAGCGTCGCGCGCTTCTGCCGGTTCAGGTTCGCGATGCAGCGCCGCGCGATCGCCAGCGCATGGGCGTCGTCGCGCGCCATGTGATCCGCGACACCTGACACCCGCGCATGGACATCGGCGCCGCCGAGTTCCTCCGCCGAGACCACCTCGCCGGTCGCCGCCTTCACCAGCGGCGGCCCGCCGAGGAAGATCGTCCCCTGCCCCTTGACGATGATCGCCTCGTCGGACATCGCCGGAACATAGGCGCCGCCGGCGGTACAGCTTCCCATCACGACGGCGATCTGCGGAATGCCCGCGGCCGACATGGTGGCCTGGTTGTAGAAGATCCGGCCGAAATGCTCGCGGTCAGGAAAGACCTCGTCCTGGCTGGGCAGGTTGGCGCCTCCGGAATCGACGAGGTAGACGCAGGGCAGCGCGTTGTCGCGCGCGATCTCCTGCGCGCGCAGATGCTTCTTGACGGTCATCGGGAAATAGGTGCCGCCCTTGACCGTCGCGTCGTTGCAGACGACCACGCACTCGCGACCGGAGATGCGGCCGATCCCCGTGATCAAACCGGCTCCGGTCACGTCGTCGCCATACATGCCGTGGCCGGCGAGGGGCGACATCTCGAGGAACGGCGAACCCGGATCGAGCAGCGCACGCACCCGCTCGCGCGGGAGCATCTTGCCGCGCGCGACATGCTTGGCGCGTGCCGCTGCGCCCCCTCCCTCCGCCGCGGCGTCGGTCAGTCGGCGCAACGCCGCGACGGATGCCGCCATCGCGTCCCTGTTGGTGCGGAAGGCGTCGCTCGACGTGTCGATGGCGCTGGAAATCACGGTCATGGCCGGCCATCAGTAGCAGCGAAAGCGGGGTCGGGCCAAGCTCACCCCCGTGCCGGCTGCCCCTCCGGCGGCTCCGGCGGTTCGGGAAGGCGCGCGGTCTCGACGCGTTTCTGGATCTCGACGCGATGCGGGTACGGGATCTCGATCCCCGCGCGGTCGAACGCCACCTTGATACGCTCGTTGTAGATGCGGCCTATGCGCCACTGTCGGCCCGGCCGTGTCTTGACGCGCGCGCGCACCACCAGCGCGAAATCGCCGAAGCGGTCGAGACCCAGCACCTCGAGGGGTTCGAGCAGGTCGGCGGCTATGGCCGGCTCGACGCGCGCGGCCAAGTCGACCTCGCGCAGCACCTCGACGACCCGCGGCACCTCGGTCCCGTAGGCGACGCTGAGGTCGAAGACATAGAACCCGAAATCCTTGGTCATGTTCTTGATGGTGCTGACCTGGCTGAACGGCACGGTGTGCTGGGCCCCCGTGATGTCGCGCAGCCGGATCGAGCGGATCGACAGCGACTCCACCGTCCCCGAATGGCCGCCATCGAGGTCCACCACGTCGCCGACATTCACCGTGTCCTCGAACAGGATGAACAGCCCGGTGATCACGTCCTTGACCAGGGTCTGGGAACCAAAGCCGATCGCGACGCCGACGACGCCCGCGCCGGCCAGCAGCGGCGCGACGTTGACCCCGAGCTCGGACAGGATGGTCAGCACCGCAATGCCCGCGATCGCGACAAACGCCGCGTTGCGCAGCAATGGCAGGAAGGTGCGCAGGCGCTGGCTGCGCGGCCCACCCTCCTGCGCCTGATCGAGCTGGCGCAGGCGACGCTCGATGATCGCACTCGCGACCTCCCAGGCCAGCATGGCGATCGCGACGACGATCGCGAGCGACAGCAGCTTGCCGGTGAGCACGCGACCGATATCGGTGGTGATCCAGGAGAAGCCGTTGAGCCCCCAGGCCTCGAGCACCGCCGAACAGGCGACGAGGAGGATCGCCACGTCGGCGACGATCCGCAGGATCGGCAGATAGCGGTTGGCGCGCGCCTCCAGCAGCGGCGTGCGCGCAGCGAGATCCGAGGAAATCCGGAACAGCCGGTCCAGGCCGCGCCTGAGCAGCGTGGATACCAGCTTGGCGGCACAGAGCACCGCGACGGTCACGAGGGTCGCACGCAGCAGGTACCCGCCACCGCCATCGACACCCACCGCCCACACGCCGTAGCCGAGCGCGAGATAGCCGATCGCAAGCACATGCCACAGCGAGGCGGCGTAGCCGCGCAGCGTCTGCACCATGCGCCCGGCGCCGGCGGCGTCGCGCCGCGCGACGCCGATCCAGGCGGCGACCGATTCGCGGCTCTGCAGGATCACGACGATGGCCAGCACGACCACGACGAGCCCAAGGATGCGCAGCAGGAATTCATGCACCAGCAGCGGCATGCCCAGCGGCTGCAGCGCCGCGAGCAGACTGGTGCCGTAGATGCCGATCCGGGCGAAGCGCCCGATCCAGACCTGGAGATAGGCGGCGCTTTCCTGGGCGACGTCGATCAACCGCGGATGCTCGTCGCCGGGAGCGAGCGCGAGCGTCGCGAGCCGCGTCACGAAGAGGGTCAGTACATGACCGGCGACGATCATGGTCGCCGCGATGCTCTCGAGCGGCCGCGCCGAAAGCGCGGAGCCCGCGACCGACGCCGCGAGCGCGAACACCGCGAGCGGGATCCCGATCAGGACCGCGCCCGCGAGCAGGCGCACCGCGCGCCGCGCGGCACCGCCGGCCGATGCCTGTGTCACACGCCGCATCGCCGCGCGCAGCGGCTGACGGACGATCCACTCTGCCGCGAACCCCGCCGCGAGGGCGGCCGCGAGCGTGCCGAGGAAACGCAGCAATCGCCCATGCTCGGCGGGATCGGTCGCCACGCGCCGGATCCACTCGCTCGACCGTTCCATCAGCGCGAGCGGCCGCAGTCCCGACAGCACGCGATCGATGCGCAGCGCGAGATCGCCCGCGAGCGCGCCGACGAAGACGCGCCCGACATCGCCGATCCCGTCCTGCGCCGCCTGCTCGGGTTGGGCCTTGAGCAGCAGCCGCAACTGTCCGATCAGCCGCGCGCGCTGTGCCTCGTCCTCGAGCGTGCCGATCAGAGCCTCGACCCTCGCCCGCTCCTCGACCGCGAGCGACGACGACGCCGGCGCGGTGGCCGCCCCCTGCGCCGGAAGCCCCGGCCCGATCGTCAGCGCGAGGACGAGGAGCAGCCCGGCGACGGCGCGACGGACGAGGTCGCTCACCATCCGCCCCGCTCCAGCCATTCCTCGACCTGCCAGAGCCGGTCGGCGCCCCAGAACCCCTCGCCATCGACGACGACATGCGGTGATCCGAAGACGCCCTTGGCGATCGCGGCATCGACTTCGACGCGCAGGCGCTCCTTCACCGCCGGCGCCGCGAGCGCGGCGCGCGCCGCCTGCGCGTCGACGCCGAGTTCGGCGGCGACGGCGACGGCGACATCGGGTGCCCCGAGATCGCGATGCTGCTGCCACGCGGCGGCGAAGGCCGCCTTCGCGAAGGGCGCCGCGCGCGCGGGATCGGAATCGGCCAGCCAGTAGAACAGGCGGCTCGCCGCGACGCTGGAGAACGGAAACACGGGTGGCATCGCGAAGGACGCGCCCCACAGGCGCGCAAATCGCGCGAGATCATGGCGCGTGTAGTCGCCCTTCAGCGGGATGTCGAGAAGCGGCTGCTGGCCGGAGACCTTGAAGACGGCCCCGAGCAGGATCGGGCGCCATGTGACGGTCCGCCCGTGGCGGGCCGCGATCGCATCGATGCGAAGCGCCGCCAGGAAGCCGTAAGGGCTGGAGAAGTCGAAGTAGAACTCGAGGGGAGCGGGCATCTGGTCTCCTTTCGACCATGCGGACCCGCGCACGCGGCCTCAGGACGAGGCCAGGGCGCGGGCGATGACGAGACGCTGGATATCGGACGTGCCTTCGTAGATCTGACAGACCCGAACATCGCGATAGATACGCTCGACCGGGAAATCCGCGAGGTAGCCGTAGCCGCCATGGATCTGGATCGCGTCCGAGCACACCTGCTCGGCGATCTCGGAGGCGTAGAGCTTGGCCATGGACGCCTCGGTCAGGCAGGGCGCACCGGCGTCGCGCTTGCGCGCAGCGTCGAGGACCAGCAGACGTGCCGCGGCGATGCGTGTCGCCATGTCGGCGAGTCGGAAGGCGACGGCCTGATGTGCGATCAGCGGCTGGCCGAAGCTGTATCGCGCCTTCGCGTAGGCGAGCGCCGCCTCATGGGCCGCGCGGGCCATGCCCACCGCCTGCGCCGCGATGCCGATCCGGCCGCCCTCGAGATTGGCGAGCGCGATCCGATAGCCCTCGCCCTCCGCACCGAGCATCATGTCCGCCGCCACACGCACCTCGTCGAGCCTGATCTGCGCGGTGTCGGAGGCCCGCTGCCCGAGCTTGTCCTCGATGCGCGCCACCTCCCAGCCGGGCGACGAGGTCGGCACGAGGAAGGCGGAGATCCCGCGCTTGCCCCGGGCGGGATCGGTGACCGCGAAGACGATGGCGAGATCGGCACGCGCGCCCGACGTGACGAACTGCTTCGTCCCGGTCAGCACCCAGTGGTCGCCGACGCGCAGCGCCCGTGTCGCGAGGGCGGAGGCGTCGGATCCGGCCTGGGGCTCGGTCAGGCAGAAGCACCCAAGGATCGCACCGCGCGCCAGCGGCCGCAGGAAGCGCTCCTTCTGCGCGGCGTCGCCGAAGCGAAGGACCGGCATGCAGACGACCGAGTTGTGGACGCTCATGATCGTCGAGCAGGCGCCGTCGGCGGCGGCGATCTCCTCGATCGCCATCGCATAGGACACATGGTCGGCGCCCGTGCCGCCCCACTCGTCCGGCACCAGCATGCCCATGAAGCCGAGGGCGCCCATCTCGGCGATCTCTGCGACCGGGAACCGCGCCTCGCGGTCGCGCGCGGCGGCCCCGGGCGCCAGGCGCGTGCGCGCGAAATCGCGCGCGGTGTCGCGGATCAGCGTCTGGGTTTCGCTGGCCTCCATCGACTCACCAGGCGATTTCGGTGCCGTCGTAATTGAAGAACCGGCCGGTCTTCTCCGGCGTCAGGCCTAGCACCACCTGGGCGAGACCGGCGACGGAGTCGGCTGGCGTCAGCGTGGCGTTCGGGCCACCCATGTCGGTCTGCACCCATCCCGGATGCACGGCCGCAAGCGTGATCCCGCGCGGCTTGAGATCGATCGACAGGCTCTTCGTGACGGCGTTGAGCGCCGCCTTGCTCGAGCGATAGACGACCTCGCTGCCGGCTCCGTTCTCGCCGATCGATCCCATGCGGCTCGACATCATGACGATCTGCCGCCGGTCGCTCGCGGCAACGTTGTCGGCGAGCGCGTCGACGCAGGCCATCGGCGCGAAGACGTTGACGCGCATGACCTCTGGCCAGAGGTCGTAATCGACGTTGCCGACCGTCTGCTGGCGCTTGCCGTACATGCCCGCATTGCAGAACAGCACGTCGATGGGCTTGCCCTTGAGGTCGCGCGCCAGCCGGCCGAGCGCCGACCGGTCCGTCACGTCGCACAGGAAGGTGTGGCTGCCGCGCGGCATCGCCGCGCCCTTGGCGAGATCGCGCACCGTCCCGAGCGTCTCCCAGCCCAGATCGACGAAACGGCGGGCGAGTTCGAGGCCGAGGCCGCGTCCGGCACCGGTGATCAGAATGGTCGGCATGGGTATTCTCAAACGCTCCTGCGTCTTGCGGTGACTTCGATCTCGATCTTCATGCGCGGATCGATGAAGCCGGTCACGAGGGTTGTATTGGCGGGCCGGATCGCGGCGAATTTACGACCGACCACGCCGCGCTTGACGGCATCGAAGGTCGCGATGCTGTCGACGAAGATCCTCACGCGCACGGTATCGGCGAGCGACGCCCCCGCTTCGGCGAGCGCGGCCTCGATGTTGCGGAAGCATTGCTCGGTCTGTTCGACCGGATCCTCGCTGATCGTCATGCGTCCATAGTCGAACCCGGTGGTGCCCGACACGAACACCCATTCGCCGTCGACGACGGCACGGCTATAGCCGAATTCCTGCTCGAAGCTGGAACCCGAGGAGATCAGACGTCGGGACATGTTGGAAGCCTCCGTGGGATGCCATCACCGGGGAAGTGGCGCCGCTCACGCCGTCTCTGCGAAGAGTTCGCGGCCGATCAGCCAGCGCCGGATCTCGCTCGTGCCCGCGCCGATCTCGTAGAGCTTCGCGTCGCGCAGCAGACGCCCGGTCGGGTAGTCGTTGATATAGCCGTTGCCGCCGAGGAGCTGGATCGCGTCGAGCGCCACCTGGGTCGCCTTTTCGGCCGCATACAGAATGGCGCCGGCCGCGTCCTTGCGCGACGTGCGGCCGGCATCGCAGGCGCGCGCCACCGCGTAGACGTAGGACCTGCAGGCGTTGGTCGTCGTGTACATGTCGGCGAGCTTGCCCTGCACCAGCTGGAACGCGCCGATCGCCTGACCGAATTGATGACGCTCATGGACATAGGGAACCACGACGTCGAGGCAGGCCTGCATGATCCCGGTCGGACCGGCGGCGAGCACCGCGCGCTCGTAATCGAGACCGCTCATGAGGACATTCACGCCCCGGCCGACGGCGCCCAGCACGTTTTCCTCCGGCACCTCACAGCCCTCGAAGACGAGTTCGCCCGTGTTCGAGCCACGCATGCCGAGCTTGTCGAGCTTCTGTGCGCAGGAGAACCCCTTCATGCCCTTCTCGACCAGGAAGGCGGTGATGCCGCGCGCCCCGGCCTGCGGATCGGTCTTGGCGTAGACGACCAGGACGTCGGCATCAGGCCCGTTCGTGATCCAGAATTTCGTGCCGTCGAGGACGTAGCGGTCGCCGCGCTTCTCGGCGCGCAGCTTCATCGACACGACATCCGAGCCGGCACCGGGCTCGCTCATCGCCAGCGCGCCGACATGTGCGCCGGAGATGAGATCCGGCAGGAAGCGCTGCTTCTGGGCCTCGGTGCCGTTGCGGCGGATCTGGTTGACGCAGAGGTTCGAGTGCGCGCCATACGACAATCCGACGGACGCCGACGCTCGGCTGATCTCCTCCATCGCCACGCAATGCTCGAGATAGCCGAGACCGGCGCCGCCGTAACGCTCATCCGCGGTGATCCCGAGAAGCCCCAGCGCCCCGAACTTGCGCCAGAGATCGGCCGGAAAATCGTTGACGCGATCGATCTCGGCCGCGCGCGGCGCGATCTCGGCGGCGGCGAAGCGGCGTACCTGCTCGCGCAGCGCATCGGCGGTCTCGCCGAGCCCGAAATCGAAATCCGGCAGCCGGTTGGACATCATCGCTGGACCTCCGGTCGACATCTGGCGGGGAGCTTACCGCGAAGCGCGGTCCGCGGCGCGGGTTTTGCGGGTCCTGGACGGCGTCAGGCGCGGACGATCCGGGCGGAGAGCGGACGCCCATCCGCGATCACCGCGAGGAGCCGGTCGATGTTGGGATGCTTGCCAGGATTGAGCCGCGCATCCTGCGTATGCTCCGCGTAGAGGGCGCACCCTTCGCGGGCTGCCTCCGGGGTGATCGCGCCGAAGCGGCGGACGAGTTCGAGATAGAGGCGCAGCGACCCCTGGCTTCCCGGCTTGTTCTCGGCCGCGCCGGCGATCTTGCCATCGGCATCGAAAAGTTCCAGCCGCACGACCCCGTCCGCGGAGGGAAAGGTCTCCAGGTTTTCCTTGAAGCTCGGCATGTCACGTGTCTCCCGGTATGCGACGAAGAATTCGATCATGTGCGGCGCGCTGCTGTCCCGGTTCATCCACCGCCCGACTGACCGCGCAGGACCGAAAGCACGGCGGTTCCGTAGCGCGCAAGCTTCGCCTGTCCGACACCGATGATGCCGCCCAGCGCGTCGAGGGTCGCCGGCCGCTGCGCCGCGATCTCCAGCAGGGTCCGGTCATGGAAGACCACATAGGGCGGCACGCCCTGGGACCGGGCCAGTTCCCTGCGCCAGGTCTTGAGCGCCGACAGCAGGTCCGCGTCCGCCTCCGCCGGCTCGGCAGCGGGCATGCGGGTCGCGGCGGCCGGTCCACGCCGGTCCTTGCGCCGCTCCGCGCGCGCCGGCGCGAGGCGCAGTTCGAGGCGCCGCTCCCCGCGCAGCAAGGGCCGCGTCAGGTCGTCGGGCCCCAGCCGCAAGCCGCCATGCCCCTCAGCGTCGGGCACCAGGAACCCGAGCGACGTGAGTTGCCGGAACAGCGTCCGCCACTGCGCGCGGTCGAGATCCTTGCCGAGTCCATAGACGGTCAGGCTTTCATGGCCGAGCGCGCGAATGCGTTCGGTCTGCGCCCCGAGCAGGACGTCGACGACATGTCCGGCGCCGAAACGCTCTCCGGTTCGGTAGACCGCGGACAGCGCCTTGCGCGCCGGGTCGGTGACGTCGGCGAGCCGGCCGGGCTCGAGACACACATCGCAATTGCCGCAGGGCTCCGGCAGCGTCTCGCCGAAATGGGCGAGCAGGACCTGGCGGCGGCACGTGCCGGCCTCGACGAAACCGATCAGCGATTCGAGCTTGCCACGCTCGATCCGCTTCTGGGCCTCGGTAGCGCCTGATTCGTCGATGAAGCGCCGCAACAGCGGCACGTCGCCCGGGCCATGCGCCATCCATGCGGTCGCGGGCAGCCCGTCGCGTCCAGCGCGACCGGTCTCCTGGTAATAGGCCTCCAGGCTCTTGGGCAGGTCGATATGGGCGACGAAGCGGACATCCGGCTTGTCGATGCCCATGCCGAAGGCGATCGTCGCCACGACGACCACGCCGCTGTCACGACGGAAACGCTCCAGCGCCGCGGCCCGCGCCTGGTTTTCCATGCCCGCATGATAGGCGATCGCGTCATGACCGGCGGCGCGAAGCTCGGCCGCGAATTCCTCGACCCGCCCGCGCGAACGCGCGTAGACGATTCCGGCCTCGCCACGGCGGCCGTCCAGGAATGCGAGAAGCTGGCGACGCGTGTCGTCCTTGTCGCGCACAAGGTAGCGGATATTGGGGCGGTCGAAGCTGGCGACGAAGATCCGGCCGTCCTGCAGCCGCAGCTTCTCGACGATCTCGTCGCGCGTCCGCGGATCGGCGGTCGCGGTGAGCGCGACGCGCGGCACATCGGGAAACCGCTCGGCCAATGCCGCCAACTGGAGATATTCCGGCCGGAAATCATGTCCCCATTGCGAGACGCAATGCGCCTCGTCGATGGCGAAGAGCGCCACCGGGAGTTCGGCAAGTCGCGCCAGGAAACCGCCGCCAAGCAGACGCTCCGGGGACACGTAGAGCAGGTCGAGCGCACCGGTGCGCAGGGCGTGCCAGGTGTCGGTGGTCTCCTCGGGTCCGATGGCCGAGTTGATCGCCGCTGCGCGGACGCCCGCCTGGCGCAGCGCCTCGACCTGGTCCTGCATCAGCGCGATCAGCGGCGAGACGACGACGCCCACCCCGGGACGACACAGGGCCGGGATCTGATAGCAGAGGGACTTGCCCCCGCCGGTGGGCATCAGCACCAGCGCCGATCCACCCCCGACGACGTGCCGCACGATCTCGCCCTGCGGACCGCGGAACGCCGCATAGCCGAAGACATCGCGCAGGACCTGCCCCGGATCGGCGGTGCTGGTCATCGACCCGGATCAATCCCTGGATCGCGGCGCATCGGCCTGACCATGCAGCGCCATGATCGTCTGCAGCATGCGCGCGCAGGAGGTCTCAACCCCGTCGGCGTCGATACCGACCACGTCGACCTCCACGACCGACAGCGTGCGCCCGGGCTTGACGACACGGCCGCGGGCGGCAAGACGCACGCCGCGCCCGGGCGACAGGAAGTTCAACTTGAATTCGACGCTCAACAGCGTCGCGTCGGCAGGCAAGAGGCTGAAGGCCGCGTAGCCGGCCGCCGAATCGGCGACCATGGCAACGACGCCTCCATGAACGAAGCCGTGCTGCTGCGTGACCTCGTGCCGGATCGGCAGCAGCACCTCGACCTCGCCCGGGGCAAGACGGCCAAGCTCGGCACCGATCAGGGCCATGGCCGGCTGCCGCGCGAAGCTGTCGCTGAGGCGCGTCTCCCAATGCGGATCGCGAGGTTCGAAGCGGATCACAGGACGAACAGCGTTGCGAGGCCGAGGAAGGCAAAGAACCCGGTCACGTCGGTGACCGTGGTCAGGATGACCGCCGAGGACGGTGCCGGATCGATGCCGAACCTGTCCAGGACGATCGGCGTGGTGACGCCGGCGATACCCGCGACGATCAGATTGATCATCATCGCGGCGCCGATGCACAGGCCGATCGCCGGATCCTGGAACCATAGCCAGGCCGCGGCGCCGGTCAGGATCGCGAACAGGAAGCCGTTGAGGCTGCCGACGATGCCCTCCTTGACGACGATGCGCGCAGCGTTGGCGGCCGAAAGCTGACCGGTCGCGAGCGCGCGCACGGCGACGGTCAGCGCCTGTGTTCCCGCGTTGCCGCCCATGGAGGCGCAGATCGGCATCAGCACCGCGAGGGCCACGACCTTCGCGATCGACGCCTCGAACAGACCGATCACCGAGGCGGCGAGGAAGGCGGTGCAGAGATTGACCAGCAGCCACGCCGACCGCAGACGCGCGGTCGACAGGACCGGGGCGTGGACGTCGCTGCCCGCGACACCGGACAGCCGCATCAGGCCGCCTTCGGCCTCCGATTCGATGACGTCCACCACGTCGTCGATCGTGATCGTGCCGATCAGCCGCCCGCCGGCGTCCACGACCGGGGCCGAAGTCAGGTCGCGGTCCTTGAACAGGCGCGCCACGAGGGCCTGCTCCATGTCCGCCTGGATCGGCTCGAAATCCGTCTCCTGCAGGTCGGAGATCCGCGTCGCCCGCTGGGCGCGCACGAAC
The DNA here is from genome assembly GCA_964434345.1 of uncultured Acetobacteraceae bacterium. Classification (GTDB taxonomy): domain Bacteria; phylum Pseudomonadota; class Alphaproteobacteria; order CACIAM-22H2; family CACIAM-22H2; genus CAIOSQ01. Next base: position 26,071 of record CAYSUY010000022.1, read on the forward strand.
TTGTCGAGCGGGACCCAGCCGATGGGCCGATGGCGCTGATCGACCACGAAGAGATCGTAGAAATCGTCCGGCAGGTCCTGGCCGCGGCGCAGATAGTCGATGCACGTGCCGACATCCCAATGCGCCGGGACGGCGACCACGTCGCGCTGCATCAGTCGTCCCGCCGAGTCCTCCGGGAAGGCGAGCCCCTCCTCGATCTGGGCGCGGATCGCGCGGGGAATGGCGAGCAGGACCTGGTTGCGCTTGGTCTCCTCCAGGCCGTCGATCAGGTAGAGCGCGTCGTCGGTGTCGAGATTGGCGAGGGCGCGCGCCAGATCGTCGGTGCCCAGCTGTCCCGCGACCTCGTCGCGCAGCGACTCGTCGAGCTGGGGGATGATCTCGGCGGGGAAGACCGGGCGCAGGGCGTCGACGAGGTCGACGCGGCTTTCCGGGCGGATCAGGCCGAAGAGCTGCGCGAGCTCCGAGTAATGCAGTTCCTGCGCGATGGCGCGGACCGCATCGGCGTCGCCGGCGTCGAGTGCCGCGAGCGCGCGCGCGACGACCGCCGGATCGAGGCCCACCTCGTCACCCGGTGCGGCGTCGTCCGCGGCCTCGGGTGGCGGAGGCGCGATCATGGCGTCAGACGCGACCGGCGCCGGCGGCGGCGCGATCCTGGGCCTCGACGACGCACAAGGCCGTCATGTTCACCACGCCGCGAACCGTGGCCGAGTTGTCGAGAACATGGACCGGCTCCGCCATGCCGAGCAGGATCGGTCCGACCTTCTGCCCGCCGCCCAGTTCGCGCAGCAGACCGTAAGCGATATGGGCCGCGTCGAGGTTGGGCATGACGAGGAGGTTCGCTGCACCCTGCAACGTCGATCCCTGGAACGCCTTCTGGCGAAGGTCGTCCTCGAAGGCGACTTCGGCGCTCATCTCGCCGTCGATCTCCAGCGCCGGCGCGAGGGCGCGGACATGATCGAGCGCCGCGCGCATCTTGACCGAGCTGTCGGTATCGAAGGACCCGAAGGTGGAATGCGACAGCAGCGCCGCGCGGGCGCGCACGCCGAAGCGGCGCATCGCCTCGGCGGCGGCCACCGTCATTGCCGCGACGTCGCGCGCCGAGGGGTCGGGCTGCACATGGGTGTCGCAGACGAAGATCGTGCCGCGCTGCATGATGAGCGCGGTCAGCGCCGCCGGCGTCTCGACGCCGGGCTTGAGTCCCACGACGTCGATCAGGTCCTGGAGTACGCGATGCCAGCGCCCGATCAGGCCACAGATCATGCCATCCGCCTCGCCATGGGCGACCATGAGCGCGGCGATCACCGTGTTGCGGGTGCGGACCAGCGTGCGCGCCACGTCGACGCTCACGCCCTTCCGCCCCAGGCGACGGTGATAGAAGTTCCAGTCCCGCTGGTAATGGGGCAGATCCTCGGGATTGCGCAGTTCGACGTCGACGTCGAGTTGCAGTCGCAGCCCGAGCTTCTCGATGCGCTTGCGGATGGTCTCGCGTCGCCCCACCAGGATCGGTCGCGCCAGACCCTCCTCCACCACGGTCTGCGCCGCGCGCAGCACGCGCTCGTCCTCTCCCTCCGCGTAGACGATGCGCATCGGCCGGCTCTTCGCGCGCTCGAAGACGGGGCGCATCAGGAAGCCGGAGCGGTAGACGAACTCCATCAGCTTCTGGCGGTAGGCCGCGAAATCCGCGATTGGCCGGGTCGCCACGCCCGAGTCCATCGCCGCGCGCGCGACGGCGGGCGCGATCTCCAGGATGAGCCGCGGATCGAAGGGGCGCGGGATCAGGTTCTCGGCGCCGAAGGCAGGCAATTCGCCGCCGCCATAGGCGGTCGCGACCTGCGCGTCCGCCGCCTTGGTCGCGAGATCGGCGATCGCGCGGACCGCGGCGACCTTCATCGCCTCGTTGATCGTCGTCGCTCCGACGTCGAGCGCGCCGCGGAAGATGAAAGGGAAGCACAGGACATTGTTGACCTGGTTCGGATAATCCGAGCGGCCGGTCGCCACGATCGCGTCCGGACGCACCGCCTTGACCTCCTCCGGCATGATTTCCGGGGTCGGGTTGGCGAGCGCCAGGACGACGGGGCGAGCCGCCATCTTCGCGACCATCTCCGGCTTCAGCACGCGCGGCGCCGACAGGCCGAGGAAGACATCGGCATCGGCGATCACCTCGCCGAGCGTGCGCGCATTCGTCTCGCGCGCATAGGCCTGCTTGCGCGGATCCATCTCGGCCGTTCGACCGGCGTAGACGACGCCGGCGATGTCCGTCACCCAGATATTCGCCCGCGACAGGCCGAGATCGACCAGCAGGTCGAGGCAGGCGAGCGCCGCGGCGCCGGCCCCCGAGGTCACGAGCTTGATGTCCTCGATCCGCTTGCCGACGACCTTGAGGGCGTTGAGGATCGCAGCCGCGACGATGATCGCCGTGCCGTGCTGATCGTCGTGGAAGACCGGGATCTTCAGACGCGCGCGCAGTCGCGCCTCGATCTCGAAGCACTCCGGCGCCTTGATGTCCTCGAGATTGATGCCACCGAAGGTGGGTTCGAGGCTGGCGATGATGTCGACCAGACGCGCGGGATCGCGCTCGTCGATCTCGATGTCGAAGACGTCGATGCCCGCGAATTTCTTGAACAGGACGGCCTTGCCTTCCATCACCGGCTTGCCGGCGAGCGGGCCGATCGCGCCGAGGCCGAGGACCGCGGTCCCGTTGGTGATCACCGCCACGAGATTGCCCCGCGCCGTCAGCGCGGCCGCCTGCGCCGGATCGTCGACGATGGCCTGGCAGGCGAAGGCAACGCCCGGCGAATACGCCAGGGCAAGATCGCGCTGATTCGCCAGCGGCTTGGTCGGCACGATCGCGAGCTTGCCCGGGGTCGGGTGCCGATGAAAATCGAGGGCGCTGTCGCGCAGCGTATCGTCAGCCATAGGCGCCCGCATTCCTGGCTGGTGGTGTGACCTGAAACAATGCCCGCGAAGGGGATCTTGAGCCCGTCGCCGGGGCCGCTGCGTCGCGCCCCCGGCCGATATCGATTGGTGCGGTCGAGAAGAGTCGAACTTCCACGGGGTTTCCCCCACTAGCACCTCAAGCTAGCGCGTCTACCATTCCGCCACGACCGCACGGTAAGTTCCGCGCCGCAGCGCGGTTCTTGCCAATCGAGGCCGGTCGCAATAGCAAATCGCTATCGTCCACGCAACCGGGATCCCCGGCTTTTCGCGACGAGGATATGAGCTTTTCTCCCGACACCTCCGATCCGGTCGAATGGCGCATCGCCGACGGCCTCGTCCCCTATCCCGATGCGCTCGCGGAAATGGACCGGCGCGTGGCCGATATCCGCGCGGGAACCGCGCCCGAACTGGTCTGGCTGCTCGAGCATCCGCCGCTCTACACGGCCGGCACCTCCGCGCGCGCGGCGGACCTCGCGCCCGATCCAGACCTGCCGGTCTACGAGGCCGGGCGCGGCGGCCAGTTCACCTACCACGGCCCGGGGCAGCGAATCGCCTATGTGATGCTCGATCTGCGCCGCCGTGGCGGCGACGTGCGGGCCTTCGTGCGCGCGCTCGAGGGTTGGATCATCGCCGCGCTGGACGATTTCGCCGTCACGGGCGAGCGACGCGAAGGCCGGGTCGGTATCTGGGTCGATCGCGGCGCGCATCCCATGGGCGGACGGCGCGAGGACAAGATCGCCGCGATCGGCGTGCGCATCAGGCACTGGGTGAGCTTTCACGGCCTCGCGCTCAACGTCTCCTGCGACCTCCGCCACTATGCAGGGATCGTCCCCTGCGGGATCAGCGACGCCCGCTATGGCGTGACGTCGCTCGCGGCCCTGGGGCGGGAGAGCGGCATGGCGCAAGTGGACGCGGCGCTGCGGCGCCATTTCGACGCGGCCTTTCCCGCGCCATCGCCAGACCCGACAGGCTGACCATCCGGGTCACGCGTCCGGGCGGCGCGTGAAGCCGGTCTGCGCGGGCAAGGCGACGGGTTCGCTGTCGATCCGGTCGACCCGGGCGAGCGGCGGCCCGCGGCGGCAGGCCGCGACCAGTGACGCGATCGCGGTCGCGTCACCCGCGACCAGCGCCTCGACGCCACCATCGCGGCGGTTGCGGACCCAGCCATCCAGGCCAAGCGCGCGCGCGGTCGCGACCGTCCAGTCGCGATAGCCCACGCCCTGGACCCGCCCGGAGATCACGAGACGTCGGGCGATCCGGCCACCGCTCATCGCCAAGCCGCCGCGAAGAGCTGCGCGAAGACGACGCGCAGGGCGCCATCCGCCGCCGCAGCGAGACCGCTTGGATCGGCCTCGCCGCCCCCATGGGCCCAGACATTGCGCTGCGCGCGCAACCAGTCGAGTTCCGGCGGGGCGAGCGCGGCTGGCGGGCGGGCGCGATCGATCTCCTCGACCAGCGCCCAGGCGATGAGCAGGACCGCAGCGCCGGCACCCGCGCAATAGGCGAGCTCGAGATCTGCCAGCAGGGCCTCGCGGCGCGGATCGAGATCGAGCGGCACCGGCCCCGCATTGGCGTCATGGGTGGCCCAGAAGCGCGCGGCGCGACGATTCCAGGCCTGCGGGTCTGGCGGCGCCAGCACGCGCGCCATGGCCCGGATCAGCCGAACTCGACGATCTTCTGGTCGACGGCGAGGCTGTCGCCGACGGCGGCGTGAAGCTTGCCGATCGTGCCGTCTCGCTCGGCGCGCAGGATGTTCTCCATCTTCATCGCCTCGATGACGCAGAGCTCCTCGCCCGCCTTGACGTCCTGTCCTGGCTTGACGGCAATCGCCTTCAGAAGGCCAGGCATGGGCGACAGCAGGAAGCGCGACATGTCGGGCGGGCGCTTGACCGGCATCAGCCGCGCAAGTTCGGCCACCCGCGGCGTCAGGACGCTCGCCTTCAGGCTCACCCCCGCATGCAGCAGCAACAGCGTGGCCCCGTCGGTCTCGACCTGCACGTGGAGGGTGTCCCCGTCCACCTCGCCGCGGAACAGGATCTCGCCCACGCGCCAGTCGCTCTCCAGCGCGAGCACGGCGCCATCGGCGAACACCGCCCGGGCGTCGCCGAGTTCGACCTCGTGGGCCATCCCGCTTCCACCGTCGAACGCGACCACGAACCGGGCAGGCACGGTGCGCTCGTGGCCGGCGAGTTGCCCCGTGACGGCGGCTTCGCGCCGGTGCATGCGGTGCCGGACGAGGGCCGCTATGGCCGCCAGCCGTCGCTCCAGCGGGAGCGGGAGCTCGGCGCCACGAAATCCGCCCCGGAACTCCTCGGCGATGAAGCCGGTCGTGAGGCGGCCGGCGCGGAACCGCTCGTGGCGGATCAGCGCCTGGAGAAAGGGAATGTTGTGGTTGAGGCCACGCACGACATAGGCGTCGAGCGCCGCCGCGAGCCGGTCGCAGGCCTCGATGCGCGTCGCGCCGCACGCCACGAGCTTCGCGATCATCGGATCGTAGTACATCGAAATCTCGCCGCCATCGAAGACGCCGGTATCGACGCGCAGGCCAGTCCCCGCGGGCGGCTGGTAGCGCGTCAGACGCCCGATCGACGGCAGGAAATTGCGGAACGGATCCTCGGCATAGACGCGCGCCTCGACCGCCCAGCCCGTCAGCGCGATGTCCTTCTGCGCGAAGGGCAGACGCTCGCCGGCGGCGACACGGATCATCCATTCGACGAGGTCCAGCCCGGTGACCATCTCCGTCACCGGATGCTCGACCTGCAGCCGCGTGTTCATCTCGAGGAAATAGAAGTTGCGCTTCGCGTCGACGATGAACTCCACGGTGCCGGCGGAGCGGTAATCGACCGCCTTGGCCAGCGCCACGGCCTGGGCGCCCATCGCCGCGCGTGTCCTGGCGTCGAGGAAGGGCGACGGCGCCTCCTCGATCACCTTCTGGTGGCGGCGCTGGATCGAACATTCGCGCTCGCCGAGATGGATCACGTTGCCATGGGCGTCACCCAGGACCTGGATCTCGATATGGCGCGGTTGCTCGATGAACTTCTCGATGAACACGCGCTCGTCGCCGAAGGACGATCGCGCCTCCGACGTCGCCGACCGGAAGCCCTCGCGCGTCTCGGCGTCGTCATGGGCGATGCGCATGCCCTTCCCGCCACCCCCGGCAGAGGCCTTGATCATCACCGGGTAGCCGACCTTGCGCGCGATCGTCACGGCCTCCTCGGCATCGGCGATCGCCGCGAGGTGGCCGGGCACCATGTTCACGCCCGCCTTCTGCGCCAGTTTCTTCGACTCGATCTTGTCGCCCATCGCGGCGACCGCGGACATGGTCGGACCGATGAACACGATGCCGGCCGCCTCGAGTGCAGCCGCGAACGCCGCGTTCTCCGACAGGAAGCCGTAGCCCGGATGGACCGCCTGCGCCCCGGTCTTGCGGCAGGCCTCGACGATCGCCTCGGCGCGCAGATAGCTCTCCGCCGAGGGCGCCGGCCCGATGCGCACCGCCTCGTCGGCCTCGCGGACATGGAGCGCGTCGGCATCGGCGTCGGAATGGACGGCCACGGTCCGGATGCCGAGGCGCCGGCAGGTGCGCATCACGCGGCAGGCTATTTCGCCGCGATTGGCGACCAGGATCTTCGTGAACGGGATCGGTGCCGGCGATGCGGCCGTGGCGGCACGTCGTCCCGCGGTCGCCCTCGCGGCGGATTTCGCCGCTGGCCTGGTCTTCGCCGTCGCCCGTTTCTTGGCAGCCATAGGTCAGTTCCTGCTCCGGAAAAGTTCCATCGCGATCGCGACATGCACCGCGAGCGGC
>CAYSUY010000023.1:0-13405 GCA_964434345.1 uncultured Acetobacteraceae bacterium
ACAGGTTCTGGTAGGTGATCGAGGCCAGGGTCTGGTTCTCGGTCTGGACCTCGACATGCTCCTTCGCCTCGAGTGCCTGGTGGAGGCCCTCGGAATAGCGGCGCCCTTCCATCATGCGGCCGGTGAACTCGTCGATGATGACGACCTTGCCGTCCTTCACGATGTAGTCGACGTCGCGGGTGAAGAGCTTGTGGGCGCGCAGCGCCTGGTTGATGTGGTGGACGAGGCCGACATTGCCGGCGTCGTAGAGGCCACCCTGGGTCAGGATGCCATGCTCCCGCAGGAGCGCCTCGATTTTCTCCGCGCCGGCTTCCGTGAAATTGACCGTGCGCTGTTTCTCGTCCTTCTCGAAATCCTCGGCCGCCAGGAGCGGGATCAGCTTGTCGACGCGGTTGTACTCCTCGCCGAGGTCCTCGCTGGGACCGGAGATGATCAGCGGCGTGCGCGCCTCGTCGACCAGAATCGAATCTACTTCGTCGACGATCGCGAAGTTGAACGGCCGGTGGCTCATCTGGTCGAGCCGGTACTTCATGTTGTCGCGCAGATAGTCGAAGCCGAGCTCGGAGTTCATCGCGTAGGTCACGTCGCAGGCATAGGCCGCGCGCCGCTCCTCGTCCGTCATGCCATGGACCACCACGCCGACGCTGAGGCCAAGGAAACCATAGACCTGCCCCATCCATTCGGCGTCGCGCCGGGCGAGGTAGTCGTTGACGGTGACCACATGCACGCCCTTGCCGGTGAGGGCGTTGAGGTAGACCGGCAGCGTGGCGACCAGCGTCTTGCCCTCGCCGGTCTTCATTTCGGCGATCTGGCCGCGATGGAGGACCATGCCGCCCATCAGCTGGACGTCGAAATGGCGTTGCCCGAGCGACCGCTTGGCCGCCTCGCGGACGGTGGCGAAGGCCTCCACGAGGAGGTCGTCGAGGCTTTCGCCCTTCGCGATCCGCTCCTTGAGCCAGGGCGTGCGGGCCTTGAGGCTGTCGTCGTCGAGCGCCGCGATCCGGGGCTCGAGGGCGTTGATCGCCTCCACCGCCTTGCGCAGGCCGCGCACGACGCGGTCGTTGGACGTGCCGAAGATGGCTCGAACGAGGGCGCCGAACATGCGCGCGGATCCTTAAATAATCTTGCGTTTCGCGCCTGGACGGCAGGACGCCAAGGCTGCTCGGGAGGTCGCGACAATTAAGAGGCGGCACCGCAGGTGTCAACTTGGGGCCCGCTTGTGGCATCCCCCTCCAAAGGGCAAGATGCGACCTCGCGTCACCCCTCCCGTGTTCGAAAGGCCGATTCCCGATGTCCAGTCTCACGCGCGCCGCCGCAGCCGGCCTCGTCCTGGTGGCCGCGCTGGCCGCAGCGCCCGCCCCCGCCCAGCAGTCACCGGGGACGCTCCAAGCCGTCGACGCGGCCGCCGATCCGATCCTGGCCATCGTCGATGGCGCCCCGATCCGGCGCTCGGACATGCAGGCCCTGCAGCGCGCCCTGCCGGCCCAGTTCCAGCAGATGCCGCTCGAGATGCTGTTTCCGATGCTGATCGACCGGATGGTCGACGCGAAGCTCCTGGCCATCGCCGGCCGGCGCGACAACATCCAGAACGAGCCGGAGCTGCGCGCGCGGGTCGCCACCTATGAGGAGCGCCTGATCCAGGACGCCTACCTCACACGGCGCATCGCGGCGGCTGCCACCGAGGAGGCGGTCCAGGCGAGGTACCGCAAATTCGTCGCCGAGAACCCGGCCGAGACCGAGGTCAGCGCCCGACACATCCTGGTCGCCTCGGAGCAGAAGGCGCGGGAGATCCTCGCCGCGCTGGGCAGGGGCGGGGATTTCGCGAAGCTCGCGGCCGACAACACGCTCGACCCCTCGGGCAAGGACAGCGGCGGCGATCTCGGGTTCTTCAAGAAGGGCGACATGGTGCCCGAATTCTCCGACATGGCCTTCTCGCTCAAGGAAGGGCAGACCGCCGACCGCCCGGTCAAGACCCAGTTCGGCTGGCACGTGATCCGGGTCGACAAGGTCCGGACGGTGGCCCAGAGCCTCGACGATCTGCGCGACGAGATCACCAACCAGATCTCGCAGGAGGTCGTGTCCGCCGAGGTGGACCGGCTGCGCTCCGGGGCGAAGATCGAGCGTTTCAACTTCGACGGCACCGCCCGCTGAGACCACAGGCAACGGACCCGACCATGGCACAGCATCCCGTTTCCCCCCTCGCCCCGGCCGGACTGCCCGCCCTGCCGGTCATCGCCGGCCTGCGCTTTGCGGCCGGTTGCACCGGCATGCGTTACAAGGGCCGCGACGACCTGATGGTGGCGGCGCTCGATCCCGGGACGACGATCGCGGCGGTCACGACCCGCAACGCCATGTGCTCGGCCCCGGTCGAGTGGTGCCGCGCCCAGGCGAAGCACGGACGCGCGCGCGCCATCGTCGTGAACGCGGGGAACGCCAATGTCTTCACCGGCCGTGACGGCATGCGGGCGGTGGAGGCGACGGCGCGGCGCACAGCGGGGCTGCTCGGCTGCAAGCCCGAGGAGGTCTTCATTTCCTCGACCGGCGTGATCGGCATGAAGCTTCCGGTCGAGAAGATCGTCGCGACGCTGCCGGCGCTCGCCTCGTCTCTTGCGACCGACGGTGCCGAGCGGGCGCTGCGCGCGATCATGACCACGGACACGTTTCCGAAGGCGGCCGTGCGCACCGCCCGCATCGGCCGCGCCGAAATCACGATCATGGGCTTTTGCAAGGGTTCGGGCATGATCGCCCCGGACATGGCGACCATGCTCGGCTACGTGTTCACCGACGCGAAGCTGCCGGCGGCGGTTCTGCGCAGCCTGCTGCGCGAGACGGCGGATCGGTCGTTCAACTGCATGAGTGTCGACGGTGACACGTCCACGTCCGACACTGTGCTGCTCGCTGCGACCGGGGGAGCGACCCATGCGCCGGTGCGCGCCGCGAGCGATCCCGCACTGAAGGATTTCCGCGCCAAGCTCGAATCCCTGATGGTCGAACTGGCCCAACTGGTCGCGCGCGACGGCGAAGGCGCCCAGAAATTCGTCACGATCAAGCTCTCCGGGGCGAAGACCGACGCCTCGGCCCGCAAGGTGGCGCTCGCGATCGCCAACTCGCCGCTGGTCAAGACCGCGATCGCCGCGGGCGACGCCAATTGGGGCCGCGTCGTGATGGCGATCGGCAAGTCGGGCGAACCCGCCGATCGCGACCGCACTTCGGTCAAGATCGGCGGCGTCACGATCGCGCGCCGCGGCGATCTTGTACCTGGCTATGACGAGACGCCGGTGGCCGCGCATATGGCCGGCCGCGACATCCTGATCGAGGCCGAGATCGGGGTCGGCAAGGGCCGCGCCACGGTGTGGACCTGCGACCTGACCCACGGCTATGTCGACATCAACGGCAGTTACCGGAGCTGACGGCGGCGCGGCGGCGGGCTGTTCGGGCGACATCCCGGCGGGATGGAGCGCGCCCGCCTCCCAGCCCGTGCGCAGCGTCCTGGTCGCCGCTGCGGCCCTGGTCGATGATGATGGCCGGGTGCTTCTGGCACAGCGGCCGCCCGGAAAATCCATGGCAGGATTATGGGAATTTCCCGGCGGAAAGGTCGATCCCGGCGAGACGCCCGAGGCGGCGCTCGCGCGCGAACTGCATGAAGAACTGGGGATCGACATCACCACGGCGTGCCTCGCGCCCTTCGCCTTCGCCTCCCATCGCTATCCGGAATTCCACCTCCTGATGCCGCTCTTCCTGTGCCGCCGCTGGCGCGGGACACCGACGCCGCGGGAGGGCCAGACCCTCGCCTGGGTCAGGCCGAAGCGCATGGGCGCGTATCCGATGCCCCCGGCCGACCTGCCGCTGGTGGCGATGCTGCGCGATTTCCTCTGACGCCGCGTGGCGGCACCCGGCCCGGTCAGCCGTGCGGGGCCTTGTCTCCAGCCGGGCGCTCCTCTGCGCCGAGCGCGTCGGCGAGGCGCGCGGCGGCGCTGCCGGGTCGCAGCGGCTTGGGCTGACCGGGGGCCGGCGCCCATCCGGTCAGGGTGACGATCTCGAAACTGGCGTGGATGCGTCCGTCCGGCCCGGCGAAGCGGTCGCCGTATATCGCCGCCGCGCGCAACAGGATGTCCCGGCGCGTGAAGCGGCGTGGCCGCGCGGTGGCCGCGTTGGCTTCGCCCATGCCGCGCAGGTCGCGCATCAGGGCAAGGGCGTCCGGATAGGTGACCGTCAGCAGATCCGCATCGGCGACCGGCAGCGCGAAGCCGGCGCGCTGGAGCAGGGCGCCCGCGTCGCGGGTGTCCACGAAGGGTGACACGCGCGGACTGGCGCCGCCCGCGACCTCGCTCTCGGCCTCGAGCAGGCAGAGCCGCAATTCCTCGAGCGTGCGACCGCCGAGCAGCGAGGCGAGCAGGAGCCCGTCCGGCCGCAGGATGCGCCGGGTCTGCACCAGAGTACCGGGAAGGTCGTTGACCCAGTGCAGCGACAGGTTCGAGAGCACGAGGTCGAAGCTGGCGGTGGCGAAGGGCAGGGCCTCCTCGTCGGCCACAAGGACCGGCGCCCGCGCGCCCGCGAGCATCGCGGGCGCGAGGTCGGCGGCGACGTGAAGCGCCTCTCCGGCGCGGCCGGCGAGGCTGTCGCGCAGGATGCCGCCATGGGCGCCGAGTTCCAGGACACGGGGAAAGCGCGGTTTCATGTCGTCGAGCCGGTCCGCAAGGCGCTCCGCCCCCGCGCGGACGAGGAAATCATGGCGTGCGAAGCCAGCAGCCGCGCGTGCTCGCTGACGGCGCAGCGCGCGGCGGTCGAAGACGGTGGGAAGGCCCTGGTCCATCGGGCATCCGGCTTAGCCCGTGCGCATGCCGGTGGCAATCCGTTCGCCATCTTCGCCGCGGGCCGGCGCGGCGCGATGCTCCGGCGATGTTCGCGCGCCTGGGGTCCACGCTGCTCGCCGCCGTTCTGCCGCGCCTGTGCCTGGGCTGCGAGGCCATCGTCGCGAGCCCCGGTCTGTGCGCGGCGTGCTGGCCGCGCATGCGCTGGCTGGCGCCTCCGGTCTGCGAGGGCTGCGGCCTGCTCTTCGATACCGGCGGTCCGGGCCCGTTCGTCTGCGTGGCCTGCGCCGCGGCCACGCCGGTGCCGCGGCGCGTGCGCGCGGCGCTGCTCTACGGCCCGGAAAGCCGCGACCTCGTTCTGCGCTTCAAGCACGCCGACCGGCTCGACGCCGCGCCAAGCTTCGCGGGCTGGATGCTCGCCGCGGGCGGTGACCTGCTGGATACCGCGGATCTGGTGGTCCCCGTGCCACTCCACTGGGCCCGTCTGGCCTGGCGCCGCTACAACCAGGCGGCGATACTCGCACGCCTCGTCGCGCGCCGGCGGCAGCGGCTCTGCATTCCCGATCTTCTGGTGCGCCGTCGTCGGACCCGCCCCCAGGGCGTATTCGGGCCCGGCGCCCGCTGGCGCAATGTCGAGGGGGCGTTCGTCGTCGCGCCTCGGCACGCGCACCATGTCGAGGGCCGACATATCCTGCTCGTCGACGATGTCCTGACCACCGGCGCGACGCTGAGGGCGTGCGCGCGGGTCCTTCTGCGCCACCGTGCGGCCTCGGTGGACGCTCTCGTGCTCATGCGCGTGGCGCGTCGCGAACGCCCGACCGCATCTGGAAATCGGTCTCGGGCACCGCTAGGATGGAAGGCATGACGGTGAAGGTCGAAATCTACTCCAGCCCGTTCTGCGGGTATTGCGCCCGCGCCAAGGGGCTTCTGTCGCGCAAGGGTGTCGACTACGTCGATCACGACGTGACCGCCGACTCGAGCCTGCGCGACGTGATGATCGCGCGCTCGGGGGGGCGGACGAGCGTGCCCCAGATCTTCATCGGAGACCGGCATGTCGGGGGGTGCGACGACCTCCATGCCCTCGACGCGGCTGGCGGTCTCGATCCGCTGCTCGCTGCGCGCGGCTCCTGACGCCTAAGCGGCCCGCGCCGCGATACGCTGCACCATCGCCGGCCGGGGCGACCCGACCTCGACGTCCTCATAGGCGACGACACGCAGCCGATTGCGGACGGCGTCGAGCAACTCTCCGGGCGCGAGCAGAAAATCAGGGTTGCTCGGTTTTCCGAAGCGTGCGTTGCCCTGGGCGAACGTCTCGTAGAGCAGCCAGCCGCCCGGCGCCACCGCCGCCACGATCGCCGGGAGCAGCGGCCGGTGCAGGTAGTTCGTCACGACGACTGCCGCGAAACGCCGCTCCAGGCACGCGGGGCGCGCGCCGGTTTCCAGATCCTCGGCCAGGATGCCGATGCCGTCCGTGGTCAGGGCGGCGAGGGGGGCAGGGTCGCGGTCGACGGCGAGGACATCGTGCCCGAGGCTCCGGAACAGGCGGCTGTGACGCCCTGCGCCGGCCGCAAGATCGAGGACCGGACCCGGTGGCGGGACCAGATGGGCGAAGCGGATGATCCAGGCCGATGGGCCCATGCCCGGCTTCAATGGGTCGGTCGGTGGCGGTGTCGTCATCTGGAGCCCTCATGGCGCTTGCATTCGGCGGCGAGCGGCCCAACTCTGGCCCTGCCATGATCGCTTACGACCTGTGTTGCGAAAAGGACCATCGTTTCGAGGGATGGTTCAAGGATGCGGCGAGCTTCGAGCGCCAGGCCAAGCGCAAGCTCGTGACCTGCGCCACTTGCGGTTCGACCAAGGTGCGCAAGGCGCCGACGGCGCCGGCGCTCGCGGGCACGCGCTCGCAGAACCGGGGGGGCGCGCCGGCCGACAAGAGCTACGCCACGCATCCCGACGCCCAGCAGGCCGCGGAGTTGCTGCGGCAGTTGTCCGAGTTGCGCAGCCATATCGAGGCGAATGCCGACAATGTCGGCGGGGCCTTTGCGGAAGAGGCCCGCAAGATCCATTACGGCGAGGCCGAGAAGCGCAACATCTACGGTCAGGCCAGCGACGAGGAGGCCAGCGCGCTGGCCGAGGAGGGCGTCGAGTTCGCCCGCATTCCCTGGGTCCGTCGCGCCGACTCGTGACGCTCGCCTGCGGTCAGCGGGTGGCGAAGGCCATGTAGTTGACGCCCAGATCACGCCCGAGGCGCCAGCGGTCCGATAGCGGATTGTATGTGAGCCCGGTGAAGGCCTGGATCTCGAGGCCGGTCGGCCGTAGCGCCGCCGCGACTTCCGAGGGCCTCACGAACTTGCTCCAGCGATGGGTGCCGCGTGGCAGCCAGCGCAGCACGTATTCAGCGCCGACGATCGCGAGGGCGAAGGCCTGCGGCGTCCGGTTTATCGTCGCGACGACCAGCGCGCCACCCGGCGCCACGAGGGCCGCGCAATTTCCGAGAAAGGCCGCGGGGTCGGCGACATGCTCGACCACCTCGAGGCTCAATACGGCATCGAAGCGCTCGCCCGCCTCGGCGAGGGCCTCGGCGGTGCCGCAGCGATAATCGACATCGACGCCGCTCTGGCGGGCATGGGTCCGGGCGATTTCCACGTTACGCGCCGAGGCATCGACCGCCACGACCTCCGCGCCGAGCCGCGCCATCGGTTCAGCCACGAGACCGCCGCCGCAGCCGATATCGAGGATGCGCAGCCCCTCGAGCGGTCGCAGCGCGGCGGGATCGCGCCCGAAGCGCGCGACCAGCCGGTCGCGGATCCAGCCGAGCCGTACCGGGTTGAACTTGTGCAGCGGCGCGAATTTCCCGAGCGGATCCCACCATTCCGCGGCCATGGCCTCGAAACGAGCGATTTCGCCAGGATCGACGCTGGATCGGGAGGGGGAGGGGTCCGGGATGTCGGCCATGAGCGAAAGGAAATGGAGGTGTTCCGGCGCGCCGCTTGCGTCGGAGGGCGCGGGTAAATATGAAGGAACGCGTGCGCGGGGCAACCGGCCCGTGCGGAATTTATGGGGCCGCCGCTCCGGCGTCGGCACGGATCGCGAGCAACGCAGAAGACAATGGCGCGTATCGTAATGAAATTCGGCGGCACGTCCGTCGCCGACATCGATCGCATCCGCAACGTCGCGCGGCGCGTCAAGCGCGAGGTCGACGCCGGGCACGAGGTCGCCGTGGTGGTGTCCGCGATGTCGGGCGTGACCAACCAGCTCGTCGCCTGGGTGAACCAGGTGGCGCCGCTCTACGACGCGCGCGAATACGATGCGGTGGTGGCGACCGGCGAGCAGGTGACGAGCGGCCTCACGGCGCTCGCCCTGCAGCAGCTCGGCGTCAACGCCCGCTCCTGGCAGGGCTGGCAGCTGCCGCTGGTCTCCGACGACGCGCATGGCAAGGCGCGGATCATGGACGTCCGCACGGACGAGATGCTGCGGCTCTTCGCCGAGCAGAAGCAGGTCGCGGTCGTGGCCGGCTTCCAGGGCGTCGCGCCGGGCAACCGGATCTCGACCCTCGGGCGCGGCGGCTCCGACACCTCGGCCGTCGCCCTGGCGGCGGCGCTGCGCGCGGACCGCTGCGACATCTACACGGACGTCGACGGCGTCTACACCTGCGACCCGCGCATCGTCTCCCGGGCGCGGAAGCTGGAGAAGATCACGTACGAGGAGATGCTCGAGATGGCCTCGCTGGGCGCCAAGGTGCTCCAGACACGCTCGGTCGAGCTGGCCATGAACCATCGCGTGCGCGTGCAGGTCCTCTCGAGCTTCGAGGACAAGCCCGGCACGCTCGTAGTCGACGAGGACGAAATCGTGGAGAAGCAGGTCGTCAGTGGCATCGCCTACTCGCGCGACGAGGCGAAGGTCACCCTTACCAAGGTCGCCGACAAGCCGGGGATCGCGGCCGCGATCTTCGGACCGCTCGCCGAGGCGAGCGTCAATGTCGACATGATCGTGCAATCCTCCTCCGAGGATGGCCAGACCACCGACATGACCTTCACGGTCGGTAAAGCGGACATGGAGCGCGCCACGCGCCTGCTCAAGTCCGGCGCCGGCGTGACCGGCTATGCCGAACTCATCTCCGATCCGAACGTCGTGAAGATTTCGGTGATCGGGGTCGGCATGCGGTCCTATGCCGGCGTCGCGCTGACCATGTTCCAGACCCTCGCCGAGAAGGGCATCAACATCCAGGTCATCTCGACCTCGGAGATCAAGATCAGCGTCCTGATCGACGAGCAGTATCTCGAACTGGCCCTGCGCGCACTCCACACGGCCTACGGGCTCGACAGGCAGTGACCGCAAGCGCCGCCGCCCGCGACTGCCTCGACAGGCTGTGGGCGCGCGGCCGCGCTTTCCTGGGCGTCGACATTCCGATCATGGGCGGCGCCATGACCTGGGTGTCCGAACGTGGGCTCGTCGCCGCGATCACCAATGCCGGCGGGTTCGGCGTGATCGCCTGCGGCTCCATGGACCCCGAGCGCCTGCGTGAGGAGATTCGCGCCACGCGGACGCTCACCGCGGGCCCGTTCGGCGTCAATCTCATCGTGATGCATCCCGACCTCGCGGCGCTCGCCCGCGTCTGCGCCGAGGAGCGCGTCGGGCATGTCGTATTGGCTGGCGGATTGCCGCCGGGTGAGTGCGTGGCCGTGCTGCGTGGCGGCGGTTGCCGTATCCTCGCGTTCGCGCCGGCCCTCGCGGTCGCGCGCAAGCTGCGCCGGTCCGGAATCGACGGGCTGATCATCGAGGGGTCCGAGGCCGGTGGCCATATCGGCGCCGTGTCGGCGAGCGTCCTGGCACAGGAGATCCTGCCGCATGTCGCCGACGTCCCGGTCTTCGTCGCCGGCGGGATCGGCCGCGGCGAGGCGATGCTTGCGTATCTCGAGATGGGTGCGGCCGGGGTCCAGGTCGGGACGCGCTTCGTCTGCGCCACGGAGTCGATCGCGCACCCGCGTCTCAAGCAGACCTACCTCCGCGCGGCGGCGCGCGACGCCGTGCCTTCGGCGCAGCTCGACCCGCGCTTTCCGGTCATTCCGGTCCGGGCGCTCGCCAATGCCGGGACGGCGCGTTTCATCGAGGTGCAGCGTGACGTGATCGCGCGCTTCGATCGCGGAGAGCTCACGCGCGACCAGGCGCAACTCACCATCGAACATTTCTGGGCCGGCGCGCTGCGCCGCGCCGTCATCGATGGCGATGTCGAGAACGGCTCGCTGATGGCCGGACAATCCGTTGGTCTGGTGACACGCGAACAACCGGTGCGCGAGATCATCGACGAATTCGTGTCCCAGGCGCTCGCGAATCTCCGTGTCCCCGGCGCGCCCCCTGCGGACCTGCGGAGTACGGGCGAATGAGCCAGGCCAGCTTGGGTCCCGGCGGCGCGCGCCGCCTGCTCAAGCGCCTGCGGGACCTGATGGCCGGCGGCGGAACGGGGCAGGAGCGCCTCAACCAGACCGTCCGGATCATCGCCGCCGACATGGTCGCCGAGGTCTGCTCCATCTACTTGATGCGTCCCGGCGAGGTGCTCGAGCTGTTCGCGACCCAGGGACTGAAGCAGGAAGCCGTCCACAAGACCCGCCTCGCGGTCGGCGAGGGGCTGATCGGCGACATCGCCGCCCATGCACGTCCGCTGGCGCTCGCCGACGCCCAGTCCAATCCGAATTTCGCCTACAAGCCCGAGACGGGCGAGGAGATCTTCCATTCGCTCATGGGCGTGCCGATCCTGCGCGGCGGGCGGGTCCTTGGCGTCCTTGCGGTCCAGAACCGCAGCTTCCGCGAATATGACGAGGAGGAGATCGAAGCCCTCCAGACCATTGCGATGGTGCTCGCCGAACTCGCCGCCAGCGACAGCCTTTTCGGTCCGCCGGAGGCCGCGCTCGAGACCGTGGCCCTGCTCCCCGAGCGCCTCGAGGGGTTGAAGCTCAACGAGGGCCTGGCGATGGGGCGCGTGGTGATGCACCAGCCCCGCGTCACCATCCGCCAGATGGTGGCCGAGGACCCGGCGCGCGAGCGCGGGCGCCTCGAGGCCGCGGTCGAGCGTATGCACAGCGCCATCGACGCGTTGCTTGCGCGGGCCGATCTCGGGCACGCGGGAGAACATCGCGAGATCCTCGAGACCTATCGCATGTTTGCGGAGGATCGCGGCTGGCTCGGCCGGATCGGCGAGGCGATCAACGCCGGTCTGACCGCGGAGGCGGCGGTGCAGCGCGTCCAGGACGACACGCGTGCGCGCATGCAGCAGGTGAGCGATCCCTATCTGCGCGAGCGATTGTCGGATCTCGAGGATCTTGGCAACCGGTTGCTGCGGCACCTGACCGGGGACCGGACGGCGGCGCAGGCCGACGCGTTGCCCGATGACGTCGTGCTCGTGGCGCGCAGCATGGGGCCCGCCGAATTGCTCGACTACGACCGTCGGCGTCTGCGCGCGATCGTCCTCGAGGAGGGATCGCCGACCGCGCATGTCGCGATCGTGGCCCGCGCCCTTGGCATTCCGATGGTCGGACGCGTCAAGGACATCCAGGCCCGCGCCGCGCCCGATGAACGGATCATCGTCGACGGCGAGAATGCCATCGTCGTCCTGCGCCCCAGCGAAGAGGTGCGCGAGGCGTTTCAGGCCGCCATGCGCGCCCGTGCCGCGCGTCAGGCCAAATACGTCGCCCTCCGCGACCTGCCGGCGGTGTCGCGTGACGGCGTCCAGGCCGAGCTGATGATCAATGCCGGCCTGCTGATCGACCTCGACCACCTCGGCCCGACCGGAGCGGTCGGGATTGGACTGTACCGCACCGAGATCCCGTTCATGGTGCGGTCGTCGTTTCCGGATGTCGCATCGCAGGTCGATTTCTACCGCGAGATCTATACCCGGGCCGGCGACGCCCCGGTCGTGTTCAGGACCCTCGATGTCGGCGGCGACAAGCGACTGCCGTATCTCGAGATGGCCGACGACGAAAATCCCGCGATGGGCTGGCGCGCGATCCGCATCGCGCTCGACCGTCCGATGATGCTTCGCCAGCAACTGCGTGCGCTGCTGCTCGCATCGGCGGGGCGACCGCTCGACGTCATGTTCCCGATGATTGCCGACGTCGCCGAGTTCGCGGCGGCGCGCGCGCTCGTGGACCGCGAACTCGACCGGCTTGCCGCGCGTGGTCTTGCCCGTCCGGCGGCGGTGCGCGTCGGCACGATGCTGGAGGTGCCGTCCCTGGTCTGGCAATTGCCGGCGCTGCTCGAGCGGGCCGATTTCGTCTCGGTGGGCTCCAACGACCTCATGCAGTTCCTGTTCGCTTGCGACCGCGGATCGACGCGGCTCGCGGGTCGCTACGATGTGCTGTCGCCCGCGGCGCTCTGCTTTCTGGCGGGGATCGCGGACGCCGCTGCGGCGAGGGGCGTGCCCCTGACGTTGTGCGGCGAGATGGCCGGCCGACCGCTCGAAGCGTTGGCCCTGCTCGCTCTCGGCTTCCGTCGGCTCTCGATGGCGCCCAATTCGGTGGGGCCGGTCAAGGACATGCTGCGCAGTGCCGATATCGGCGTCGTGGCCGCCTATCTGCGGTCGCTGCTGCATTTGCCGGACCGCTCCCTGCGCGGGCGCCTCGCGGCCTTCGCGCGCGATCGCGGCATCGCCCTCTGAGCGGACCGGACGGCGCTCGGTTGCGGGGCGCCGCCCGGCGCTGATACTAGTCGGGGTCCGGGGCTTCGGCGCC
This sequence comes from uncultured Acetobacteraceae bacterium, assembly GCA_964434345.1. Taxonomy (GTDB): domain Bacteria; phylum Pseudomonadota; class Alphaproteobacteria; order CACIAM-22H2; family CACIAM-22H2; genus CAIOSQ01. The sequence continues at coordinate 12,536 of CAYSUY010000023.1, forward strand.
GGAGACCGAGCTTACCTCCACCCTGCGGGCATCCTGCGATGGCGAGATCGCGTCAGAAACGAACCGGCGGCTCGGCGGCCGACGCGGGCGCGATCTTCGGCGCGGGCGAGGGGGCCCCCGATGGCGTCGGTGCCGCGCTGCGCGCCGAACGCGAGCGCCAGGGCCTGCAACTCGCCGAGTTGGCAGCGCGCCTCAAGATCCGCAGGGTTCATCTTGCCGCCATCGAGGACGAGCGCTTCGACCTGATCCCTCCCGGCACCTATGCGGTGAACTTCATCCGCGCCTACGCGACGTCGCTTGGCCTCGACGCGGGCGAGATGGTGCGTCGCTATCGGCAGGCCCTGGATGGTGGGCAGGCACGGCTCGAACTCAATTTCCCGCAGCCGCTGCAGGAAAGTCGGCTTCCCAGTGGCATCCTGATCGGCGCGTCCGTGGTGATCGCCGCCCTTGCCTATGGAGCCTGGGCTTTGTTCAGCGAGGACCGGTCCGTATTGCCCCGCGTCGAGCCCGTGCCTGCGCAACTGCAGTCGGCGGCACCGCCGCCGCCGCCGCCCGCGGCGCCCCAGGAGACGCTTGCCCCGGCCGTCGCGGCTGGTGACGCTCCTCCCGCGGTCGCGCCCGCGGCAACGGCGGCCCAACCGGCCGCGCCAGCGCCCGTGGTCGCCGCCACCACGCCCGCTGCGCCGCCCGCTGCGCCGCCTGTCGCCGCTCCGCCACCAGTTGTTCCGCCACCTGCGCCGCCGCCTCCTCAGGCGCGGCCGGGCGCCGTACCGACGCCGGTTGCGCCGCCGTCCCAAGCACCCGAGCGGGCCACCGGGGAGGGCGCGAGGTCGCGCGTGGTGATCACGGGGCAGGCGGAAAGCTGGGTTC
>CAYSUY010000023.1:13417-32627 GCA_964434345.1 uncultured Acetobacteraceae bacterium
TGCGGCAGGCACGATCGTGTTCATGCGTATCCTGAAGGCGGGCGAGGCTTATGCCGTGCCAAATCGTCGCGGCCTGTTCCTGACCACCGGCAACGCCGGCTCCATCGAGGTCAAGGTCGACGGCAAGTCCATCCCGTCCCTCGGCCGCGTCGGCAGCGTCCGCCGCGACCTGTCCCTCGACGCCGAAGCGCTGCTCGAGGCAGGCGACGGCGGCGAAACCGCCCGTCCGGCGACCGCGCCAGGCGCCCGCAGCGGTGGCTGAGGCCGGACCAGCCCCGACGCGTCTTCTGGTGCGGTGCGCCGGGGATCACGTATAAAGCGCCCGCAACCGGACCACGCGGCGGTCATCCGCGCACCCGGAAATCGAGCCGAGGCCATGACAGCCAATCGTTCCTATCGTCAGATCCAGCGTCGGCACTGCCGCCAGATCTCCGTCGGCAGCGTGCGCGTCGGCGGCGACGCGCCGATCTCGGTGCAGTCGATGACGAACACGCCAACCTCGGATGCCGCAGCGACCATCGCGCAGATCCGCCGGCTCGAAGAGGCCGGGGTCGACATCGTGCGCGTCTCCTGTCCCGACGAGGACTCGACGCGCGCCCTGCGCGAGATCGTGCGCGCGTCGCGGGTTCCTGTCGTCGCCGACATCCATTTCCATTACCGCCGCGCCATCGAGGCCGCGGAGGCCGGGGCGGCGTGCCTGCGCATCAATCCCGGCAACATCGGAAGCCAGGCACGGGTGCGCGAGGTGGTGAAGGCCGCGCGCGATCACGGTTGCTCCATGCGCATCGGGGTCAACGCCGGTTCGCTCGAGCGCGACCTGCTCGAGAAATATGGCGAGCCGTGCCCCGAGGCGATGGTCGAGAGCGCCCTCAACCATGCGCGTGTCCTCGAGGACGAGGATTTCCGCGAGTTCAAGATCTCGGTGAAGGCGTCCGACGTCTTCCTGGCCGTGGCGGCGTATCAGCAACTGGCCGACGCCTGCGATTATCCGCTGCATCTCGGCGTGACGGAGGCCGGAGCGCTGCGGACCGGGACGGTCAAGTCCGCGATCGGCATCGGGTCGCTGCTCTGGGCGGGTATCGGAGACACGATCCGCGTGTCCCTGTCGGCCGATCCGGTCGAAGAGGTGCGGGTCGGCTACGAGATCCTCAAGGGACTGGGCCTCCGGCGCCGCGGCGTGACCGTGATCGCCTGCCCGTCCTGCGCGCGCCAGCAATTCGACGTGGTGCGCACGGTAGAGCGCCTTGAGGAACGTCTGGCCCATATCTCCGTTCCGATCACGCTCTCGGTCATCGGATGCGTCGTCAATGGGCCGGGCGAGGCGCGCGACACCGACATCGGGTTCACCGGCGGCGGCAACGGGACGCACATGGTCTACGTCGCCGGCCAGCAGGATCATCGCGTGAAGGACGTCGACATCGTCGAGCACCTCGCGGAGATGGTCGAGCGCCGGGCGGCGGAACTGACCGCCGCACGCGCAGGATCCGCCGACAGCGCGGCGGCATAGGAGCGAGCGGTCCGATGGCGAAGCTGCAACCCGTGCGTGGCACGCACGATCTCATGCCGGCGGAAATGCGCCGCCACCGCGCGGTCGGCGATACGGCGCGTCGCGTCGCCGGATGCTACGGGTTCGACGAGATCGCGACGCCGATCTTCGAATTCGCCGACGTCTTCCGCAGGACCTTGGGCGACACGACCGACATCGTGACGAAGGAGATGTACAGCTTCGTCGACAAGGGCGGCGAGGAGATCACGCTGCGTCCGGAGAATACAGCCGGCGTGGTGCGCGCGGTGCTGTCGAACGGCCTGCTTCAGCAGGGGCCGCTCAAGTATTTCTATTGCGGCCCGATGTTTCGTTATGAACGGCCGCAGAAGGGCAGGCAGCGCCAGTTCCACCAGATCGGCGTGGAACTGATCGCGGTGCCCGAACCCCAGGGCGATGTCGAGGTGATCGCCTGCGGATGGGCGATTCTCCACGCGCTCGGCTTCGGCGACCGCGTCGTCCTCGAACTGAACACGCTCGGCGACGGCGAGAGCCGCGCCGCCTATCGCGATGCGCTCGTCGCCTTCCTGCGCGGGCATGTCGGTGCGCTGTCGGAAGACAGCCGCGCGCGGCTGGAACGAAATCCCTTGCGGGTCCTCGACTCCAAGGACGAGGGCGATCGTCGCATCGTCGCGCAGGCGCCGCGCTTCGACGCATATCTGACGCCGGCGGCGCGGGATTTCTTCGCGCGCGTCACGGGTGGCCTGGATGCTCTTGGCCTGCCCTATCGCCTCAATCCGCGTCTCGTGCGCGGACTCGACTACTATTGTCATACGGCCTTCGAGTTCACGACCGACGCGCTCGGCGCGCAGGGCACGGTCATGGCCGGCGGGCGCTACGACGGCCTGATCGCGGAGATGGGCGGTCCGGCCAGCGCCGGTGTGGGATGGGCGGCCGGGGTCGAGCGTCTGGCGATGCTTCTCGCGCAGGAACCTGCAGCGCCGCGTCCCGTGGCGGTGATCCCGACGGGGGAGGGCGCGGATGCGGCCGCCCTTGCGCTCGCAGACCGTTTGCGGCGCAGCGGCCTGCGCGTCGAAATGGCCTATCGCGGCACTCTCAAGCGGCGTCTCGAGCAGGCCAACAAGCGTCAGGCCCGCGCCGCCGTCATCCTCGGCGAGGACGAGATCGCGCGCGGCGCGGTGGCGCTCAAGGACCTCGACAGCGGGGAGCAGGCCGAGGTGGCGCTCGCGGAACTCGACGCGCGACTGGCGCGCTATCGCTAGCGGCATGACGACCGACCCGGCCGCGTCACGCGACGCATGGCCCGGGCTCGCCGTCGTCGGGATCGATCACCGCACGGCGCCGCCCGCGCTCCGCGACGGCCTGTTCCTGACCGACGAGGATCTCGACGCGCTGCAGGGCACGCTGCGTGGGCGCGGGTTCCAGCAGGTTGTCGTCCTGTCCACCTGCGACCGGCTCGAATTCCATCTCGTTGCGGCGGACGTCACCACCGCCGCCACCGTTGCAGGCGCGGTCATCGCGGATCTCGCGGCGGCGCGCGGTCTCGTCGGAGCCGCGCGCCCGGTGGCTCGGTTCGGTGCCACGGCCCTGGACCATCTCTTCCGCGTCGCGTGCGCGCTCGAGAGCCGTGTCGCGGGAGAGCCGCAGATCCTCGGCCAGGTGAAGGCCGCCGACCGCCGGGCCCGGGAGGCGGGGCTGATGGGCGCCGAACTCGACGCGGTGCTGAGTGCGGCCTACTCCGCCGCGAAGCGCGTGCGTACCGAGACCACGATCGGCGAGCGTCCGACATCGATGGCCGCCGCCGCGCTTGCGGTTGCGCGCGATGTCCATGGAGACCTGTCGCGCGTTTCGCTGCTTGTCCTCGGCGGTGGCGAACTGGGCGAGATGATGCTGGACCTCCTGCGCGGCGCCGGGGTGCGGCGGGCTCGCCTCGCTGATCCCTATCCATCGCGCGCGATCTTCCTGTCCCGGCGGCTGGGACTTCCGCTGGTGCCGTTCGAGACGCTCGCCGAAACCCTCGTGGATTGCGATGTCGTTGTGGCCGCCGCCGGCACCGGGCGCGTGCTCCTCGGTCGCTCGGAGATGGAGCGCGTCGCGCAACTCCGGCGACGGCGACCGGTGCTCCTGCTCGATTTCGGCGTTCCGCCGGATGCCGACCCGGGCGTCGACGACGTCGATGGGGTCTATCGCTACGACATCGACGACCTGGAGCGCATCGCACTGCAGGGACGCGCCGGCCGCGAGGCGGAACTGGCGGCGGCTGCGACAATCGTCGCGGAAGAGGTCGCGCGCCTGCGTGTCGAGCGCTCGCGTCGTGCGGCCGTGCCGGTGATCGCGGCGCTGCGCCGCCGCTTCGATGCCGAGCGGCGGCGCGCCCTCGACGAGGCGGGCGCGGACGCCGCCCGCGCGACGGAGTTGATGGCCAATCGATTGCTGCATCTGCCGCAGGCGCATCTGCGGGCTCTGGCCGCTCCGGATGGGGAGCCCGCCGCAATCGGCGCGGCCGAGGACCTGCTCCGTGCCCTGTTCGGGCTCGACGATGGGACGCCTGACGCATGAGCCTCGATCGTAACCTGGACGCGGTCCTTCGCCGTCACGAGGAGATCAGGGCGCAGATGGCGGCCGCACCCGACGATCCGCGCATCTTTCAGAAGCTCGCGAAGGAGTTTGCGGATCTCGATCCTGTTGTGGCGGCGATCGTCGCGTTACGCCGTGCGCAGGCCGAACTGCAGGATCTGTCGGCGCTCGCCTCCGGTGGCGACGAGGACATGAAGGCGTTGGCGCAGGAGGAGTTCTTCGCGCTCAAGGCCCGATTGCCGGGCATGGAGCGCGACGTTCAACTGATGCTGCTGCCGAAAGACTCGGCGGACGAGCGCAATGCGATCCTCGAAGTGCGCGCCGGGACGGGCGGCGACGAGGCGGCGCTTTTCGCCGCCGACCTCTTCCGCATGTATCAGCGCTACGCAGCCTTGCGCAGCTGGCGTTTCGAGATCCTCGAACTCGCCGAGACTGGTCTGGGTGGTCTCAAGGAGGGCATCGCGGTCATTTCGGGAGGCGGCGTCTTCGCCCGGCTGAAATTCGAATCCGGCGTCCATCGCGTCCAGCGCGTTCCGGTGACGGAGGCCTCGGGACGTATCCATACGTCCGCAGCGACGGTCGCGGTCCTGCCCGAGGCGGAAGAGGTGGACATCCGGATCGAGGACAAGGATCTGCGCGTCGACGTGTTCCGCGCCCAGGGCGCGGGCGGCCAGCACGTGAACACGACCGACAGCGCGGTCCGCATCACCCATCTGCCGACCGGTTTCGTCGTCACGCAGCAGGATGAGAAATCGCAGCACAAGAACAAGGCGAAGGCGATGAAGATCCTGCGCGCGCGGCTTTTCGAGGCGGAGCGCCAGCGTCAGGACGCCGTCCGCGCGGCGGATCGGCGCAGCCAGGTCGGCTCGGGCGATCGCTCGGAGCGCATCCGGACCTATAATTTTCCGCAGAACCGCGTCACCGATCACCGCATCAACATGTCGCTGCATGCGCTGGAGCAGGTCCTCGCCGGAGCGGCTCTGGACGGTCTCATAGACTCGCTGCTCGCGGAGGATCGTGCGGCGCGCCTCGCGGAACTCGCGACATGACGACGCGCGGGGCGGCCCTGGCGGCGGCACGGGCGCGGCTCGCGGCTGCGGGGATCGACGGCGCGCCGCTCGATGCGCGCGTCCTGCTCTGCCACGTGCTGGGATGCGGCCCCGAGGCTTTGGTAGGGTGGCCGGAAGCGCCGATCGGCGAGACCGAGGCGCGCGCCTACGCCGCGCTCGTGGAACGGCGCGCCCGTCATGAACCGGTTGCCTATCTCGTCGGCCACCGCGAATTCTGGGGGTTGAGCTTCCTTGTTTCCCCCGCGACGCTCATTCCGCGCCCCGACAGCGAAACCCTGGTGGAGGCAGCGCTGGTCGGCAGTCCCGGTGCCGCTGCACCGCGTCGCATCCTCGACATCGGCACCGGAACCGGATGCCTCCTGATCGCGCTGCTGTGCGAGTTTCCCGACGCCGTCGGCGTGGGCCTCGACGTGGTGCCGGACGCCCTCCACCTGGCGGCGGCCAATGCGGGCAGGTTGGGCGTGTCGTCCCGCGTGCGCTGGTGCCTCGGGGAGATCCGGGACGACGAGATGCCCTTCGACCTCGTGGTCGCGAACCTGCCCTACATCCCGCGCGGCGCGCTGACGGCGCTCGAGCCCGATGTCGTAGACTACGAGCCCGCATCGGCCCTGGATGGCGGGGTCGATGGACTAGACGTGTTTCGGTCGATCCTGCCCCAGCTGCCGCGCCTGCTCGGTCCGGGTGGGCGGGCGTTGTTCGAGATCGGCGCTGGTCAGGCATCCGCGGTGGAGGAGGTGGCGCAAAGTGTCGCGGCGCTCGCCCGCGTGCGGCGCTGGCGCGATCTTGCGGGATTGGAGCGTGTGGTCGAACTTCGCCGGAGCGCGGCTTGATCGAACAGGCTTGGAAACGGATGCCGACGGCCCTATTGTCGCGATCGCTCGGTGCCGGAAGGTCTGGTGCAGGAGCGGTCCCGCCCTCGGCGCATGCCGTGCGGAGCGGAGGCCAGGGACGAGTGAGGCGCCCAGACGGGGCGGCTTCGTCCGACTCGCGGCCCTGAGTGGGCCTTGGTCCATCATTTACGGTCGAGACACATGAAGCGTCAGCGGGGCCGCCATAACGGCCGCAAACCTCACCATCACCAGCCTCACAACCCGAATCTCCCGATCCGGTCGCAGACTTTCGACTCGAACGGGCCAGATGTGCGGGTACGCGGCAATGCCTTTCAGATCCTCGAGAAATACGTGGCCCTGGCGCGAGATGCCCAGGCCGCGGGCGACAGGATCGCAGCCGAGAATTATTTTCAGCACGCGGAACATTACTTCCGACTGATCAACGAGAGCGGCGGCTACCAGCAGCAGCAGCAGCAGCGCCAGCACGGTAACCCTGGTTTCCAGGGCGGCGGTGCGCAGGGTGGCGACCCGCGCGCGGGTGGTGGCATGGATCCTGCCGCTGGCGGCGCTGCGCAGGTGCAACCGGCAGCCCAGATCGGTGGCGCGGCTGCGATGGTCGCGCAGAGCGGTGGGGGCGGCGCGACCGTGACGCCGACGGGATACGCGGCGATCAACGCGGCGAACGCGGCGAACGCCGCTGCGGACCCGACGCAGGATTGAGGCGCGCGGCGTCCGCTCAACCGGACGTCGCGGCGATCGGTTCGATCCGGTCCCCGAGCGCGACCGCACCACCGGAGACCACCTCCGCGTAGACGCCGCAATCGGCATGTCCGAACGCGTCTTCGAGCGCGAGCGGAATGTTGAGATCGCGCTGGCCTGATTGCGGGTCGACATTCGTCGCGGCGCATCGTGCGATGCGCTCGACCACCCGCAGTCGCGCGGTGCCGATGGCGATCTCGCGCCCCACCCAGTCGAACTCCGACCACGGCGGCAGCCCCTCGACATGGATGTTGGCGCGGAACCGCGCCGGGTCGACGGGCGCACGCAGCACGCGCTCGAGGTCGCGGACGCTCTCCAGACCGACGATGGAGATAAGCCTCTCCGGGGTGTCGGAAAACATATGGCCGGGCGCGGAGACGATGCGCGGGTTTCGGCGCGATGCCACGCCCGCGTAGGCGGCGAAGAACTGTTCGATCACGACGCGTCCGGCGGGATCGTCGAGCGCTCCGCGCACCACACGCTTGCCGTCACGTTCGATCGTCAGCACGCGGTCTGCGGGATCGAAGCGGGTGGCAAGCCGGGCGAGGCGCTCGTCGCGCATCAAGGTCAGGAAATTTGTCTTCGGTTGCCAGAGCGGCGCGACCGGATCGAAGGGCGCCGTGCCGACATGAAGGGCGTAGATCCTGTCGCCGGGCAGGCCTTCGCCCTGCGACAGAATGACCCGCTGCAGGCTCTCGGCGGAGAGCCCCTTGACGGGAAAGCGCTGCAGGCGCGCGATTGTGGCGGCCATCCGACCCAACTTGCAAGAAAGGGGCGGCATCTTCGCCGGAGCGGTTCTCCTGTCAATCCGCCGTACGCCCTTGCGCGTCGCGCGGCGCCTCGCCATATCGCCGACGGGTCGCCATCAGGGGCCCTCGAACCCGTGTCGCCCGTCAGGGGACCATTCAAAGAGGCTCGAAGCCATGAATCCAGAGATCTACACGGAACGTTCACGCGGCTTTGTGCAAAGCGCACAGACGCTCGCCCAGCGCAGCGGTCATCAGCGTCTCCTGCCGGAGCATCTCCTGAAGGTGCTCCTCGACGACAAGGAGGGGCTCGCGGCGAACCTCATGCGCGCTGCGGGAGCCGACGCGCAGAGAGCACTCGCCCAGGTCGAGGCCGAACTCGCACGCCAACCGAAGGTCGAGGGGGGCGGGGCCGGTCAGGTGTTCCTGAGCCCGGAACTCGGGCGCGTGTTCGAGCAGGCCGAAGCGGCAGCTCAAAAGGCGGGCGACGATTTCGTGACCGCCGAGCGTCTGCTGCTCGCGCTGGCGATCGTGCCCGGCACGGTCGCGCACAAGGTGCTGACCGAGGCGCGGCTGACCGCGCAATCGCTCAACGCCGCGATTGAACAGATGCGCAAGGGGCGCAAGGCCGACAGCGCCTCGGCCGAGCAGTCCTACGATGCGCTGAAGAAATACGCGCGCGACCTGACCGAGGCGGCGCGCGCGGGCAAGCTCGACCCGGTGATCGGTCGTGACGAGGAGATCCGCCGCACGATCCAGGTCCTGTCCCGGCGCACCAAGAACAACCCTGTACTGATCGGCGAGCCCGGTGTCGGCAAGACCGCGATCGTCGAAGGGCTCGCGTTGCGTATCGTCAACGGTGACGTGCCCGAATCGCTCAAGGACAAGAAGCTTCTGGCTCTCGATCTCGGTGCGATGGTCGCCGGCGCGAAGTTCCGCGGCGAGTTCGAGGAGCGGCTGAAGGCGGTGCTTCAGGAGATCCAGGCCGCCGCCGGCGAGATCGTCGTCTTCATCGACGAACTGCACACGCTGGTCGGCGCGGGCAAGGCCGACGGGGCGATGGACGCATCGAACATGCTCAAGCCCGCGCTTGCGCGCGGCGAACTGCACTGCGTCGGCGCCACCACGCTCGACGAGTATCGCAAGCACATCGAGAAGGACGCCGCGCTCGCGCGCCGCTTCCAGTCCGTCTTCGTGTCTGAGCCGACGGTCGAGGACACGATCTCGATCCTGCGCGGCCTGAAGGAGAAGTACGAACTTCACCATGGCGTGCGCATCACAGACGCCGCGATCGTCGCGGCGGCGACCCTGTCAAATCGCTACATCACCGAGCGTTTCCTTCCCGACAAGGCGATCGACCTCGTCGACGAGGCGGCGAGCCGTCTGCGCATGGCGGTCGACTCGAAGCCGGAGAAGATCGACGAACTCGACCGGAGGATCGTCCAACTCAAGATCGAGCGCGAGGCGCTGAAGCGCGAGACCGACGCCGGCTCGCGTGACCGGCTCGGCAAGCTCGATGCCGAACTCAGGGAACTCGAGCGGGAGTCCGCCGATCTCACCGCCGTCTGGAAGGCGGAGAAGAGCAAGCTCGCCGGCGCGCAGAAGATCAAGGAGCGGCTGGAGCAGGCGCGCCAGGAACTCGAGGTGGCGCAGCGCAAGGGTGATCTCGCGAAGGCGGGCGAACTCAAATATGGCGTGATCCCGACACTCGAGAAGGAACTCGTCTCCGGCTCCGCGACCGGGGCGGCGCGCATGCTCAACGAGGAAGTGACCGACCAGGACATCGCCGGGGTGGTCTCGCGTTGGACCGGCGTGCCGGTCGACAAGATGCTCGAGGGCGAACGCGAGAAGCTGCTGCAGATGGAACAGGTCATCGCCGGGCGCGTCGTCGGCCAGGACGAGGCGGTCGCCGCCGTGGCAGAGGCCGTCCGCAGGGCGCGCGCCGGGTTGCAGGATCCCAATCGGCCGATCGGCTCGTTCCTGTTCCTTGGCCCGACCGGCGTCGGAAAGACCGAATTGACCAAGGCCCTCGCGGCCTTCCTCTTCGATGACGATCAGGCGCTCCTGCGCATCGACATGTCGGAGTACATGGAAAAGCACGCGGTATCGCGTCTGATCGGCGCGCCGCCCGGCTATGTCGGCTACGACGAGGGCGGGTCGCTGACCGAGGCCGTGCGGCGCCGACCCTACCAGGTCGTGCTCTTCGACGAGGTCGAGAAGGCCCATCCGGACGTCTTCAATGTCCTGCTGCAGGTCCTTGACGACGGGCGTTTGACGGATGGTCAGGGCCGAACGGTCGATTTCAAGAACACCCTGATCGTCCTGACATCCAATCTCGGTTCCGAGTTGCTTGCCGGCCAGGGCGAGGGCGAGGACGTGGAGGCCGTGCGACCCGGCGTCATGGACGTGGTGCGTCGTGCCTTCCGGCCGGAGTTCCTCAATCGGCTCGACGAGATCCTGCTGTTCCGACGCCTCAGTCGCCAGCACATGACGGGGATCGTCGAGATCCAGCTGCGGCGGCTGGAGGCGCTGCTGGCCGATCGCAAGATCGCTCTCGATCTTGACGTTGCGGCGAAGGCGTGGCTCGCGGAGACCGGCTACGATCCGGTCTATGGAGCGAGGCCGCTCAAGCGGGTGATCCAGCGCGAATTGCAGAACCCGCTGGCGACGGCGATCCTGCGTGGCTCGATCAAGGATGGCGATCGGGTCGCGGTGCGCGTTGGCCTCAAGGGCCTCGATATCGCGGCGCGGCCCGCGGCCCAGGACGCGGTGGCCTGACGGGACGACCGTCGGCCTGAAAACGGGGCCGGCGCATGCGCCGGCCCCGTCCGCGTGCTCGCCGTCACATCGACAATTGGCTGACGAATTTCGTGTTGAGGTACGCCTCGAGCGCCTCGAGGCCACCCTCGGAGCCGTATCCCGAATCCTTGACGCCACCGAACGGAACTTCGGGCAGCGCCAGGCCGTGATGGTTGATCGACACCATGCCGCTCTCCAGCGCCGAACCGACGGCGGTGGCGAGCTTCGTGTTGCGCGTGTAGGCGTAGGCGGCGAGTCCGTATTCGAGACGGTTCGCCTCCTGGATCGCGCCGTCGAAATCCTTGAACGGCTTGATCACGGCGAGGGGGCCGAAGGGTTCCTCGTTCATGATGCGTGCGCTGGTCGGGACGTCGGTCAACACGGTGGGTTCGAAGAAATAACCCTTGTTGCCAATCCGCTTGCCGCCGGTCTCGACCTTCGCGCCCGACTTGATCGCGTCGGCCATGAATCCTTCCATCGCGTCGATGCGGCGCGCATGGCAGAGCGGACCCATCGTCGTCGTCGGATCCATGCCGTCGCCGATCTTCTGCGCCTTGGAGACGGCGATGAATTTCTCGACGAACTTCTCGTAGACCGACTGCTGGACCAGGAAGCGCGTCGGCGCAATGCAGACCTGGCCGGCGTTACGGTATTTGTTGGTCGACAGGACGCTTACCGCCTGATCGAGATCCGCGTCGTCGAAGACGATCGCCGGCGCGTGGCCACCCAGTTCCATCGTCACGCGTTTCATGTGGCGCCCGGCCATCGCGGTGAGCATCTTCCCGACGGCCGTCGAGCCCGTGAACGAGATCTTGCGGATGATCGGATGGTCGATGAGGTATTCGGATATCTCGGCCGGAACGCCATAGACGAGGTTCACGACGCCGTCCGGCACGCCCGCATCGAGGAAGGCCTGGAATAGCGCGGCCGGTGCGGCCGGGGTCTCTTCGGGGCACTTGGCGATGATGGAGCACCCCGTGGCGAGCGCCGCCGAGGCCTTGCGTACGATCTGGTTGATCGGGAAGTTCCACGGCGTGAATGCCGCGACCGGGCCCACCGGCTCCTTCAGCACCAGCTGGTAGACGTTTTCGGCGCGTGCGGGCACGACGCGGCCATAGGTGCGGCGGCCTTCCTCGGCGAACCAGTCGATGATGTCGCCAGCCAGCATCGTCTCGATTCGGGCCTGGGCCAGGGGCTTGCCCTGCTCGAGCGTCATCAGCTTCGCGATGTCGTCGGCGCGCGCCCGCATCAGGTCCGCAGCCTTGCGCATGATCTTCGACCGGTCATAGGCGGAGACCTTGCGCCAGGTCTCGAAGCCCTTCTTGGCTGCGGCGAGCGCGCGGTCGAGGTCTTCGATACCCGCATGCGCGACCGTGCCGATCTGCTCCTCCGTCGCCGGGTTGAGGACGGCAATGGTCCGGCCACTCGTGGCGGGTCCCCACTTGCCATCGATCAAAAGCTGCGTGTTGGGATACATGGCTGCTCCTCGGTTTCGGGCGACGGATTTCGCGCGCGGCGGACCATCGCGCTCCAGGCGCGGCGTTGCAAGAGGTCTCAGCCGGGTGTCCAGGCGGTCTTCAGGCGGGTCGCTTCGTGGGTATAGATGCCGACGAGCGGTGCCGCGTCGGCGCCATGTGCGCGCAGGATCTCGGGCGCGAGCGGCGCGCGCATGGCGTCGACGAGCCGGTCCTGGGAGATCCCTTCCACGAGCAGGATCCAGGAGGGGATGTCGGTCGGATTGCTGCGCGCCTTTTTCTCGGCCGTCTCGATGCGCGAGCCGCTGTCGTCGGTGCATCCCAGATGGACGCCAAGGATACCTGTCCGTGCCAGGAGGTCGGGCATCGCCTGGCGCACCAGATATGTCCGCAGATCCTCGTCGCGTCCGGCATCCGCTGCGATCCGGAGCGTCGCGATCGTGCCGCCCTGCCCGAGTCCGGACGAACCGGCGACCCTGCACAGCCCCCGCGTAACGCCGCGGAAATGCTGGACTGCACGCTTGGTCCATGGGGTCGGCGCGTTGAGCCGGTTGAGGTAGTCCTGGCCGACGAGGACCTCGAAGCAATCGACTTCGTAGAGATTGAAGAATTCCTGCCCGTCGCCGCCGCTGCGCACGTAGCGCCGACCGCGCCGGAAACCCTGTATGCCCAGGCGCTCGGGCATGTGCTCGCGATGGTGCCAGTCGTAGAACTCGTCCAGCCCTTCGGGCACGATGTCATGCCAGATCGCCACGAACGCCTCGCCCGCGAGCCCGCTCATCGCCGTTGCCTTTCGATTCGCATATGCATGGTCCGGATCAATAGGTGGCTCGCCCGCCCGACAGGTCGAACACGGCGCCGGTCGAAAAACTCGCCTCGGGCGAGCATAGCCAGGCGACCATGCTCGCGATTTCGCCGAGATCCACGAACCTTCCGGCCGGGATGCGCGAAAGGATGTCGGCGCGTCTCGCCATCGTGATCTGCCGCGCCATCGCGGTTTCCGCGGCGACGGGGGAGACGACGTTGATCGTGATATCCTCCCGCGCCAGTTCCTTGGCCATGGATTTCGCGAGCGCCATGACCCCGGCCTTCGCTGCGGAATAGGCGGATCCCAGAGCCATGCCTTCCTTGCCCTGGATCGATCCCATGAGGACGATCCGGCCCGTGCGGCCATCGCGCGGCCGCGCGAGCATCGCCGCGGCGGCGGCCCGCGCGACGATGAAACTGCCGGTGAGATTGACCTCGAGGAGGCGGCGGAAATCTTCTGGCGCCAGCTCGACGGCCGGGACGACCGGGCCGAGTATCCCGGCGCAATGGACGACGGCGTGCGGCATTGCCGCGGACATCGCGGCGTCGACAGCCGCAGCCTGTGTCACGTCGAGCGTCCGGTGGCGCGCGCCGCCCCGGACCTCCGACGCGGCGCGCGCGAGCGGCGCCGCGTCGAGGTCCCAGAGTTCGACGACGGCGCCATCGGCGACGAGCCGCTGCGCGCAGGCAAGACCGATTCCGCCCGCACCGCCGGTGACGACGACCCGGCGCCCCGCAAGGTCATGACGGTTCACGACGCGCGTCTCCCCTCCGACGGTATTCTCGCCATTGCCGTCATCAGCGCGGAGCGTTCGGAACGAACTGGTTCGTGTAGAAATCCTCGGCCTTCTGATTGGTCTCGAGCCCCATGTACTGCTTCATCAGTTGCAGCGTGTCGGTCCAATCCTGGGGTGCCATGTAGCCGACCGGCTTGCCTTGCGATGCCTTCGACGGCATGAGCGAAATGCCCACCTTGAGCTGCTCCAGGCTGAGATCGGTCTCGAGGTCGGTCTTGACCTTCTGCCCGGCCCTGACCGAGGCCGCGGGATCGGCCATCGCCGCCTCGAATGCGCGCACGGTCGCCTTGACGAAACGGCGCACGAGGTCCGGGTTGTTCCTGATCGTGTCGTCGTGGGTGTGGATCTGCAGTCCCACCGTGTTCACGCCGAAGGCCGCGTAGCCGAAGTTGAGAAGCGGAACGCCCTGGCGCGGCAAGGTGATCGACTGGTTGTCGAGACCGGCCATCAACGCCTCGACCCGCTTCTCGGCGACCGCCACGTTCTTGCCGGCGCCCTCGACGCGCAGGATGCGGACCTTGTCGCCGTCGACGCCGTTTGCCTTCCAGACGGCGGGAAGCAGCTGAAGACCGGCCTCGCCGGGGGCGGTTGCGATCGTCTTGCCCTCGAGATCCTTGAGCGTCTTGACGCCGGCGTCGGCCCTGACGCCGATCGCATAGGGCGACGAGCTGGTGATCGACATCACGGCGCGGATGGGGGCGCCCTTGGTGGCGACGTTGATGATGCTCGGGCCATCCGAAAGGCCGAACATGTCGCCCTTGGCGCCGACGGTCTGTGCCGCGCGCACCGATCCCTGGCCCTCGCCGATGGTCAGGTCGATGCCCTCCTCGCGGTAGAAGCCGCGCTCGACCCCGAGGTGGAAGGGGGTGTGGAAACCGTAGAGGATCCAGTTGAGCCGGAACGTGACCTTGTCCTGGGCGACCGCCGTCGTGGCGCCGAGCAGGGCGGCTGCGAAGGCGCAGCCGGTGGCGAGGATGCGAATGGTCATGGCGTAGTCCTCCGTTTTTGTCGTTGGGATGTCGATCAGGAACCGGCAGCACCGTCCGCCGAAGCGCGGCGCGAGACGTGCCAGGGGATCGCGACGCGTTCCGCGAGCTCGACGGCGGCGTAGAGCAGCAGGCCCATGACGCACAGGACCAGGATCGCGCCGAAGGTCATCGGCGTGTCGAAATTGTTCGTGTATTCCTGGATCTTGTAGCCAAGCCCTCGGTCCGACGCGACGAACTCCGCGACGACCGCGGCGGTCGCCGAAAGCGCCGCGGCGACCTTGATGCCGGTGAACAGCGTCGGCATCGCGTGGGGCAGACGCACCATGAAGAAGATGCGCCAGCGCGAGGCGCCGGTGGAGCGTGCGAGGTCCATGATCTCCGGATCGACCGACTTGAAGGCGGCGATGCTGCTGACCAGGACCGGAAAGAAGGACAGGAGGAAGACGATCAGCACCTTCGATGTCAGGCCATAGCCGATCCAGATCAGGAACAGCGGCGCTATCGCGATCTTCGGCACGATCTGGAGGAAGACGAGGACTGGATAGATCAGCTCCTCGAGGCGGCGCGAGAATGCGACGACGAGCGCCAGCAGCACGCCGATGACCACCGACGCGACGAACCCGACCAGCATCGACTGTGCGGTGAACAGGGCGGCATCGGCGACGACATCCCATCTGCGCGCCGTCTGCCGGAGCACGAGCGACGGGGCGGGCAGAAGAAAGGGCTTGATGCCGAGCGCGAACACGAGCGCTTCCCAGGCCGCGATCACGCCGCCGAGGCCGAGCGCTATGAACGCGGGCTTGCGCCAGGCGCGTCCAACCCGTCTCGTGTCGCCGGATCTTTCGCCGCCAGAAACCAAGGTCGCGCTCCTCAAGCTCTTTTAACGGTTGACGAAAACCTATTGGGTGGAACAGCGTTCCGTCAATGCGAACGATCGGATCCAATCTCGAGCGCGCGGTAGATGTCGTCGAATTGCTCGCGGAATTCCCGGAGGGCGAGCGCTTGTCGGCGATCGCGTTGCGTCTCGGACTGCCGAAAAGCGCGGTCCATCGGCTGCTCGCGCCGCTGTGTGCGCGGGGATGGGCGGAGCAGGACGACGTCACCGGACGCTACAGGCTGAGCCTGCGACTGGCGCTGCTCGGACATCGCGTGTTCCAGGCCACGGGCTTCGGCGACGCATGCCAGCCGATCCTGGCGCGGCTCGCGGCTGAAAGCCGCGAACTGGTCCGCATGACCGTCGTCCAGGGCGATGGTCTTGTCTGGGCCGCCTCGGCGCAAGGTGCGCCGCCGGGACTGCGCTACGAGCCCGCAATGTCCGGCCCCGTGCGTCTGCATGCGACGGCGAACGGCAAGGCGTGGCTGGCGTCTGTGCCGGACGCGCGCGCGCGCCGCATTCTGGGCGCGGCGGATCTCGTCCGTCTGACGCCGCGCACCATCGTGGCGCGCGCGGCGCTGATCCGCTGTCTGGGCGAAATCCGGCGTTGCGGCTGGGCGCTTGCCGACGAAGAGGCCGAAACCGGCGTGGTCGCGATCGCTGTGGCGATCCCGGGTCCAGGGAGCGGATCTCCGGTTCCCGGCACCCTGTCCATCGCCGGGCCTGCGGCGCGGATGCCTGCGGCGCGGCATGCCGCGCTTGCCGCATCGCTCCGCGCGGCGGCGCTGGAGATCGCACGTTTCTGGGGCGGTCCGGAGGGTCGGGCCGCTGGCACCGGCGCCGGGCCAGGCTGAAAGGAGCATGGCCATGGACATGGTCGACGGGATCAGTATTGCGGGCCTCGACAAGGTGTTCCGCCGCGACGGCCGGGAGACGGTGGCGCTCAAGGACGTGTCGCTCGACATCGCGCGCGGGGAGTTTCTCGCCGTCGTCGGTCCGTCTGGATGTGGCAAGTCGACATTGATGCGGATCGTCGCCGGGCTCGTTCCGGCGACGGCCGGAACGGTGTCGGTGTTTGGGAAGGGCGTATCCGCGCCGGTCACCGATCTGGGCATCGTGTTCCAGAACCCGGTGCTTCTCGATTGGCGCGACGTGCTCGCAAACGTGCTGTTCCAGGTCGAGATCCGGGGCATGTCCGCGGCGGCGCACCGCGCGCGCGCACTCGACCTGCTGCGCAAGGTGGGACTCGGGGATTTCACGGACCGCTATCCGCACGAATTGTCCGGCGGCATGCGCCAGCGGGCGGCGATCGCGCGCGCGCTTCTGCACGACCCGCCGCTGCTGCTGATGGATGAGCCGTTCGGCGCGCTCGACGCGCTGACCCGCGAGCAGATGCGCATCGACCTCGAGGCGCTTTGGCTGGCGACGCGAAAGACGGTGATTTTCATCACGCATTCCATCGACGAGGCCGTTCTGCTCGCCGACCGGGTGGTCGTGATGTCGCCACGGCCGGGACGGATCGAGCGCATCCTCGATGTCGACCTGCCGCGGCCGCGGGGTCTGGCGGGACGTCGTGCGCCCCGGTTTTCCGAGCTCGCCGACGAGATAACGGCTCTGTTCCTGGCCCGCGGTATCCTCAATCAGGCAGACGCAAAGGACCACGCGCCATGACTCGTCCGACGCTGCGTACCAGCGCGCAACCGGTGCTCGACGAGATCGGCGACGTCTTCGCGCGCATGGATGGCGCATGGACGTCGGACCTCGCGGGCGAGATCCTCGGCGCACGCCGGATCCTGTGTCACAGCGCCGGGCGCACGGGGCTGATGCTCCGGGCGTTCGTGATGCGCCTCGTGCATCTCGGGTGCGACGCGCACATGGTGGGGGATGTTACGGCGCCTCCGATCGGTGCCGGCGATCTCCTGCTCGTCAATGCCGCGACGGGGGATCTGCCTTCCGCGATCGCACATCTGGCAAGCGCCTCACGAGCGGGGGCACGGCGGGTCGTCCTGACGGCCGCAACCACGGGCGCCGCGCGCGAGGCTGCAGATCGTGTCTTCGTGCTGCCGGCGCAGACCATGCTCGACGACACGGGAGCGGCGCGGCGGTCGGCGCTGCCGATGGGAAGTCAGTACGAACTAGCGCTGCTTGTCGCCACCGAACTCGTCGTGCTCGACATCATGCGCATGACGCGGACGGATTTCGCCGCCATGCGGAGACGCCACGCGAACATCCAGTGATGCGCTGCGGCCTGCGGGCCGCGTCTGGCGCTTGCGTCACGTTGTCTCGCGGCTACTCGCGCGGCTGCGCTGCGGCGAGCGCGCCCGGTTCCGCTTGCGCCATCTGGCGATCGGTCTCGGCGCGCGCTTGCCGGAACCGTGTAAGGTCGACGCCGTCGAGCTTGCGCCCGGTCGGGAACTTCACGTTCACCGGGTTCACTTGTGCGCCGCGGCGCAGGATTTCGTAGTGGAGATGGGGGCCGGTGGAGCGGCCCGTGGATCCGACATAGCCAATGATCTGGCCCTGGCGGACGCGCGCCCCGTCCGCGATGCCCGACGCGAAGCGACTCAGATGGGCATACGCGGTCGCATACTCGCCGCCGCCGTGCCGGATGCGGAGATAATTTCCATAACCGCCATTCCAGCCCTTCTGCTCGACGATGCCGTCTCCGGCTGCCTGGATGGGCGTGCCTGTCGGCGCTCCGAAGTCGACACCCTTGTGAAAGGCGCTGTAACCAAGGATCGGGTGCATCCGATTGCCGAAACCGGATGTAAGGCGAGCGCCGTCGATCGGCGTCTTGAGCAGCGCCTTGCGCACGCTCTCCCCATGACCGTTGTAGAAATCGACCTGTCCGTCGCGATCCACGAACCGGTAGACGGCATGTCGCTTTCCCGAGAGCGTCAAGCTGGCGAAGGTCAACGCGCCTGATTTCGCGGCTCGGCCTTCGCCATCGACGAAGCGCTCGAAAAACACGTCGAAGGAATCGCCCGGCTGGATCTCGCGCTGGAAGTCGACATCGAAACTGAAGATCCGGATCATCTCGACCATCACGGTCGCTGGAATTCCCGCCTGGAGCCCGGCCTCGTAGAGGCTGCTCGTGACTACGCCCTGCGCGCGAACCGGGCGGAGCACCAGTTCCTTGTCATGCTGCTGGGGCACGAACCGGCCCGCCGAGTCGCGGGCGACCCCGACATCACGGTCGGCACGTGCCGCAAGCCATGCGCCGACAAGAGGTTGCCCCTCGCCAGGGGCGCCGGGCGCGAAGGTGAAGGTTATCTCCTGGCCGGGCCGCAAACCCCGCAGATCATAGACGCTCGCCAGTGCGCTCGCTGCTTCGTGAGCTTCGGCGCGGGATATTCCGAGCGACAGGAGGATGTCCATCAGGGTGTCGCCGCGACGCACGGCGACGATTCGCTGCAGGGGGCGCGGCGGCAGCGCGACGTCGTCGTCGTCCAGCTCCGCGACATGGTCGGCGCCTTGCGCGTCCGATGCCGCTTCGCGTTCCGGCGTCGACGCAGGCGCTGGCGCAGCGACGATGCCGATCGTCTCGGCGGGGGGGACATCTCCGCGGCCATCCGCGTGAGAGTGCGCCGCATGAGGCGCCGAGCCAGGCGCGTGAACAGCCTCCGTCGTGATGTCCCGCGCATCCATGTCGGGACGCGAAATGCGTTCGGCGGCAAACAGGATAACGCCAAGGCCTGCGGCGAATACGGCGAGTTTGGCGGCCGTGCCCGCAGCCTTCCGTAGCGATCCCCGTCTGATCCGATCCCGCATCGACCCTGTCCCCTTTGCTCACGCTGCCGCGACATGCGCACCGCGCATCGAAGCCATGCGCCACGTCGTCCAAGTCCAGGTGCCCAAGGGGAGTTAGCGCAAATTTGTTCGCAGATTCAAGGGCATCGCGCGAGCCCGAGAAAAAATGAAGACCCGCGTGTCGTTTTGTTGACTCGCGGATCTGCGGGACGTATACAGCGCGCCCCTGACGA
>CAYSUY010000024.1:0-31941 GCA_964434345.1 uncultured Acetobacteraceae bacterium
GGGGATCGCTGCCGTTGCCGATCGCCGCGATCAGCCCGCCGCGGCGGCACAGCCCCAGCCGTCGCGCGGTCTCCGCATCCTCCTCGGCCTGTGTGAACAGGACGTCCGTCACGCGTCCGCCGAGCCACTCCAGCGCGGCGAAGACCGTCCAGGCGAGGCGCGACATGCGCTCGTGGAAGTAGAACCCGTGCGCCGTGTAGACGATGCGCGGCACGCGCCGCCGCTTTGCCGCCAGGCGCCCGATCAGGGCGGCGATCGGCGTATGGACATGCACGAGGTCGAAGCGCTCGCGCGCGAACAGCGCCGAGGCCTCGCGATAGGCGCGCGCATGGGCGATCGGATCGAGGTTGCGCTCGAAGGCGATGGTCTCGACCCGGAACCCGGCGTCACGCACGCGATCGACCAGCGCGCCCGGCGCACAGACCCCGACGACCTCGTGGCCGGCGGCACGCTGCGCGCGCATCAGCGGCAGCAGGAAATGGTAGAGCGTGAAATCGACGGCGCAGAGCTGGCAGATCTTCATGCGCGCTCCGCACCGTCCCGGCCCCGCGGCGCATGGACGGCCTGCGCGTCGGTCGCCTCGCCGAAGGCCGCGCGCGTGGCGGCCGCGATGATCCAGAGCGCGCCCATCCACCAAGCCTGCCAGACGCCATAGCCCGTGGCCGCGACCGCCAGCGTCGCCGCCAGCGCGGCGAGCAGCGCGAGCCGGCCGACCCGGTCCGCCTGCGCGCAGACGCGCCGCGCCGCGACGCTCGCCAGGATCGCCATCAGCGCCGCGCCGGGCAGGCCAAGTTCGAGCCAGAGCTGAAGGATGTTGTTGTGCGGGTGCAGGGGCAGGCGCTCGGCATGGCCGTCGATCAGGTCCTTGCCGCCGGGCATGCTGCGCGCCGAATCGAGGCCCCATCCCTGCAGCGGCCGCTCGGCGATCCGTGTCGCGACGAAGGACCAGATCTCCGCGCGGTGCCAGACCGAGACGCCCTGGGCGCGATCGGTGAAGCGGGCGCGGAACGGCTCCCAGTTCGGCAGCATCGGCATCGTCGCGACGCCGATCGCGATCGCGGCGGGCGCGAGGATGCGCAGCGCGCGCGGACGCCAGGCCTCGATGGCGAGGGCGAGGACGAGCGTGGCCGCGGCGCAGACGAGGGCCAGCAGCGCCGCGGCGCTGTCGAAGGCCGGCAGGACGCAGGCCGCCCAGGCCGGCAGCAGCCAGGCGCGTCGCCATCCCGCCCGCCGCGCGAGGATCGCGGCCGCGGGCCAGACCAAGATCGCGACGAGGGCGGCGACGCGGTTGAGCTGATGCGGTCCGTAGGCGAAGCCCGCGCTCTCGAGCAGCCATTGCTGCGGCGTCGGCGTCCAGCCGCGCGCGCGCGCGATCGCCTCGATCGTCAGCGGCACCAGCGCGGCGATCGTGCCGAGGGCCAATGCCCGGCCGACCCGCGCCCGGCCATCGGACGACAGCGCGTCGGCGGCCGCGAACAGGGCCAATCCTCCGGCGAGGGACAGCGCCAGCGAGGCCCAGCCGCGCGCGGAGCGTGCCGGATCGACGGCCCAGAGGATCGAGAGGGCGGCCCAGCCCAGCAGGGCGAGCGCGAGCAGCAGCGGGATGCGCGGCACGCGACCCCAGCCGCGCCCGACGACGAGCGCGGCGAGGGCGAGCAGGGCGACGAGCGTGTAGAGCGGCGCGACGGCGTTGATGATCGCGAGCGGGGCCAGAAGCGCGGCGCCAAGGCCGAGCGCGACGCCCCTCAGCCGCGCGACGCCCGCGCCCATGTCAGGCGAGCGCGCCCGCCACGGCGGCGACGATGCGGTCGGTGGTCGGCTCGTCGAGATCGGCGTGCATGGGCAGCGCCAGCACCTTGGCGCAGAGCCCCTCGGCGACCGGCAGCGAACCGGGCCCGGCGCCGAATCGTGCATAGGCGGGCTGGAAATGCAGCGGCTTGGGATAATAGATCGCGGTCGGAATGCCCTGGGCCGCCAGCGCGGCCTTCACGGCGTCGCGCCGCGGCGTCTCGACGACGTAAAGGGGCCAGGCGCTCTCCGCGCCCTCGACGCGGGCGGGGCGGCGTATGGACGCGGGCAGCGTCGCGTCGTAGCGCGCGGCGACGGCCTTGCGGCGTGCGAGCTCGTCCGGATAGGCGCCCAGCTTGACCAGCAGGATCGCGGCCTGGAGCGTGTCCAGCCGCGCATTGGTTCCGATGCGCTCGATCTCGTAGCGGTCGGCGTTGTTGGACCCGTGGAAGCGCAGCGAGCGGTAGATCTCCGCGCGCGCCGGGTCGTCGGTGAAGATCGCGCCGCCGTCGCCATAGGCACCCAGCGGCTTGGCCGGAAAGAAGCTGGTGGCCGTGACCGGGGCGAGCCCGCCGACCCGGCGGTTGTCGGCGGAGGCGCCGAAGCTCTGCGCGCCGTCGGCGACCAGGAACAGGCCCTCGCGCGCGCAGATCGCGCCGATCGCCCGGTAGTCGGCGGGAAGTCCGAAGAGATCGACCGCGATCACCGCGCGTGGGCGCAAGCGGCCGGCGCGCCGCGTCGCGGCGATCGCCGCCTCGAGCGCCGACGGGTCGAGATTGTAGGTCGTGGGATCGACGTCCACGAAGACCGGCTCGGCGCCGAGCGCGACCGGCACCTCCGCCGTTGCCGTGTAGGTGAAGCCCGGCAGGAAGACCGCGTCGCCCGGGCCGATCTCCTCGGCCATCATCGGCAGACGCAGCGCCTCGGTGCCGCTGGCCACGGTCACGGTCTCGCGCACGCCGCAATAGGCGCTGAGCGCGGCCTCGAGCTCCGCGACCTCGGGGCCGAGGATGAACCGGCCATGCGCGAGCACCGCCTGGATGCGCGCGTCGATCGCGGGCTTGAGCCGGCGGTACTGGGCCTGCAGGTCGATGAAGGGCAGGGGCTGGGTCATGATGGCTGCGGGATAGCCGATCGGCGCGTGCCGCGCCATTACGATTTGGCCAGGGGCGAAGTGGGCGCGCGCGAATGCGGCGCGCAGGCCTTGCTCACGGCACCAGCCGCCAGCGCTGGCGCCAGGCCTGGAACATCAGCACCCCCCAGAGCTGGTATTGCAGGTTGCGGGTGCCGGACAGGTGCTCGGACCAGGCGGTGCGGATGGTGGCGACGTCGAGCAACCCGTCGGCGCGCAGCGCACGCGGATCGAGCAACTCCTCGGCCCAGTCGCGCAGAGGCCCGCGCAGCCAGACGCCGATCGGGATCGCGAAGCCGGTCTTCGGACGGTCGACGAGGGCGCGCGGCACGTGGCGGTAGAGCACCTGGCGCAGCAGGAACTTCCCGCGGCCGTCGCGGCGTTTCAGCGCATCAGGCAGGCGCAGCGCGAATTCGACGACGCGATGGTCGAGCAGGGGCACGCGCGCCTCCAGCCCGACCGCCATGCTCGCGCGGTCGACCTTGGTCAGGATGTCGTCGGGAAGATAGGTCGCGAAGTCGAGATATTGCAGCCGCTGCACCGGGTCGGGGATCGCCTGCGGCAGGTCTGGGTCGTCGGCCGGATGCGGCAGGTCGGGCGCGCCGCGCACGACGTCCTCTGGCGTCTGCCATTGGCTGACCAGCCGGCGGTAGAGTTCCTCGACCGATCCGGCGGTCGCGATATGCGCGGCCTTGTGCAGCTTGTCGCCGGCCTGGGGCGTGCGGACGCCGAAGCTGCCGAACAGCCTGTCCCAGTGGCGCGGCGCCAGCGCCCGTACCGCGCGCGCCGCGAGGCTGCGCATGCCGAGCGGGATGGCGGAAAGCTTCTGCCAGTGCGGCAGCGCGTCGTAGCGGTTGTAGCCGGCGAAGCCCTCGTCGCCGCCATCCCCGGACAGCGCGACGGTCACGCTCTGGCGGGTCAGGCGCGACACCAGGAAGGTCGGGATCTGGGAGGCGTCGGCGAAGGGTTCGTCGTAGATGTCGGCCATGTACGGAATGACCGCCATCGCGTCTTCCGGCGTGACGATCATCTGGGTGTGCTCGGTGCCCAGATGCCGCGCCACGGCGGCGGCGGCAGCGGACTCGTCGTAGCTGCGCACCGGGAAGCCGATCGTGAAGCTGCGGACCTTCTGGTCGCCCGCGACCGCCTGCATGAGTGCCACGACGGTGGAGGAGTCGATGCCGCCGGAGAGGAACGCGCCGACCGGGACGTCGGCCACCATCTGGCGGCGTACCGAGTCCGTGAGCAGCGCCTCGAGCTCGTCGGTCGCGATGCGTGCGTCGAGCCCGCGCAACGGGGGGCGTGCGGCCTCGGCGCGCACGCTCCAGTAACGGCCGCGCACGATGCCGCCATCGGAGCGTATGACCGCCCAGCCACCTGGCAGGATCTTCTCGACGTTGCGCCAGATCGTCGCCGGCGCAGGCACGTAGTTGAACCGGAAGAACGCCTTCAGCGCGCCGCGGTCCAGCCGCGGCGACCAGGCGGGATGCGGCACGAAGGCGGCGGGCTGCGAGGCGAAGAGCCAGGACGAGCCCATGTGGGCGAGATAGAGCGGCTTGATCCCGAGCCGGTCGCGGGCCAGCGACAGGCTGCGCGTCTCGCGATCCCAGAGCGCGATCGCGAACATGCCGTTGAGCCGGCGCAGCGTCGGCAGGAAACCCCAATAGGCGCAGGCCTCGACCACGACCTCGGTGTCGCTCTGGCTGCGGAAGGCGACGCCGTTGGATTCGAGCTCCGCGCGCAGCTCGGCGAAATTGTAGACCTCGCCGTTGAAGACGATGACGAAGCGCCCGTTCGCCGAGATCATCGGCTGATGGCCGGCGGCGGAGAGGTCGAGGATGGCGAGCCTGCGGAAGCCGAGCGCGATGCCTGCGTCGGCATCGGCCCAGGCCCCGGAATCGTCGGGCCCGCGCGCGCGCAGCGCGTCGGCCATGCGCCCGACCAGCTCGGTCATGGCGTGGTTGGCCAGCTGCGGATCGGTGTCGAGGATGCCTGCGAAGCCGCACATGGACGATCAGCTCCGGTCCGCGCGCGGCGCCACGCGCAGCATCGGCGGCGCCAGGATGCGTGCCGCCGGCACCGTCGCGACGAGCTCGTCATAGCGCGCCTGCGGCCGGGCGATGTCGGTCAGAAGGATCGCGTCCCAGGTCTCCGCCTGGCCAAGATCGCCAACCACCTGCAGGCCGAGGAAACGGTCGGTGTTGCGGCCGGGATCGAGCAGGCCGACCAGCTCCACGTCGTGATCGCGCGCCGAGAGCGCCGCGATCTCCGCGAGTTCGCTCGCGCCGGCGAGCAGGATGCGGCGATGTCCGGCCGCGGCGGCGGTCCGCAGCGCGTCGTCGCATTCCGCGCGCGCGCGACGAAAGAAACCGAAGGCGTCGCGCAGATAGGCGTGGGTGAGCCGCGCCTTCTCCGCGAAGCCGCGCGGCGTCAGGTAGTAGGCGTAGCGGCGTGCGGGCGCCTCGCGCATCTTGATCAGCCCCTTGCGGGCGGCGCGGCGCAGATAGGCGTTGGTGAGGCCGAGCGCGATGCCCAGGCGCTGGGCGAGGCCGCGCTGGGTCTGCTGGCCATCCGCCTCGAGCGCCGCCAGCAGGTCGAGCGTCGCGCCGACATCCTCGGCGCCGTCGCGCGCTGGACGGCCGTCGCGCGGGTCGATGGGCTTGGCCTGCGGCATGGTCGCCTGGGTATAGCGTTCAAAATATGAACGTCAAGTGTCGTTGTGCATCAGCGGCTTGTGACGGATGCGTCGCTGGCGCTGCGGGTTGACGTTCACGTCCTGAACATGGTAGCCGCTTCGCACCGCGCGGATCGGCCGTGCGGCACCGGCCCGCCGGGGAATGCGTCCCTTGTCCAAGCCCCTCACCTATGCCCTGGTCGGCGCGGCCGGCTATGTCGCGCCTCGCCACATGAAGGCGATGAAGGCGACCGGCGGCGCGCTGCGCGTCGCCTACGATCCGCACGACGCGGTCGGCGTCATCGACCAGCATTTCCCCGAGGCCGAATTCTTCACCGAATTCGAGCGCTACGACCGGCATGTCAGCAAGCTCGCGATGGGCGGCGAGCCGATCGACCGGGTGTCGATCTGCTCGCCCAACTATCTGCATGATGCGCATGTCCGCCACGCCCTGCGCGCCGGCGCCGACGCGATCTGCGAGAAGCCGCTGGTCCTCAATCCCTGGAACCTCGACACCATCGCCGACATCGAAGCGCGCACCGGCCGGCGCGTCGACACGATCCTGCAACTGCGCCTGCATCCCTCGGTGCTCGCGTTGGCCGAACGCATCCGCGCCGCGGGTGATCGCGCCCACGATGTCGAGCTCTGCTACGTCACGCCGCGCGGGCGCTGGTACCACCGCTCCTGGAAGGGCGACGTCGCCAAGTCGGGTGGCGTCGCGACGAATATCGGCGTGCATTTCTTCGACATGCTGGGCTTCGTCTTCGGCAAGGTGGGGCTCAGCGTCCTGCATCACGCGGATGCCGAGCGTGCCGCCGGCTATCTCGAGGTGGGGCGCGCGCGGGTGTCGTGGTTCCTGTCGATCGACCGCGCCGACCTGCCGCCCGGCGCGGGGAACACCTATCGCGCGGTGCGGGTCGACGGCGCCGATTTCGAGTTTTCCGACGGCTTCACCGATCTCCACACGCGCTCCTACGAGGAGATCGCCGCCGGCCGCGGCTTCGGCATCGCCGAGGTGCGGCCCAGCATCGAGCTTGTCTCGGCCCTGCGCACGGCGACGCCGGCGCCCGGCCGCGGCCATGTCCATCCGCAGGCCCGTCGCCATGTCGGCGTCTGAACTGCGCGAAGATCCGCGCTTTCCCGGCGCGCGCATCCACGAAAGCGCCTATGTCGACCAGGGCGCGGAGATCGGCGCGGACACGCGGATCTGGCATTTCAGCCACGTGCTGCCGCACACGCGCATCGGCGCGCGCTGCTCGATCGGCCAGAACGTCATGATCGGTCCGAAGGTCTCGGTCGGCGACGGATGCAAGATCCAGAACAACGTCAGCCTCTATGAGGGCGTCGAGATCGAAGACGACGTGTTCTGCGGGCCGTCCTGCGTCTTCACGAACGTCATGAACCCGCGCGCGGCCGTCGAGCGCAAGCGCGAGTTCCGCACGACGCGCGTGCGCCGCGGCGCCACGATCGGCGCCAACGCCACCATCGTGTGCGGCGTCGAACTCGGCCCCTGGTGCTTCGTCGCCGCCGGCGCCGTGGTCACGCGCGACGTGCCCGCCTTCGCGCTGGTCGCCGGCGTGCCGGCGCGTCGCATCGGCTGGATGAGCCATGACGGCGAACGTCTCGGCCCCGACCTCGTCTGCCCGCGCTCCGGGCGGCGCTACGCGCTGGTCGACGGTGCGCTGATCGAGGCGTCGCGATGATGCCACCGGCGGGGCGCGGCCTGCTGCTGATCTCGCCGAGCGATTACGACTCGGCGCTCGCGAAGGGTGTCGCGCCCTTGCTCGACGACTTCCACGAGGACGGCTTCTTCGCCCGCGTGGTGATCTGTTTTCCGCTGACCCGGCGCGCGCGCAGGGTGCGGCTCACGGAGCGGACCGAGATCCTGGAATGCGGCGTTCCGGTCGCGCGACGCTGGCTGCGCCGTCTGCTGGCGCCGCTCCATGTCGCGCGCAGCGTACTGCGTCTCGCCCGCCTCGTGCGCGACGAGAAGATCGACGCCGTGCGCGCCACCGATCCCTGTTTTTCCGGCCTGCTCGCGCTGGCGATCGCGCGGCTCGCGCGTCGTCCCGTCTGCGTATCGATCCACGCGGATTACGACAAGCGCCATGCGCTTGCGGGCGACGCGGGCGCGCCCGTCCTGCTCGGCTCGCGGCGGCTGGCGTCGCTGGTCGAGGGCTTCGTGCTCTCCCGCGTGGATGCCGTCTGGCCGATCCGCGAAACCCTCGTCGACTACGCGCTTGCCCGCGGCGCCGCGCGCGCGCGGATCACGGTCATCCCGCATGGCGCCGATCTCGGGCTCTTCGTTTCCGGGGAGGGGGCGACACCGCCCGATGGCCTGCCGTCCGGACGTCTCGTCGTCAGCTTCGCGGGGCGGCTGTCGCGCGAGAACTACGTCGACGACATCCTGATGATCGCCCGGCGCCTGGGGGCGCAGCGCCGCGACTTCGTGCTCGTGATCGCCGGCAGTGGCGGCGAGGAGGCACGGCTTGCCGCGGCGATCGCCGCCGATCCGATCCTCTCCGATGTCGTTCGGATGGTCGGGCCGCTGGATCGCGCTGCGGTCGCGGGGTTGCGACGCGCTTCGCTTGTCGCCCTCGCCCTGATGGGCGGCTTCAGCCTCATCGAGGCCGCCGCCGCGGGGGCCGCCCTGGTGTCCTACGATGTCGAATGGCATCGGGAGATCGTGCGCGATGGCGAGACAGGCCGCCTGCTCCCGGAGAACGACGTCGCCGGCGCCGCTGCCGCGATCGCTGCGCTGCTGGACGATCCCGCCGGCGCACGCGCCATGGGGCACCGCGCGCAGACGCTCGCCCTCGCGCGCCATCGGCTCGATGCGGCGACACGCCACAAGCAGCACTGCTACGCGGCGCTCCTCGCACATGGCTGAGCGCGACACCATCTCGCGCGCGCGCGCCGCATGGGACCTGGACGACCAGTTCGCCGCGCAATACACAAGCCCGGCGGGACGCAGTCTCATCACCGACCGCTGGGCCCGGTTCGGGACCTTTCTCGACGCATGGTGCGTCGACACGGGCACGCCGCCGAAGTCCATTCTCGACGCCGGCTGCGGGGACGGGATCAATCTCGTCGGCCTGTCTGCGATCGTGGCGCGGCGGGGGTGGACGACCACGTTGCACGGGACCGATCGCAACGCGCTGCGGCTCGCGCGCGCCGCGACGTCGGGCGCGTCGCTGACGCGTGCGTCGCTGCTTGCGCTGCCCTATCCGGATGCCGCCTTCGACGTCGTGCTCTGCAACCATGTCCTCGAGCACATTCCCGCGAGCGGCTCGGCGCTTGCCGAACTGCACCGCGTGCTCCGGCCGGGCGGGCTGCTGATCGTCGGCGTACCCAACGAAGGCTGCGCTCTGGCGCGTCTGCGCAACCATGTCCTGCAGCGCAGCATCCTCGCGACCACCGATCACGTGCATTTCTTCACTGCCCGAACTCTCTCCCGGGCGATCGCCGATGCGGGGTTCCAGACGCCGTCGGTGGCGGTGGAGGAGTTCTTCTGGCCGCACATGGCGATCGGCCGTCTGG
Organism: uncultured Acetobacteraceae bacterium; assembly: GCA_964434345.1. Lineage (GTDB taxonomy): Bacteria > Pseudomonadota > Alphaproteobacteria > CACIAM-22H2 > CACIAM-22H2 > CAIOSQ01. The sequence goes on from CAYSUY010000024.1 coordinate 9,135, forward strand.
TCCAGGCCACCAGCGCGGGCGCTGTCGCGTGCCCTTGGCCGTGCCATGCCCGGCCAGGCCGCCGGCCTGATCGCGCGAGCGCTGCGCTGAGCCATGTGCGGGATCGTCGGCCTCGTCGATGCGCATGGATTGTGGCCCGCGGCTCGCGACGAGCTCGCGGCCATGGCCGTTGCGCTGCGCCATCGCGGCCCGGATGGCGAGGGCGTCTGGGCCGATGGCCACGCGGCGCTTGGGCATCGCAGGCTCAGCATCGTCGACCTGTCGGAGAATGGCCGTCAGCCGATGGGCGATCCGGATACCGGCGTCCAGCTCGTGTGCAATGGCGAGATCTACAATCATTCCGCCCTGCGACGCGACGAAGCTGGCTACCCCTTCGCAAGCCAGACCGATGTCGAGGTGATCCTGCCGCTGTACCGGCGTCTCGGTGTGCGCTGCGTCGACGCGCTGGCGGGGATGTTCGCCTTCGCGCTCTGGGACGCACGCCGTCGCCGCCTGATCCTGGCGCGCGACCGGATCGGAGAGAAGCCGCTCTTCTACGCCGTGATCGGCACGCGCATCGCCTTCGCATCCGAGATCAAGGCCCTGCTGACGTTGCCCTGGATCGGGCGGCGCCCTGATCCCGCCGCGCTCGGCACGCTGCTGGCGCAGCAGAGCATCCCGGCGCCCATGACCGCGTTTGCCGACATCCGGCAGCTCGGACCGGGCGAGCGACTTGTCTGGGAGGACGGGCGGATCGCCTCCGAGTTCTACTGGTCGCCGCAGCTTGGCCGTCGGGGTGCGACGAGCATGCGCGCCGCGCTCGCCGAATATGACGCGCTGATGCGCGAGGCGGTCGGCCTGCAGATGCTCGCGGATGTTCCGGTCGGCGTGATGCTGTCCGGCGGGGTCGATTCCGGAACGATCGCGCGGCTCGCGGCAGAGACGTCGGCCGGTACGGTGAGCACCTATTGCGTGGGGTTCGAGCGGCCCGGCAGGCCGGATATCGAGTTCGCGCGGGCCCGCGAGGCGGCGGCGCTTCTCGGTGTGCGCCACGCCGAGGTCAACCTGCCGGATCTCGATTTCGCACACGCCGTCGCCACGCTGGCGCATTACGATCAGCCGATGTCCTCGATGGTCGCGCTCTACGCGGATCGGCTCGCCGCCGAGATGCGCCGCGAGGTCAAGGTGGTTCTTGCCGGCAATGGCGCCGACGAGGTCTTCGCGGGCTATGCCGGCTATGCGCGGCTGCCGTTGGTGGAGGCGGCCCTGCGCGTGGGCGCGTGGCTGCCCGGTGCGGCGATGCCCGCGCGGATGCGGCCGCTGGTCGCCGCTGCGTCCGGAGGTCCGGCAGCGCAGCGCGGGGCTGCGCTCGCGGCCAACGCTGCCGCGCTCGCCGCGCGCGTCGCCACGCCGGCGCTGCATGCCGCACTGCGCGACGCGCCTCCCGGCAAGGCCGCGGTGGACGCGGCGATGCGCGCCGGCGCCATGTCGCTCCTCGACGCGACGCTGGTGGCAGATCTGATGGTCAGCCATCAGCATGGCCATGCCGTGATCGCGGACATGGCGGGGATGGCGCATGGTCTCGAGATCAGGGCGCCCTTCCTCGACCATCGGGTGGTCGAGTTCGCGGCGACGCTCCCGCGGCATCTGCTCCTTGGATGTCCGCCGCGCGTCCGGACCACGAAGCATCTGGTCAAGCGGCATCTCCTCCAGCGCTTTCCGTCGTCGCTCGTGCACGCGCCGAAGATCGGTTTCGGCTTCAATATCGACATCGCGGGGCTCCTGCGGGGCGCATGGTCGGCGCCGGTGCGCCGGCTTCTCCTGGAGGGCGCCTATCTGGATCTCGGGTTTTTCGACCGTGACGGGGCGCGCTGGGCGCTTCGCGAGTCCTATGGCGCCACATGCATGCTGCTCAGCGTCGCCATCTGGGTGGAGACGACGCTGATGGGGCGCAGTCCGGCGCAGGTCGCCGGCCTGGAGGCTGCCGCGTGATGTCCGACACCCGGTTCCTCGGGCAATGGCTGCGGATCGTGTCCTGGCAGGGCGCGGGGAGCCTCATGGCCGTCGGCACCGTCGCCCTGGCCGCTCTGGCCGTTCCGCCTGCCGTTTTCGCCCGCTACAGCCTGATGCTGTCGATCGCGCAGGTCGGGTACGCGGTCGCCTTCGCATGGATCAACCACGCGCTCTTTCGCTATGCGCGCGAGGAGCGCGCACGGCACGGCACGATCTCCGGCGCAGTCCGTCCGGCCCTGTACGCGCATGCGGCGCTGATCGCGCTCTGCGCGCTCGCCGCCGTGGCGACCGGACCCGCGGTCGCGGCGCTGGCGGGTCTGCCCGTCTCCGCTTTGCCGTGGTGCGTCGCCGGCATCGCGGCGCTTGCCGCCTTCGAGACCGCGACCTACGCGGCGCAGGCCGGCGGACGCTTCGACGGCTATGGAGTTGGCCATGCGCTTGCGAAGGCCGGGCCTTTCCTCGCGGTGCTGGCCTGTACCGCGGTGGCGCCGGATGCCGAGAACCTGTTCGCAGGCGCGCTTGCCGGATGGCTTGCCGGTCTCGCATGGACAGCGCGCGTCTCATCCTGGTGCGGGCCGGCGCGTCCGGGGACCGCGCGCCGCATGCTGGCCTATGGCTGGCGGCTTCCCTTCGCGAGCGCGGCGGGGATGGTGGTGGCCTGGTTCGGGGTCTGGGCCCTGCAGATGCGCGACGGCGCGGAGGTCGCCGGCATCTATGCCTGGACGGTGGCGCTCGTCGCGATCGCCGCCGCGGCGTTGACCCCGCTTTCGGCTTTGCTCGCGCCAGGAATGGTCGACCTGCGCCTCGCCGGCGATCCGGCGCGACTGCGCGCCGCCGTGGCCCGGGCGGTGGCGGTCACGCTGTTTGTCGCCATGCTGGGCCTGCCGGCTTTGCTCGCCCTACGCCTTGTCGCCGCGGTCGCCCTGCCGTCGGCCTATGCCGAGGCCCAGCCCCTCCTGGTCCTGCTCTGCGCCGCCTTGCCGGCACAGTTCCTGTCCTACCTGCTCAGTCCGCTCCTGATGGCCGACGAGACCCTCGTCGGCGCGCTGACGCGTGCCAATGTCGCAACGGCGCTTTTTCTGGCAGGCGGGATCTGGATGTTCCTGCCTGTCGCCGGCGCCCTCGGGGCGGCGGCCGTGAGCGGCGTCGCCGTATGGTCGCTCGCGACCTACGGTCTCGTCCTCGCGGCGCGTCTGGGCGGTGATGATCGCATCGCGTTGCGGCGCTGGACTTTGCTGGGTGTCGTCTTCGTCATCGTCGTTCCGATCGTCGCGCTCGCGCCGCCGATCGTCGCCCTCGCGGCCGCGAGCAGCGCTGGCGTGCTCGTCTTCGTGGCCCGGCACCGCGGCTGGTTCCGCGCGCTGGCGGAGTTGGGCGTCTTCCTGCCGCGTCATCGGGCGGTCGAACGCGTTCTCGGGTGGTGCGCCGCATGATCAAGGACATGCTTTTCCGTGCGCTCGGCTACGCGGCGGGCACGGGTGCCGCGCTGTGGGCGGTCAATCTCCTGTTCCAGCGGGTCTTCCGCCTCGATTCCGGGTGCCGGCACGGCAAGCATTTCACGACCCGGGTGCTCCATCCCGCGGGGCTCGAGATCGAAGACGAGTGCCCGAAGGTGCGCCGGTCGCTGGCGGTGAGCGGCGGCTGCTACATCAACGCGGCGGACGGGCTCTGGATCGGACGCGGGACCATCTGGGCGCCGAATGTCGCGATCGTGTCGCAGAACCACGCCCTGGAAAATCTAGACGAGGCGCCGCCGACCGCCGGGATCCGGATCGGTCGCGCCTGCTGGATCGGCTTCGGTGCGGTGATCCTGCCTGGGGTCACGCTCGGCGACGGCACGATCGTCGCAGCCAACAGCGTCGTGCGCGACAGCTTCCCCGAAGGCCGCGCGATCCTTGCCGGATCGCCGGCGCGTCTTGTCAAAGCGCTCTGAAACGAGGCAGCGGCACCAATGGATCCTTCCCTTCTCGACCTGCTGCGCTGCCCCGTTTCGGGCGGCGCGTTGACGCTCCATCCGATCGACACCGAGACACGCGGCGGACGACGGCGCGTCCGGACCGGCCTGCTTGCCTGCGCCGAATCCCGGCTGTGGTATCCGATCATCAACTTCGTCCCGGTCATGCTGACCTTCGTCACGCCGCTGGTGCAGGGCTTCGCCCGCGATCATGCCGCGGCGCTCGCGGCGCACCCGGGTTTCGCGGCACCTGATCTCGCGCCGATGCCGGGCGAGCGTTCGGTGCAGCTTACGTTCACCGAGGAATGGGGCGGGCTTGCCGCCGACGCGTTGACCTTCATCTACGACGACGCCGAGCTCGAGGCGCTGCATCGCGACGTCTGGCTGCGCATGGATGCGCCGACGCGGGACGCGAAGCGCCGCGTGCTCGATGTCGGCTGTGGCTATGGCCGCGAGGCGACCATCCTCGCGCGCCTGTTCGGCTCGGCACAGGTCGTCGCCGTCGATCTCAACCTCGCGCTCGTCGCGGCGGGCGACGAACTCGCCGACCATCCGCGGCTCGACCCGGTGGTGGCGTCTCTCTTCCGCCTGCCATTTGCGACCGGCTCGATGGATCACGTCCACAGCCAGGGCGTCCTGCATCATACCTGGTCGACCGAGGCTGCCTTCGCGGCGATCGAAAAGATGGTCGCGCCACGCGGCAGCCTGTTCATCTGGCTCTATGCCGCCGAGGATTCGCTGGTCGTGAAGGGTCTGCGCGGCGCCGTGATCCGGGCCTACTGGCTGATCACGCACCACATCTTCCGACCGGTGCTCAGCCGCTCGCCCGCATGGCTGCGCAATGCCGTCATGTGGGCGATCGCGGCAGTGCTGCATCCGATCGTCCGCATGCGCGATCGTCGGCCGGGATCCTGGGGGTTCCAGAACACGTTGCATGGCCTGCGTGACGCGTTCACGCCACGTTATGCGCATCAGCACGGATTCAACGAGGTGCTGCTGTGGTTCGAGCGTGCCGGCTATCGCACCACGGTGCAATCGCCCCTCGCCTACGAGACGCTGATCGGCAAGCGTCTGCTCGGTGTCGGCGTGCGCGGCGATCGCGAAGGCTGAGCGCGTCATGTGCGGGATCGCCGGTCTGGTGGGCGTGGCACCGATCCCCGGCCTCGGGGATCGGCTGGCACGGCTCGGCGCGGCCCTCGCGCATCGCGGTCCCGACGATTCGGGGTTCATGACCTGGCGCGACGACGCGCCGCTCGCCCTCGGCCGTGCGGCCGGAGATCTGCCGCCCGGGCGGGTCGGCCTCGTCCACCGGCGCCTGTCGATCATCGATCTCGCGCCCACCGGCTGGCAGCCGATGTGCGACGCGGACGGGCGGCGTGCGCTCGTCTTCAACGGCGAGATCTACGACTATCGGGAGCTGCGTGCGGATCCCGGCCTCGCCGGCCATGCCTGGCGCGGCGGTTCCGATACCGAGGTGCTCGCAGCCCTGCTCGCGCACCAGGGCCTGTCGGCCCTGCCGCGCCTGACCGGCATGTTTGCCTTCGCGTGGTTCGACCTGCCCGATCGACGCCTCGTGCTCGCGCGCGATCCGTTCGGGATCAAGCCGCTGCACTACGCATGGCGTGACGGCGTCTTCGCCTTCGCCTCCGAGCTGACGCCGCTGCTCGAGATCGGCGCCGCGCGTCGCGTCGCCGATCGGCGTGCCCTCTATCGCTATCTGCGCCATGCCGTGACCAATGCCGGCGGCGAGACGATGTTCGCGGACATTCGCGAAGTGCCGCCGGGCCATGCGTTGGAGGTGCCGCTCGACGATCCCGGCGCGTTCCGCCTGACCCCGTTCTGGACGCCGCCCGTCGAAGGCGCATGGCGCGGCGGCGCGGCCGAGGCAGCCGAGGCCCTGCGCGCGCTGTTCCTGCGCAGCGTGTCCCTGCACATGCGCGCCGACGTTCCGGTGGTGGCGACCTTGTCGGGCGGCATCGATTCGAGCGGCATCGTCGCGGCGATGCGTCACCTGTCGGGCGAGCGCGACCGGCCCGTCTTCACGTTCAGCGCACCGGGCGCCGCGACCGACGAGCGGCCCTGGGCCGAGCTCATGGCCCGGAACGCCGAGGCCGAACTGCGCATCGTCGATCCGCCGGGCGAGGACCTCGCCGGCGAGCTCGACGCGCTGATCGCCACCCAGGAGCAGCCGTTCCAGACGACCAGCATCTGGGCCCAGGCGCGGGTCTTCCGCGCCGTGCGCGACGCGGGGTTCAAGGTCGTCCTCGACGGCCAGGGCGCCGACGAGCTTTTCGCCGGATATCCGGTGTTCCGCGCGGCGCGGGTGCGCGCGCTCCTGCGTCGCGGCCGCGTCGGCGCGGCGCTCGGTCTGCTGCGCGCGTCGGGACCTGGCGGCGCCACGCTTCTTCTCCAGGCGCTCGGCCAGGGCGTGCCGCCGGCGCTGCGATCCGCCGCGCGTCGCGCGGTGGGCCGGCCGCTGCTGCCCGACTGGCTCGACGCGCGCTACTTCGCCGGCCAAGCCATTCCGCCGGCGATCGAGATCGACGCGCCGCCGCTGCGCCGGGATCTGGTCGAGGCCCTCTCCCTGACCAGCCTGCCGATGCTGCTGCGCTACGCCGATCGCAACGCGATGGCCGTCTCGCTGGAAAACCGCACGCCATACCTGACCGCCGATCTCGCGCGGTTCGCCCTGTCCCTGCCGGATTCGCTGCTGATCGGCGACGACGGCACGACCAAGGCGCTGCTGCGCCGGGCGCTGCGCGGTCTCGTGCCCGACGCGATCCTCGATCGTCGCGACAAGATCGGCTTCGCGACGCCGCAGGCCGAATGGTTCGCGCGCAGCCCGGCGCTGCGTGCGCTTGTCGCGGACAGCGTCGCCGGTCCACCGCCGCCCTGCCTCGCGCCGCCGGCCATCGCACGGCTCGGCGCGGTGGCGTCGGGCGCCGCGCCGATGGCCGCGGCGGACTGGCGATGCATGAACGTGATCCGCTGGTCGCGGACGATGCGTGTGGAGTTCGCGTCGTGAAGCTGCTGCTGCTTGCCCATGCCTTTGCGCCGCACAATGCCAGCGGCAGCGTGCGCGCCGTCAAGCTCGCGGAGTTCTTTCGCGAAAGCGGCTACGACCTGCGCGTGATCACGGCGGCGCCGCTCGCCTATCCGCGCACCCTCTCTGCGCGCGTTCCGGAGACGTGCGTGGTCACCACGCGCTGGCTCGACGTCTTCGCGCCGCTGGAGGCCGCGCGCAGGCTCGTGCCCGGCGCCGGAGGTGCCGACGCGGGCGGTGCGTCCGCCGGCGCGGGCGGGGCGTCGCTCGCGCAGAGGCTGGTGCGGTTCTATCGCGCGACGGTCGGCATGCCGGATGGCCAGCTCGGCTGGATCCCGTTCGCGCTCGCGGCGGGCCGGACGCTGGGGCGCGACTGGCGGCCGGATCTCGTCTACTCGACCGCGCTGCCCTTCAGCAGCCATGTCGTCGCGGCACGCCTCGCGCGGCGCTTCGGATGCCCATGGGTCGCCGAGTACCGCGATTTCTTTGCCGACAACCCCTATCAGGACACGCCCGCCTGGCGCGGCGCGATCGATCGCCGCCTCGAGGCCGCGGTCATGCGCAGCGCCGCCGCGAGCGTGACGATCTCCCCGCCCATGGCGGACGAACTGGCGCGCCGCCACGCCAGGCCATCGGTCTCGGTGCCCAACGGCTACGATCCCGAGGATTTCGCGGCGGCCGACGCGCCCGCGCCCTTCGATCCTGAGATGCTGACGATCCTCTACACCGGGATCATCTATCCCGGGCGTCGCGACCCCAGCCCGCTCTTCGCGGCTCTTGCCGGACTGGCACCCGACGAGCGCGCCCGTATCGAGTTGCGCTTCCACGGCCAGGATCTGCGCGGCGTCGCAGAGATGGCGCGCCGGCACGGCGTCGAGGACAGGGTGCGGGTCGGCGCGGCGGTGCCGTATCGCACGTCGCTCGCCTGGCAGAAGCAGGCGGACGCGCTCCTGCTTCTGCTGTGGAACGATCCGCGCGAGCAGGGCGTCTGTCCGGCGAAGCTGTTCGAGTATGCCGGCGCTGGCCGGCCGGTCCTCTCGCTCGGCTATTCCGGCGGTGTCGCCGCCGAACTGATCCGCACGCGCGGCCTCGGCCATGTCGGCAGCGACATCGGCGCGATCACGGCGGCGTTGCGCGCATGGCTGGCGCAGAAGCGAGCCGGTGGCGTCGCCGCGCCATCTCAAGACGCGCGCGCCGGGCTGTCGCGCCGGGAGCAGTTCAACCGCCTGCGCGACTTCCTGCGCGGCCAGGGGCTCGTGCCATGACAACGAAGACGATCGTCACCGTGGTCGGTGCGCGACCGCAATTCATAAAGGCCGCCGCGCTGAGCGCCGCGCTGCGCCGCGCGGGCCGTCTGCGCGAGGCGCTCGTCCATACCGGGCAGCATCATGACGCCAACATGTCGGAGGTTTTCTTCACCGATCTCGGCCTGCCGGCACCGGCGCATCATCTCGGCATCCATGGCGGCGGCCACGGCGCCATGACCGGTCGGATGCTGGCCGCGATCGAGACGGTGCTGGAGGCCGAGCGCCCCGACGCGGTGGTCGTCTATGGCGACACCAATTCGACGCTGGCCGGCGCGCTCGCCGCGGCGAAGCTGCGGATCCCGGTCGCGCATGTCGAGGCCGGGCTGCGGTCCTTCAACCGCGCGATGCCGGAAGAACTCAATCGCGTCCTGGTCGATCACTGCAGCACCTGGCTGTTCTGCCCGACCGCGGCCTCGGTCGCGCATCTCGCGCGCGAGGGCGTGACCGCCGGTGTCCATGCCGTCGGCGATCTGATGTACGACGTGACCCTCGCCGTCGCCGATGCCGCGCGGCGCAATTCGACGATCCTCGAGCGACTGGGCCTGGAACCCGGTGGCTACAGCGTTGCGACGGTCCATCGCCAGGAGAACACCGACGACCGCGCGCGACTCGCCGCCGTTCTGGCGCATCTGCGCGCGGTCGCCGCGCTGCGACCGGTCGTTTTCCCCGTTCATCCGCGCACGCGCGCGGCGGCGCTGCGCTTCGGTCTCGATTTCGCGGGGCTGCGCGCCATCGAGCCCCTGTCCTATGTCGACATGACGCGGCTGGTGATGGCATGCCACGACGTCCATACGGATTCCGGGGGACTGCAGAAGGAAGCCTATTTTCATCGCCGGCCCTGCGTGACGCTGCGTGGGGAGACCGAATGGGTCGAGACCGTCGCATGCGGATGGGCGCGGCTCTGGAACGGGCCGGACTATCTGCCGCGCCGCGACATCGCGGAATACGGCGATGGCCGCGCCGCCGAGCGCATTGCCGCGATCCTGGCCGCGGATCTCGCGGGATGACGCGTCTGCTCGTGGTCACGACCGGTCTCGGCATCGGCGGGACGGAGCGCCATCTCCTTGCCGTCCTGCCGCGGTTGCGTGCCCATGGCTTCGCGCCGCGCATCGCCTGCCTGCGCGCCGGCGGTGTGCTCGCGCCCGAGTTCATCGCCGCCGGCGTCGCGGTGACTGTGTTCGACGGTGGCGGCGGACCGGCTGGCGCCGTCCATGTCCTGCCGCGTCTGCGCGCATGGCTGTCGCGGCAGCGTCCGGCGATCGCGCATTTCTTCCTGCCCGAAGCCTATCTGCTCGGCGGGCTCGCGACGCTCGGGCTCGGCGGCCTTGTCCGCGTCATGAGCCGTCGTAGCCTCAACCGCTATCAGCGCAACCACCCGTTCGCGGCGCGCGTCGAGGCCTGGCTGCACGGGCGGATGGACGCCGTGCTGGCCAACAGCGCGGCGGTCGCTGCCGAGCTGCGCGCCGAGGGCGTACCGCCCGCGCGTCTGCACGCGATCGCGAACGGGCTCGTCTTCGAACCCGGGGGAGATCGCGCGGCGACGCGCGCGACGCTCGGCCTCGCTCCCGACGCGCTGGTGATCGTCGCCGTCGCCAATCTCATCGCCTACAAGGGGCACGCCGATCTCCTCGATGCCCTGGCCGCGGTGCGTGCGCGCCTGCCTCGGTCCTGGACCCTGCTCTGCGCGGGCCGTGACGACGGCATCGGCGGCGACCTCGCCGCACGCGCCGCCGCGGCCGGCCTGGGAGACCATGTCAGGTTCCTCGGCCAGCGCGACGACGTTCCGGCCCTGCTCGCCGCGTCCGACATCGCGGTCAGCGCCTCCCACGAGGAGGGATCGTCCAACGCGGTCCTCGAGGCGATGGCGGCCGGTCTCGCCGTGATCGCGACCGATGTCGGCGGCAGCGCCGAGGCGATCCAGCCGGGGACCGGCGGGTTGCTGGTGCCGCCGCGCGATCCCGCGGCGCTGGGTGCGGCGCTGCTGTCGCTCGCCGGCGATCCGGATCTGCGGGCCCGGCTGGGGAACGCGGCGTGCATGCGCGCGACGCGCGATTTTTCGCTCGATGCCTGCGTCGAGCGCTATGCCGCCCTCTATCGCGGGCTGCTCGCCCGGAAAGCCGGACCATGACCGACGAGATCCGCTTCGCCTTCGGCGCCAACTGGCGCCGCTTCCTCGACAGCCTGGACGATGTCCGCATCCGCGAGGCCGAGGCGTCGCTGCGCGCGATGCTCGGCGTCGACGACCTGCGGGGCCGCAGCTTCCTCGATATCGGCTCTGGCAGCGGGCTCTTCTCGCTGGCGGCGTGGCGGCTGGGCGCGCGCGTCCATTCCTTCGACTACGATCCGCAATCGGTCGCCTGCACCGAGGAACTCAGGCGCCGCTACGCGCCCGGCGACGACCGGTGGACGATCGCACGCGGATCCGCGCTCGACGCCGCGTATCTGCGCAGCCTGGGGCAGTACGACGTGGTCTATTCTTGGGGCGTGCTCCACCATACCGGCCGCATGTGGGAGGCGCTGGAACTCGCCCTTCTGCCTCTGGCGCCGAGCGGCAGCCTGTTCATCGCGATCTACAACGACCAGGGACCGATCAGCCGTTACTGGACGGTGGTGAAGCGGCTCTTCAATCGCGGTGCGGCATGGCGGGCGGCGATGATCGCGCTGCATGCCCCATACCTGATCGGCCTGCGCATGCTGGTTCGTGCGGTCGCGGGGCGCGGCCGCATCCCGCGCGGGATGACCCTCTGGTACGACATGCTCGACTGGCTGGGCGGATATCCGTTCGAGGTGGCGAGCCCGGACGCCATCGAGTCGTTCCACGCGGCACGCGGGTTGCGGCTCGTGCGCCGGACTTTGTGCGGCCGGCGCCATGGCTGCAACGAATTCGTCTTCGCGCGCTGAGCGCGCGTCACCGCACCGTCGCGACGTCCCCGATCGGGATGCGCAGCGTGCCGGCGCGCAGGATGATGGCGTTGTTGGCGGCGATGTCGAAACCGTCGACGATGCCGGTCAGGCCGGTCGTGGCCTTGATCGGCTGGCCGTTGGCGGCGGTCGCGGTCACCGCGTAGCTGTAGGTGCCGTCGGGCAGGCGGTTGCCCGTGGTCCCGCGTCCGTCCCAGGAGATCGTCTGCGCGCCCTGGCCGGTATTTCCGGTCAGCGTGCGCAGGGTCGTGCCGTCGGCGCCCTTGATCGCGATCGACACCGATTTCGCGTCGCTCGGCAGATTGTAGCTGAACGATGCCGCGCCGTTGCTCAGCACCACGCTGCGGCCATTGGCCTCCACGGTCTTGCCGATGTAGTTGGAGGCGGAGGCGAGTTCGATCGTCTGCTGCATCGCGAGCAGCGATTCGAGGTTCTTGTTCTGCTTGATCTGCTGCTCGACGCTGGTGAACTGGACCAGCTGCGACGTGAACTGCGTCGTGTCCATCGGCGACATCGGGTCCTGGAATTTGAGCTGGCTCGTCAGCAGCGTCAGGAACGAATTGAAGTCCTGGCCGAACTTGGTCTCGTCCCGGGCCGCCTGGGTGGCGGCGCCTGCGGGTGCGAAGGCGGAGGTGGAGGCGGCTGCGACGGTGGCCATGATCGGGTCCGGGGTGAGACGTGGTCCTGTCCCTGACCAGCAAGCTTCGTGCCGGAACGCAAACCCTTGTGGATCAGTGGTTTGGTGCGCGCGCGGCGGCGCCACGGGCAGAAAGCGCTGGGTCCCGCGGCGATGATCGGGCAAGATCTGCCGCGTTCCGATGACGCGCGCCCATTTCCTGCCTGACGATCGTCCCCTCGTCCTGTCGCATGCCTGCGCGGCGATCCTGCGCGACCGCGCCGGGCTCTACCTGCTGCAGGAGCGCGACGACATTCCGGGCATCTGGTATCCGGGCCATTTCGCGCTGTTCGGCGGGGCGATCGAGCCGGGGGAGACGCCGCTTGTCGCGCTGCGTCGCGAACTCGTCGAGGAGATCGGCATCGCGCTGGATGCCGACCGGTTCGAACCCGTCCTGCGCCTCGACATCGATCTCGCCGGCATCGGCCCGCGCGAGCGCCATGTCTATGCCGCGACGCTGGAGCCGGCGGAAATCGCCGCGCTGCGTCTGGGCGAGGGGGCCGCGATGCACTGGATCGACGGCGGCGCGGCGCTGACCGGGGTCGATCTCGCCCCCTACGACGCGCTCGCCCTTTTCCTGCATCACCGCCGCGCGCGGATCGCGTGATCCATCGCCGCGTCGTGCGCGTCAGGTTCGCGGCAGCATCCGGAACGCCCATTTGAGCGGCTGACCGTCGACCACCGGGCCGGTGACCACAAGCTGCTCGCAGCGCCGCGTCGGCGGCAGGCCGGGCTGCGCCGCCGCGCCGAAATAGACGCTCTCGGCGATCTCCAGCCGCCCGCCCGCGACGTGGAAGCGCCAGGCCGTTCCGGACGGCGCACGCAGCAGGGCCGCGGTGCCGCTCTGGATCAACGAGGCCTGCATGTCGGGATGGAGATGGAAGCGCGCGGCGAACAGACCGGCATGCGGGCCGACCAGGACATCCTCGCCGCGGAAATCCGTGCCGTCCGCCGAGAGCCAGAGCCGGCGGCGATGCGTGAGGCCGAAATTGGGCGCGTAGCCGTCATGGCTGGCCTGGGCCAGCACCGCGCCGTCGGCGTCCTCGCGCTGGGTATCGAGATGCCGCGGCCGCCGCACCATGCCGCCCTCGGGCCGCAGCTCGGCCGAGTTCGTCTCGTCGACGGTCACGGTAGAGTGCGCGGCCGTCGCGCGCGCGGCCATGGTCCAGGCGGGATCGTGGCTGGGCGAGCCACCGCAATTCACGACGATCCGGTCGCGCCCGTGGCTGAGTTCGAAGGAGAGCTGGCCGGCATGGGCGGCGCCGTCGAGCCCGCGCGGCGGCGGAGCGCCGGTGTTGAAGATCACGAGGGTGCGATGGGTCGCGAGCCGCTCGAACCCGCTGTCGGGTGCCGAGTCGGGACAGGCGGTCTTGATGCCGGCGCGGTGCAGCACGCGGTCGATCGCGCGTCCGTCGCCCTCCGTAGCGCCGTTGAAGAGCGCGAGCCTGCCGTCGCCGTGCCGGAAGAAACGGGCGACGGCGCACATGCGCTCGATCGCGGGCTCCAGCCGGGCCGGCAGCGCGACGCCGGCGGCGATCAGGGAGTCGCGGAGCCCCACGAGCAGGTCGAGCGCCTCGACATGCGCCGCAGGCGAACGCTCGACATGCCCGCCATCGGGCAGGATCTGGCGGGCGATCTCCCGCTGCAGACGCTCGAGCGCGCCGGCGAGATCGACCGCGCCGAGCCCCGCGACGGCGGCATGGACGAGACCGCTGGCCGCCTCGAGCCGCGGCAGGCCATCGGCACCATCCTCGGCATGGCGCGCGAGATGCCGGGCCTGACGCGACAGCGATGTCAGCCAGCGCTTGGGCAAGGTGCCGCCCGCGCCCTCGATCACGAAGCTCCAGGTCTCGAGCGCGATGGTGACGCGGCGCCCGATGATTTCCGGCGCCCAGGCGCCTGGATGCCAGCGTTCCTGCTCCAGCCAGTCATGGATCAGCCGCCGCGCCTGGCCACGCGCCTGCGGCGTGCCGACCGCAGCGAGGTCGGCGAGCCAGCCGAAGCCGTTGAGCGCGGCGAGGGTGACCGGATCGAGCGCCGGCGCCTGCCAGTCCGGGTGGTCGGGGAGACCGCCGCCGGACAGGATCGTTCTGCCTCGCGCGGCGGATCCGCGCGGTGGTTGGGCGGGCAGGGCCTTGGGAGCGGCTGGAACGCCGCCGGACAGCAGCAGGCGATGGAACGGCGAGACGCAGATCAGCCGGGCGAGGCCCTTCACGGCGTCCCAGCCCCGCGCAGGCGGCGGATATTTTCCGCATAGGCGCCGGGCCCGCCGGCAAAGACCGCGGAGCCGGCGACCAGGACGCTCGCCCCTGCCTCCACCGATGCGCGCGCCGTCTCGGCGTTGACGCCGCCATCGACCTGCAACTCGATCGACCGTCCGCTGGCGGCGATGCGACGGCGCACGGCGCGGATCTTGTCGAGCTGCGCGGGAATGAACCCCTGGCCACCGAAGCCCGGGTTTACCGACATCACCAGCACCATGTCGATGTCGCCCAGCACATAGTCGATCGCCTCCGGCGGGGTCGCCGGGTTCAGCGCGACGCCGGCCCGCTTGCCGAAGGACCGGATCAGCTGGATCGTCCGATGCAGATGCGGTCCTGCCTCGGGATGCACGGTCAGGATGTCGGCACCGGCCTCGGCGAACGCCGCGATCCAGGGATCGACCGGCGTGACCATGAGATGCACGTCGAGCGGCAGCGCCGTGCAGGGCCGCAACGCTTTCGCGACCATCGGCCCAAGCGTCAGATTGGGCACGAAATGCCCGTCCATCACGTCGACATGGATCCAGTCGGCACCCGCCGACGTCACCGCGCGGACCTCCTCGCCCAGGCGGGCGAAATCGGCGGACAGGATCGAGGGCGCGATGAGGGGCGGTTTGGACATGATCGGGTGGATCCTCTCGTAGCAGCCCACCCCGCCACGCGGCAAGGCGGCGCCCGGCGCCGGGTGCGGCATCGCGGGGTCGTCGGCGTGCGCGGGTCTCCCGAGCCACCCATGCCCTCCTGCCGCCATGCTCGGCGCACGGCGTCTGTCCTCCCGGCCGCGCTGCCGCGCGGCCAGGAGGACGGTCGCGGGGCGTTTTGGAAGTCGCGCCGCCGGCCTATACTCGGCCACGTGGACGGGTCGATTCCCAGATTTTCGAGGCTGAGGCGTGCCGTGGCGGCGCTGGCGCTGGCGCTTGGCGTGGCGGCTGCGTCGCCTGCGCCGGGGCAGGTGACGCCGGCCAGCGCGCCGCCGGCCAGCGTCGCGCCGGGCGAGGACGGGCAGGCGGCGCTGATCTCCGCGGACGAGATCATCCATGACCGGGACAGCGAAGTCGTCACCGCGCGGGGCAATGTCGAGATCGTCCAGGGTGGCCGCGTGCTGCGCGCCGACTCCGTCGCCTACGATCGGCGGCGCGACATGGTCAGCGCCAGCGGCAACGTCTCGCTTGCCGAGCCGACGGGCGATGCGATCTTCGTCGATTATGCCGAACTGACCGACGACCTCGCCGCCGGGGTCGTGCGTAATTTCCGCGCCCTGCTCGTCGACTGGTCGCGGCTCGCTGCGGCGACGGGGCGGCGCAGCGACGGCGGCGTGACGACGCTGCGCAAGGTCGTCTACAGCCCCTGCGCGCTGTGTCGCGACGATCCCACGCGCCCGCCGCTCTGGCAGATCAAGGCGGCGCGCGCGACCCACGACCAGAAGACGGCGACCGTCACCTATCGCGACGCGTGGCTGGAGATCGGCGGCGTGCCGGTCTTGTACACGCCGTATATCGACCATCCCGACGGCACGGTGAAGCGCCAGAGCGGCCTTCTGCCGCCGTCCCTGGGCTCGTCGAACGTGCTGGGGCAGTTCTACGCCCAGCCCTTCTACCTGACGCTCGGCCCGTCCGCCGACGCCACGATCGAGCCGATCGTCTTCACCAAGGAAAACCCTGTCCTCGCCGGCGAGTACCGGCAGCGTTTTCGCAGCGGCGCGATGGTCCTCAACGCCTCGGTCACCAATGCCAATGTCTACGACGACGACAACAGGCGGACCGGGCGCACGACCATGCGCAGCCACATTGCCGGCACCGGCCGTTTCGATATCGACGACAGCTGGCGGTGGGGCTTCGACCTCGCGCGGGCCAGCCACGACAACTATCTGCTGCGCTACAAGCTCTTCGACCGGTTCCGCTTCATCGACCGCAACACCCTGACCTCGCGCGCCTATGTCGAGGGGTTCGACGGACGGTCCTACGCGGTGGCGCAGGGCTATACCTTCCAGGGCCTGCGGCCGGAGGACGATCCCCGCGTCGCCCCCTTCGTGATGCCGCTGCTCGATTATCACTGGATCGGCGAGAGCGATCGGCGGGGCGGCTATGTCGATTTCCGCTCCTACAGCTATGGCATCTACCGCAGCGAGGGAACGGCGTCGCAACGCACGGCGGGCGTGCTCGGCTACACGCTGCCCTACACGGCCACCAGCGGCGAGGTCTGGACCCTGTCCACCAGCGTCCAGGGCGACCTGTTCAACATCAGCGACCGCGGCAGCTTCGACGACGGGTTCCGGCCCGACAAGGACGGGCTCGAGACGCGCGTCTTCCCGCAATTCGCGCTCGGCTGGCGCTGGCCCTTCATGCGCGCCGACGAGACCAGCCGGACCGTCGTCGAGCCGATCCTGTCCTTCGTCGCCGGTCCGCGTATGGGGATCCAGTCGCGCTACCCGAACGAGGATTCGCGCGCGATCGATCTCGACGACACCAATCTCTTCCGGCGCAACCGCTATACCGGCCTCGACCGTCTCGAAGGCGGACAGCGCGTCACCTACGGCCTCAGCACCGACACGCGCCGGCTGGACAACGGTGCCCGCGTCGCCGCCTTTCTCGGGCAGAGCTATCGTTTCCAGCGCGACAACTCGGTCGCCTACGAGACCGGTTTGTCGGGCCATGCCTCGAACATCGTCGGCCGTCTGCTGGTCTCGCCGCATGAATGGGTGACGGCGCAGTGGCGCTTCCAGACCAACCACGATGATCTCAGCGCGGCGCGCAACGCGGCGAGCCTGCGGCTCGGCCCCGAGGCGCTCAACCTCGCGGTCGGGTACAACTTCATCGACCGCGCCAGCCAGCCCAGCCTGCCGATGGATCTCGAGCAGATGACGACCATGCTCACCGCGATGATCGACGAGAACTGGCGCGTGGTGATGCGCGAGACGCGGTCGATCGGCGCGGATTCCGGGCTGCTCCGCTTCAATTCGGCGCTGATCTACGAGGACGAGTGCTTCCTCTTCGGGATCGATTTCCAGCGCCGTCTGGTGGGCACCCGCGACAACCCGCCCGACAGCGCGCTGATCCTGCGCTTCGCGCTGCGCAATCTCGGCGAGACGCGCTTCCAGGCGCCCTGAGGGACGCTGCGCTCAGCCGTTGCGCGCGGCGCGGCGCGCCCGGAACAGCGCCGCCAGCTGCGCCTTCACGTCGATCGAGATCTCTTCCATCACGCGGTCGCGGGCATTGTTCAGTCCCGCGAGGGTGGCGAATTGCGAGTTGGTGACCTCGTAGCTGGTCGAACTCGCCGCGCGTCCGCGCCAGATCTCCCGCCCGGTCGCGTCGAGGAGGCGGCAATTGGCCTGGGCGACGTAGCCGTAGCGCACGACCGACTCGGTGCGCGAGATGCCGAGATCCTGCTGCTGCGGTTCGATGAGTTCGATCGCGAGCGTGTAGGCGGCGCGCTGCGGCTCGCCGCGCGGCTGCAGCCCGTCGATCAGGTGGTTGCGCAGGATCTGCCCGGACCGGTTGGCGATCGGCTGGATGCGGATCTGCGCAAGGTCGTCGGCGATCGAGACATCCCCGAAGCGGCCATAGAGCGGCTCGAAGCCACAGGCGCCGAGGCCGGATGCCGCGAGGGCGAGGAAGGGAAGGGTGAGGACGATGCGGCGCGTCATGGACGCGGCGAGCCTAGCGCGCCCGCGTCTGCTGCGCATCTCCGCCGCGCACCAGCCGCGCGGCGTGGAAGCCGTCGAGACCACCCTCCGCCGCGAGATGGCAGGGCAGGGTGCGCAGGTCGCCGGCCGCGTCGATGCATTCGGCAAGGCCGCCGATCTCCGCCGCGATGACGGGACGGCGTGCGAAATCCGGACGGCGCGCAAGGAACGCCTCCACCTGCCCCGGGCCTTCTTCGGGCTGCAGGGAGCACACGCAATAGACCAGCGTTCCGCCCGGCGCGGTCATGTCCGCGGCGGCGTCGAGCAGCCGCGCCTGCAGCGGCAGGATGCGGGCGACATCCTCCGCGCGGCGCAGATGCGGCATGTCGGGATTGCGCCGCGCGGTGCCTGTCGCCGAGCAGGGCGCGTCGAGCAGCACGGCCTCTGCGGGGGCGTCCGGTCGCCAGAGCGCGGCATCGGCGCAGACGGTCTGGGCGCAGAGACCGAGCCGCGCGAGATTCGCCGCGAGCCGCGTCAGCCGCGCTGCGCTGCGCTCGACGGCGGTCACGTGCGCGCCCGCCGCCGCGAGTTGCGCGGTCTTGCCGCCGGGCGCGGCGCAGAGATCGATCACCTGCCGTCCGCGGACATCGCCGAGCAGCCGCGCCGGCAGCGTCGCCGCGGCGTCCTGGACCCACCAGGCGCCGTCCGCGTAGCCGGGTAACTCGGCGGGCGCGCCGCCAGCGGTGCGCCGCAGGGTGCCGGTCGGCAGCACGCGCGCCGAGAGCCGCTCCGCCCAGAGCGCCGTGTCGCCGTCGCGCAGGCTGAGGTCGAGCGGCGGATCGCAGGCGATCGACGCGGCAATCGCGCGGGTCGTCTCGGCGCCGTGAGCCGCGATCCAGGAGTCGCGTAGCCAGACCGGCAGGTTGTCGCACGCGTCGCTGCCGGCGAGCAGCGCCGGCCCATCGGTCGCGATGCGGCGAAGCACGGCGTTGACCATGCCGCGGAAGGTGGCGAGACGGCCGGAGAGCAGGGCGACGGCGGTTCCCACCGCCGCATGGGGCGGGCTGCCGAGGAACAGGAGCTGCGCCGCGCCGATGCGCAGCGCGTCGCGTGCCGGCGCCGCCCGGGGTGGCAGCTCGCGGGAGATCAGCCGGGCGAGGACCGCGTCGATCTGTCCGAGACGGCGCAGCGTCGTGGCGACGATCAGCCGTGCAAAGGCGCGGTCGCGCGTCTCGAGCGCGTCGTAGGCGGTGCAGCGCTCGATCGCCTCGTCGAGCGACTGGCGGCGGTGGAGGACGGCGGCGAGAAGCGTATGCGCCGCGTGACGTGCCGGAAATCCCGCCGGTCCAGATGCGGCGCTCACCCCCAGGGTCCGCGACGGCGGCCACCGCCCCCACCCCAGGGCCCGCGCGCGGGGCGGCTGCCCTGCGAGGGGCTCTGCGGCGCGCGCTGCGCCTGCGGCGACGCGGCGCGGTGCAGCGGTGCCATGCCGCGATCGCGCGCCAGGGCGAGAAGCTGGGCGATGCGGTTCTCGGTCGCAGGATGCGTCGAGAACAGGCTGTCGCGCGTGCCGCCGGCGAGCGGGTTCACGATGAACAGATGCGCGCTCGCCGGATTGGCCTCGGCACGGTCGTTGTGGATCGCCTGCGCGCCGCGGCTGATCTTGTCGAGCGCGGAGGCGAGCGCCGTCGGATCGCCGCAGATCTCGGCGCCGACGCGGTCGGCCTCGTATTCGCGGCTGCGGCTGATGGCCATCTGCACGAGGCCCGCGACCAGCGGCGCGAGGATGGCGGCAGCGATGCCGAGGATCGCGCCGAGCGGGTTGGGGCGACCTTCGCTGTCGCGGGCGCCGGCGCCGAACATCATCCCGAAATTGGCCAGCATCCCGATCGCGCCGGCCAGCGTGGCGGTCACCGTCATGATCAGCGAGTCGCGGTTGCGGACATGCGCGAGTTCATGGGCCATGACCGCGGCCACCTCGCGCGGCTCGAGCATGCGCAGCAAGCCAGTCGTCGCCGCGACCGCGGCGTTCTCGGGGTTGCGTCCCGTGGCGAAGGCGTTGGGCTGGTCGTCGTCCATGATGTAGACGCGCGGCATCGGCATCTGCGCGCGCGACGCGAGGTCGCGCACCATCCGGTAGAGATGCGGGGCCTCGGCTTCGCCGATCTCGCGCGCGCCGTACATGCGCAGGACGAGGCGGTCCGAGAACCAGTAGGAGAAGACGTTCATGCCGCAGGCGACGACGAGCGCGATCGTCATCCCCTGCGATCCGCCCAGCGCCCAGCCGAGCGCCAGGAACAGGCCGGTCATCGCGGCCATCAGCAAAGCCGTGCGTGCGTAGTTCATGGGTCTTCCGCCTCCGGGCGGGATCTGCCGGATCCCAGCGCAGCATGTGGCCGGACCCGCCGGACGAATCAAGCCTTGCCGTACGCGGCCGAGGGGCCTAGATCGGCCGCATGAGCATCTCCGACGAGGGCCGTCATCGGCCTGCCATGCCCGCCGCCGCCGCCGCGCCCGCCATCCAAGCAGCGCCGGGAGCAGGGGCAGCCTCCGCACCACCAGGACCCGAGACCGCCGCGCCCGTTCCGGCCGCCGCGCGTCCGGCCGAGCTGGGCGGCCCGAAGGGTCTCGAGCCCACCCGCTACGGTGACTGGGAACGCGACGGGCGCTGCGTCGATTTCTGAGCGCGGGCAGGGTCGGCGGGACGGAGGCGAGGGATGCGCAAGCTGCGGCTTTTCCTGCGCGACCTCTGGGCGCTGACCCGGCCTTACTGGGTCGGAGAGGATCGCGGCCCCGGGCTCGTGCTGCTGATCGCGATCGTCTCGATCAGCCTCTTCCTCGTCTATCTCAACGTCCGGCTCAACGCCTGGAACGGCGATTTCTTCAACGCGCTGCAGGATCGCGACGAGACGGCGTTCCGGCGGCTGCTCTGGGATTGGGCCGCGATCGTCCTCGTCTACGTGATCTTCGGGCTGATGCGGCTCTATTTCAGCATGTGGCTGCGCATCCGCTGGCGTGGCTGGCTGACGGAGCGCTTCGTGGGGCGCTGGCTCGCGGCGCGCGCCTATTACCGCATCCAGCTCCTCGACCGCAGCACCGACAACCCCGACCAGCGCATCGCCGAGGATCTCAAGCTCTTCGTCGACGTGACGCTGCGGCTGACGCTCGACCTGCTGCAGCAGGTCGTGACCCTCGGGTCCTTCATCCTGATCCTCTGGCATCTCTCGGGCAGCCTTTTCGTCGCCGGGATCGAGGTGCCTGGCTACATGGTGCTGGTCGCGATCGTCTACGCGATCGCCGGCACGATCCTGACGCATCTCATCGGGCGACGGCTGATCGGCCTCACCTTCGAGCAGCAGCGTCACGAGGCGGATTTCCGCTTCGGTCTGGTGCGCTTCCGGGAGAATGCGGAGGCGGTGGCGCTTCATCGCAGCGAGGCCGACGAGCAGCGCGGCTTCCTCGCGGCCTTCGCGGCGGTCGCTCGCAACTGGCGCCAGCTGATGTCGGTGCAGAAGAACATCTTCGCCGTGTCGACCTTCTATGGCCTTGCGGCCAGCATCTTCCCGATCGTGGTCGCCGCGCCGCGCTACTTCTCCGGCGCCATTCCCCTGGGCGGCCTGACGCAGATCGCGGGTGCCTTCGGTCAGGTGCAGGGCGCGCTGAGCTTTTTCGTCGACGCCTATTCCGATATCGCGCAGTGGCGCGCGGTGGTGGAGCGGCTGACCGGCTTCGAGCGGGCCATCGACCGCGCCGCCGCGCCCGATGCCCCGGGCGGCGCGATCGTGCTCGAGCCGGGACGCGGCGCGGGGATCGCGCTCGACGGTGTCAGCCTCGCCCTGCCCGACGGACGGATCCTGGCGCGCGGAATCGACCTCGCGATCCGTCCGGGCGAGCGCGTGCTCGTCACCGGTGCCTCCGGATCGGGCAAGTCGACCCTGTTCCGCGCGCTGGCCGGGATCTGGCCCTTCGGTGCCGGGCGGATCGAGGTGCCGGCGACGGCGCGGCCGCTCTTCCTGCCGCAGCGGCCCTATCTGCCGATCGGCACGCTGGGTGCCGCTCTGCGCTATCCCGATCGCGGCGCGGCGGCGAGCGAGTCCGATCTCGCCGCGGCGCTGCGCGATGTCGGGCTTGCGCATCTCGTCCGCGCGCTGGACGAGACGGCGCATTGGGCGCAGCGCCTGTCCGGCGGCGAGCAGCAGCGCGTGGCGATCGCGCGCGCGCTCGTCCTCAAGCCGGACTGGCTCTTCCTCGACGAGGCGACCGCCGCGCTCGACGAGGCGGCAGAGGCCGATCTCTACGCGCTGCTCTGTGCGCGGCTCCCGGGCACCGCGATCGTGTCGATCGGACATCGCGCTGCGCTGCGCGCGTTCCACGGCCGCGAATGGACTTTCCCCGGCGGCACGTCGCCGCGGACGCGATAGTGCGCGTCAGCCCTTTCCGGGCGGCGGCAATTCGTCCGGGCGCCGCGGCGTGACGTCCTTCATGCCTGCCTGATCCCGTCGCTCGTCGATCTCGACGACCTCGATGTCGATCACGCGCCCGCGCCGCAGCGTGGTCTCGGCCATCATGCGCTCCTGCGCGGCGCCGCGTCGGAACGCGACCCAGAGCGCGCCAAGCACGGCCGCGCCGATGGCCCAGAGCCCGGCCATCACGCCGAAGCCGATCGCGCGCAGGGCCTCCAGCATGTCGCGGGCGATCCGCGCGGCATGACCGTCGCCGCCGAGCAGGACGCGCAGCGCGAAATCCAGGATCTCGGCGCCCAGCCAGCCCGCCACCACGAGGCCGCCGACCAGCAGCGACCACGCGGCGAGGAGCAGGACGAACGAGGTCGAGAGACAGCCCCTCGGGCTCATCGCGGCCGCGACCGTCCGAAGGGTGTCGTCCTCATCCCTTGTTCAGCCGGTTGTTCACCAGCTCGTCGACGACGCTCGGATCGGCGAGGGTCGAGGTATCGCCCAGCGCCGAGTGCTCGTTGGCGGCGATCTTGCGCAGGATGCGGCGCATGATCTTGCCCGAGCGCGTCTTCGGCA
>CAYSUY010000025.1:0-31493 GCA_964434345.1 uncultured Acetobacteraceae bacterium
CATGCACCGCGAGCGGCGCGCCCCAGGCGACCGCAACCCACATCCACCAGGGATAGGCAGGGGTCGTGAGGAAATTGACGATCATGAGGACCATCGTCGTCGCCAGGGCGACGAGCAGATGCAGGCGCAGGCCGCGTCTGACCGTGGCGCGGCGCGCGGCGTCGCTCACAGCGGTATGTTGGCGTGCTTCTTCCACGGGTTCTCGAGTTTCTTGCCTCGCAGCATCGCGAGCGACCGCGCGAGGCGCGGCCGTGTCGCCGAGGGCATGATCACGTCGTCGATATAGCCGCGGCTGGCGGCGACGAAAGGATTGGCGAAGCGCCGCCGGTACTCCTCGGTCCGCTCCTCGATCTTCCTGGGGTCGCCCAGGTCGCCGCGGAAGATGATCTCCACGGCGCCCTTGGGTCCCATCACCGCGATCTCGGCGCTCGGCCAGGCGTAGTTCACGTCGCCGCGCAGATGCTTCGAGGCCATGACGTCATAGGCACCGCCATAGGCCTTGCGCGTGATCACGGTGACCTTGGGCACGGTCGCCTCGGCATAGGCGAAGAGCAGCTTGGCCCCGTGCTTGATGATGCCACCGAATTCCTGCGCCGTCCCCGGCAGGAACCCCGGGACGTCCACGAAGGTCACCAGCGGGATGTTGAAGCAGTCGCAGAAGCGCACGAAGCGCGCCGCCTTCTTCGACGATTCGATGTCGAGACACCCCGCAAGCACCATCGGTTGATTGGCGACGATGCCCACGGTCGCCCCCTCGATCCGGCCGAAACCGACGATGATGTTGCGCGCGAAATCGGGCGCGATCTCGAAGAAGTCGCGATCGTCGACGACCTTCGCGATCAGTTCCTTCATGTCGTAGGGCTTGTTCGGGTTCGCCGGCACGAGCGTGTCGAGCGCGGGCTCGATGCGATCGGGGCTGTCCTCGGTCGGCCGCGTGGGCGGCGCCTGCCGGTTCGACGACGGCAGGAAATCGACGAACCGCCGGGTCTGCAGCAGCACGGCCACGTCGTTCTCGAAGGCGAGATCGGCGACGCCGGATTTCGACGTGTGCGTCAGCGCGCCGCCGAGTTCCTCGTGGGTCACCGTCTCGTGGGTCACGGTCTTCACGACGTCGGGACCCGTGACGAACATGTAGGAGGAGTCCTTCACCATGAAGATGAAGTCCGTCATCGCAGGCGAATAGACCGCGCCGCCGGCGCAGGGCCCCATGATCAGCGAGATCTGCGGGATCACGCCCGACGCCACGACGTTGCGCTGAAAGACCTCGGCATAGCCGCCAAGCGAAGCGACGCCTTCCTGGATGCGCGCGCCACCGGAATCGTTGAGCCCGATCACCGGCGCCCCGACCTTCATGGCGTGATCCATGATCTTGCAGATCTTCTCGGCATGGGCTTCCGACAACGAGCCGCCGAACACCGTGAAATCCTGGCTGAAGACGAAGACCAGACGGCCGTTGATCGTGCCCCACCCGGTGACCACGCCGTCCCCGGGCGTCTTCTGCTCAGCCATGCCGAATTCGCTGGAACGATGCTCGACGAACATGTCCCATTCCTCGAACGAGCCTTCGTCCAGAAGGATCTCCAGACGCTCGCGCGCCGTCAGCTTGCCCTTGGCATGCTGCGCCTCGACGCGACGGGGACCGCCGCCGGCGCGCGCGGCGGCACGTTTGCCCGCGAGTTGATCGAGAATGTCCTGCATCGCCCCAATCCTCTTGCTCGCTTTTGCTTAGCAGGGGACGGCCACGGGCGCCACATCCTCGCGCGGGCGATTCCAGACGGCGCGATGCGGGAAACCGTGATATCCACACGGGCGCAGCCAAGGGGGGAAGACATGAGCCAGCGCCTCGTCATCGACACCGATCCCGGGCACGACGACGCCTTCGCCGTGCTCCTCGCCCTCGCCTCTCCGGAGGTCGATGTCCTGGGGCTCACCACCGTGGCGGGGAACGTGCCGGTCGCGGTGACGACGGCCAACGCGCGGCGTGTCGTCGAACTCGCAGGCCGCCCCGACATTCCGGTCTTCGCCGGCGCCGAACGTCCCTTGCTGCGGGCGCCGATGCATGCCCATGACATCCACGGCAAGATGGGCATCGACGGCTATGACTGGCGCGAGCCCGCGCGCGGACCAGAACCCGAGCATGCAGTCGACTTCCTGGTCCGGACGCTGGCCGCGGCGGCGCCTCGCTCGGTGACCCTGCTGGTGCTGGGACCTGAGACCAACATCGCGCTGCTGCTGCGGCGCGCGCCCGAGCTCGCCGACCGGATCAGCCGGATCGTCGTGATGGGTGGCGGCTTCTTCGAGGGCGGCAACTACGCACCGGCAGCCGAATTCAACATCCTCGTCGATCCGGAGGCCGCCGCCATCGTCTTCTCCAGCGGCATCGAACTCGTCGCCATGCCGATCGACTGCACCAACCGCACCCTCACGCCGGAAAACTGGATCTCCGACCTGCGCGGCCTCGGCACGCGTGTCGGCGAGGCCTGCGCCGGCATGATGGAATTCTTCCAGGTCGCGGGAAACCGCAAATACGGGACACGGACCCGCCCTCTGCACGATGCGCTCGCGATGGCGTGGATCCTGTGGCCGGAGCTGTTCTCCGGACGGCAGTGCAATGTCGAGATCGAGACGTCGTCGGACCTGACCCGCGGCGCCACCGTCGTCGACTGGTGGCATCGCACCGCACGCCCGCGCAACTGCCTGTGGGTCCGGGATTGCGCGGACCCCGCCGAACTCTATCGCCGCATGCTCGAGCGCCTCGCCCGGCTTCCCTTCAGCCCTTGACCCCGGTGAGCGCGATCCCGCGTACGAAATAGCGCTGCAGGAACAGGAACAGGACGATCAGCGGCACGGTGGCGATCGTCGCCCCGGCGAAGGTCTCGCCCCAGTTCGGGAGTTGCGCGATCGACACCGATTGGGCGATCGCCAGCTGGATGACGTGGTTGCGTGGCGAGTGCAGGATCACCAGCGGCCAGAGGAAGGCGTTCCACGAGAACAGGAAGGTCACCAGCGCCAGGGTGGCCAGCGGCGTGCGCACGTTCGGCAGGATGATGCTCCAGAAGATCCGGAAATGCCCGGCACCGTCGATGCGCGCCGCCTCGTCGAGCTCGCGCGGAATCTCCTCGAAGGCCTGGCGCAGCATGAACAATCCGAATGGGCTGGCGATCCAGGGAATGAACACGCCGACCAGCGTGTCGGCGAAGCCGAGATTCGTGACGTGCATGTAGAGCGGCACCATCAGGCTTTCGATGGGCAGCAGGAAGGTCATCAGCACCAGCGCAAAGACGACGTTGGAGCCACGGAAGCGGATCCGCGTCAGCCCGTAGGCCGCCAGCGCGCACAGCGCCAGCGTGCCCAGCACCTGACAGGACGACACGATCGCCGAGTTGACGAGCGCCCGGCCGATGCCCCGATTGACGAAGAGATGGACGAAATTGTCGATCGTCGGATCGGCGGGAAAGAACGTCGCCCAGCTGATCGGCTTGAGATCGCGGAAGATCGCGAAGTGCTGCTTGAACGACGACGCGACGATCCATGCATAGGGCGCAAGGAATATGGCGAGGATGACCGCGAGGATGGCCGCGCCGGCCGCGTAGTGCAGGACCCGCTTCACTCCGCCCCCTTCGCGCGCAGCACGCGCATCTGAATCAGGCTGATCGTCAGGACGATCACCATGAAGACCACTGAAACCGCCGAGGCAAGGCCGGGCATCTGCAGTTGGAACGCCAGCGCGTAGATGTCATAGGCGACGAAGTTCGTCGTACCCTCCGGCCCGCCGCCTGTCATGACGAGCGACGGCGCGAAGGCCTGAAGCGAGAACACCGTCATGATGACCACGACGAAGACCGTGGTGCGCGCGAGCAGCGGGATCACGACGAAGCGGACGCGCTGCCAGGGACCGCAGCCATCGACGCGGGCGGCATCCTCGAGATCGCGCGGGATGCCCTGCAGCCCGGACAGGAACAGCACGGTCGCGAAACCCGTCTGCTGCCAGAGCATCATGACGATGATCGAGGGCAGCGCCTGGGACTTGCTGGTCAGATACTCGCCACGCGGCAGGCCGAGCGTGGCCAACGCGTTGTTGATCAGGCCGTTCGACGGATCGAGCAGGAACGTCCACATCGTCGCGATCACGACGACGGAGGTGACGACCGGCAGGAAGACCACGGTACGCACGATGGCGCGGGCCGGAAGCCGGCCGTTGAGATAGATCGCGATGGCGAACGACACCGGGATCACCGTCGCGACGACGCCGAACGCGAAGACGAAGGTGACGAGGAAGGCCTGCTGGCGGTCCGGATCCTCCAGCAGCGTCAGGTAGTTGCCGAGCCCGACAAAGCTCCGTCGACCCGGATTGAGCAGCGAGAAATCGTACAGGCTGTCGCGGAGCATCGCGACGACCGGCACGTACTGGAAGAGGATGAGCATCCCCAGGAAAGGACCGACGAACACGGCGACGGTCGCCCAGTGGCGGAGTTTTCCCGCTGCGTCCATGAAAGCTGGACGGCCGCCGGCCGGTATGGCCGGCGGCCGCTCTCCGTCAGCGCTGCAGGATCGGCTGCGCCTGGCGCGCCGCCGTGTCGAGCCGGGTCTTGGCGTCGGAGCCGTACGCGATGTCACGCAGCGCATCCGACACGATCTTGTCGTACTGCGCGAAGTTCGGCGACGGCGGACGTGGATGTCCGTAGCGTTCGATCTGTTCGACGAAGATGTTGAGAGGATATTCCTTGAGTTCCGAGATGCGGGCCGTGATCGACTTCATGGTCGGCAGGCCGCGCGACGCACGCGCGTAGTCCTCGGCGATCTGGCCGGTGCTGACGTCGATGACGAACTTGGCCGCCTCGGCCGGGTGCTTGGACTTCGCCATCACGCCCAGCGTGATGCTGCCCGTGTGGACGATCGGCGTCCGCACGTAGGGCAGCGGCGTGACGCCCCATTTGAAGCCGGGGTCGTTGTTGGTCAGACCGGAGACGAAATACGAGACGTCGATCGTGAAGCAGGCCTTGCGGTCCTGGAACGCGTTCGGGATGCCGGCCTTCGGCGTGATCTTGGCGACGTTGAACATGTCGGCGAAGTATTTCGCGCCGCCGATCGCCACCGGATTGTTGATCCAGCCCTGCGCCGACTTGCCGTCGCGCGCCAGTCCCCAATAGGTCTTGTAGAGATCGGAGTCAGGCGCGGCCTTGGGATCGCCATGGCTGCGCACGAAGAGCAGGTCGCGGTAGACGAAGCCCGGCGTACCGGCCCCGAAGCGGCTCGGCGCGAGGCCCCAGACGGTGACGTTGTCCCCCTCGCCCTTCTGGCACTTCTTCATGGCATCGATCGCCTGGTCCCAGGTCCAGGCCTTGTCGATCTCGCGCGGCGGCTGGATGCCCAGCGGCGCCAGCATGTCGGCGTTGTAGAACAGCGCCAGCGAGGTCTGCTGCGTGCCCGGCGAATAGAGCTTGCCCTGGTAGGTGTGCTCGTCGAGCGTCGGCTGGACGATGTCCTCCCGGACGCCCGCCGGCAGGTAGGGATCGAGGGCGAGCAGGATCCCGGCGGCGGCGTAGGACTGGGTATAGGGGCCGTCATACATCACGATGTCGGGCGGGTTCGCCGCCGCCGCGAGCACGGCGATCTTGTCGGCGAGCTGCGCGAAGGGCACCTCGTTCAACTCGATGCGCATGCATTTGTTCTGACCTTCCCAGGCCTTGACCACCGCCGGCGTGGGCGGATTGTTCAGCGGCTTGAGGACGGTCAGCGTGAGCACGCCCTGCGGACAATCGGCGGTCGGCGGGCCGCGCTCGCCCGCGAACGCGGCGGTGCTGAGCAGCGTCGCCGCGACGGCATAGGTGGACAGTCTGAGCATCGTTCGTTCCCCTCTCGTGTCTGTGTCTTCGTCAATGCGTCTTGCGCGCGAAGGTCTCGGCGAGCATGCCGACGAATTTGCGTCGATCCGCATGGAAGGCGAAATGGCAGTTCGGCGCGTGCTCGCCGCGGAAATTGGTGTCCACCACGGTTCGGCCGACGGTCAACGCGCCCATCGTCTCGACCGCGACATGGCGGAATTCGGTGGCGATGATGGAGGGATCGACCAGATAGGCCACGCAGACCGCGTCGTGCACCGGCGCCGCGCCGCGCTCCTTCATCGGCTGGTTCGCGTCGTAACCACGGATCCGCTGCTCGACGAAGCGCGCCGCGGCGATCCCCGCCGGCGTGCCCAGATCGGTCATCCGCTTCGCGTCCTCGAGCGAGACCAGCGCCTCGTGGGTCGCGTCCAGCGGCACGCAGACAAGCCGCCGGAAGCCCGCGGCGAAGACCGACGCCGAGGCGTCAGGATCGGCCCAGATGTTGAACTCGGCGCTCGGCGTCACGTTCCCGTGATGGTGCGCGCCGCCCATGATCACGATCTCCGGCACGCGCTCGACGAATTTCGGATCGAGCGCGATCGCCGCCGCGATGTTCGACAACGGTCCGACAGGCACCAACGCGATCTCCTCGGTGGCCGCGCGGTAGGTCTCGATCAGGAATTCGACCGCCGCCTTGTCGCGCTTGCGGCTGATCGCCGGGGGAATGGCCAATTCCTTGCTGTGGATGCCCGTGCTCTTCTTGATCGCGCGCGGGATCGGAAAATCCGCGCGGGCGATCGGCCGGTTGAGGCCTTCGTAGACCGGGATGTCGCCGCGCCCGATGAAGTCGAGGACGCGCAGCGAATTGTCGGTGCAGTTCTCGACCGGCACGTTGCCGTTGACGGTCGTGACCCCGACGAGGTCCAGCTGCGGATGCAGGGCGGCGAGCATGATCGCGACCGCGTCGTCCGATCCGGTGTCGCAGTCGATGATGAGCTTGCGTCGCACGTGGTCCTCCGGCGTTCAGGTCAAACGGGCATCGACCTCGCGGATCGCCGCGAGGATGTGTGGAACGAGAGCGGGGGATGGCTCGCGCGCCAGATGGACATTGGCGGGGCCGGTCGGACGGATCTGTCCCAACTGGACGTTGCGCAGGCGGCGCAGATCCGCGACCGTCACGCCGCGCGTGAGGCCAGGATCCAGGGAAACCTGGACGCAACACGGGCGGTACTCGATCAAAGACGGATCGATGAACGGAACCAGGGCGCATGGATCGTGGAGCGAGGCCGTCGACAGGCCGTGCACGCGCTGCAGGGACGCGAGGAAGAAATCCAGGAGGTCCGCCATCGTGCGGGCAAGCACGCCGCCGCCACGCAGACTTGCGATGTCCGCGGCGGTCACGCCGACACGCCGAGTCACGTCGAGACCCACCAGCCAGGCCGGAACGCCAGCGCGCAGCACGCGGTCCGCGGCCTCCGGGTCCGCGTAGATGTTGAACTCGGCGATCTCGGTGACGTTCCCGATCCCGGTCGTTCCACCCATGATCGTGATGCCGCGCAGCCAGTCCTTGAGGCGGGGCTCCGTCGCGAGAGCAAGCGCCACGTTGGTGAGCGCGCCGGTCGCGGCGATCACCAGCTCGCCGCGATGGGCCCGCGCCGTGCGCAGGATAAGCTCGACCGCATGCATGTCGGCTGGCGCGCGGTCGGGCTCGGGCAGCTCGGCACCGTCGAGTCCGGTCCTGCCATGGATCGTTCCGCCATGGATCGGCTGCGCAACCAGCGGCCTGTCGGCGCCTGCGGCCACGGGAATGTCGAGTTGGACGAGACGGCACAGGCTGAGCGCGTTGCGGGTCACATGCTCGAGCGACTGGTTCCCGAAGACCGTCGTGATCGCGCGCAGGTCGAGATGGCGCGCCGCATAGATCAGGGCGACCGCATCGTCATGCCCCGGATCGCAATCCAGCAGAACCGGCGTCACCCCATCCCCCCCAGGAAAGTGCTTCCCCACGTCACCAAGCGGTAATGGATTCCCAAGTCCTCTGCAACCACGGCGCCGCGATGCGCCGCGTCACGTCCCGATCAACCGCGACCAGCGGGCGACGAGATCGAGATCGGCGCGCAGTTGGGCGCGTCGACGCGTGGCTTCCGCATCCTCGCCCCAGCGTTCGATCTGAAAGCTGGCGTCGAGCTCCGCCGCATCGAAGGCCGCAGCGGGATCGAGCCGGCCGGTCGCGAGAGCCGTGCCGATCACCAGGGATCCGGCGGCGCCTACGGCGACCGACAGGCCGGTGAGGCGATAATCGTCGAGCGCCGAGATCGCACGCCGGATCGCGACGAGGCTGGTTTGCGGTTGCGTCACGGCGAGCACGCCGGTCGTCACGGCGAGGGGCGCGTCATAGGCGTGCGCGAACCAGTCGAGGACAGGCTGCCAGGTCTCGGTCTGCCGTCGCGTCAGTTCGGGCGGATGCGCGGCGCGATGGCAGACAAGCTCCGTTTCCGCGTAGCCGGCGAGTTCTTCGATCACGCCGGGCCGGTTCGCCGGGACACGATCGAGAGCGGTGCCCAGAAGCCGTGTCAGAGGTGCCAATGCGATGTCGATCCGCGCGGGCTGTGCACGCCATTCGGCCGCGATCGCATCGGCGAGCGCGCGGGTGGGCGCGAGGATGGGCGTTCCCGACGGCGTCCGGAGCGGCTTCGTGTCGAGCAGGATGGCGGTACCGCGCGCATCGTCGCGCACGGTCACGTCCGTGTAGGGCCGTCTGGGTTCCTGCGCGCTCATGTCGCCCTCACCTGCCAAAAAGATCGCGCAGCACGCCAGGCAGCCCTGACGGACCAGGCGGCGCCGAGGGCACCGGCGAGGCCGGCGACGCGCCGCCCGGCGTGTCGGCGCCTGCCCCCGAGTCGCAGCCGCTGCGATCGCCGGACGAGTCGTGGCCGAGGGCACCGAGCACGCCGCGCGCGATGCCCGTCGCGCCCTCGGCGACGCCGCGGGCCGTGCCCGTCGCATCGAGACGATGCTGCGGATCGGCGAGGCTGCCCGTCGTACGAAAACCCAACGGACCCAACTGCGACCGGACGGCGATGGTCTCGGCACCGAGATCGACCGTGCCTGCGCTGCGCAGGGCGACGACCCCGGCATCGATCACGCCCTGGCGCAGCGTACCGACACCGCGGTCGAAACGCAGCGCGTAGGCGGCGCAGCGCAGGCTCGTCCCGAACTGGATCTGGGCAAGCGACGGGGCGATCGCGCCAAGCCAGCCAGCCACGTCGCCGCGCAAACCCTGGCCGATGGTCGCGGGACCGACATCGACCCCGATGTCACCGGACAGACTGCGCGCGACGTCGCGCAACCCCTCGCCCTCCCCACGCAGCGCGCCGCGCAGGCTCGTGCGTCCCCCGCGCAGGAGATCGCCCAGCCGCCGGGCGGCGAGCGCGGCACCAAGGTCGAGCCCATCGATCGCGATGCGCTGCTCGATGACGCGCGTCTGTGCCGACAGCGTCGTCGCGACGTCGAAGGTGCCGCCATCCATGGCGAAGCGCAGCGGTGCCAGCGTCAGGACGCGCGCGTCGCGCTGCACGCCGATCCGCAGCCCCTCGAGCCGAGCCTGCGGCAGGAGCAACGCGCCGAGAGCGAGTTCCGCGTCGAAATCGATCGCGGCAAGAAGGTCATGGGGAATCGCGATGTCAGGCACGAGCCGCGCTGCGGTCCGCCTGCCGGTGGGGGGACTGGCTTCCGCCGCCTTTTCCGGACCGGCGAGCCAGGCGAGATCGACGCGCTGCCCCTCCAGCCGCAGGCTCGCCGCAGGCCGCGCCGCGTCGAAGGCGAGGCTTGCGTGTCCGGAGAGATCCATCCACGGGGCCTCCGCCCGCGCGCCCGTCACAGCGATGCGCGTCGGCCCGTCGTCACGCAGGGCCGCGGCGATCCGCACCGGACCGGCCGGCGGCACCGGCGCGCCGATCCTGCGCGCAAGCATGGCGCCATCGTCGACGTTTCCCTCGATACGCAGGTCGATGCCAGGCGGCGCCGGCGGATCCTGGACCGGACCGAGCGGGTCGCGGATGGCGCCTTCGACGACAAGGCGTAGAACGTCGCGCGCGCCAAGCTGCACACGGATGGCGTCCAGCACGACCCGCCCCTCCGGCCCGCGGTCCGAGATCTCCATGCCAAGGACGAAGGCCCCGAGCGGCGGGGCGCCGATTCCGGCAAGACCGATTTCCGACGCCAGTTCGCCGAGGCGGCCGATCTCCGGCATCGCCGCCTCGATCGCGACATCATAGTCGCGCCCGGTGAGCGGTCGTCGCAGTTCGCCGCCCAGCTTCAGGCTGGCGCGTCCGGCGCTCCGCACGGCGAGATCGAAGGGCAGCGGTCCGGCCCCGATCCCGGCGCCGGAACCTAGACGCCCGCCGAACTCGAAGGGCAGGCGTTGATAGCTGCCATGACCTTCGATCCATCGCGGCCCATTTTCTCCGTCGCCCCGCAACGCGGCCTTGTCGATCGTGAACCGCACCGGCTCGCCCTGGCCGAACTTCGCGAGGACGCGCACGCGCCGCAATTCCAGGTCGAGGATCGCGATGTCCGGCAGGTCGGCAAGGCGCGGGTCGCCAGAGGGGGACGGGGACGGCGCCGCGGCCTGGACGGCACGCTCTCCGAACCGCCAATTCGCGATGCCGGTCGTGTCGGTCTCCAGCCAGAGTTCCGCGCCCGACAGGAGGATGCGCTCGACCACGATCCGGCGCCCCAGGCTCGCGATCAACGGCAGCAGCCGCAGCCGCGCCTCGAACGTCTCGACCGACAGCATCGGCCGCGGGTCGCCCCACGCGGCATTGGAGAGCGTCACGCCCTCGATGCGCAAGGACGGGGTCAGCCCGAACGCAGGCACGAGACGGCCGGCGATCACGAGGTCGCGCCCCGTCGCAGCCTTGACCGTTTCCGCCAGCACCGGCTTGAAGCGATCGAGATCCAGCGACCACAGGAACACGAACAGCCCCGATACCGCCACCAGCAGCGTGCCGACCAGCGCCGCAGCGATCTTCAGGACCGGCCCGCGTGTCATGGCTACGCCGCGGCGCCGAGCAGGGACGCGAGTTCCGCGAAATCGGAGACGACCGCGGAGGCCCCGGCGGCGTGCAGTTCCTCGACCGCGTGATAGCCCCAGGCCACCCCGATCGGGCGCACGCCGGCGTGGGTCGCCATCGTCATGTCGAAACTGGTGTCTCCGATCATCACCGCGTTTGCCGCCTCCACGCCCGCCTCCGCCAGGGCCCGCCCGAGCACCGCCGGGTGTGGCTTGCCCGGCACGCCGTCGCCGGCCTGCAGGGTCACGAAACGCCCGACAAGGCGGTGTCGTTCCAGGACGCCGTTCAGACCACGGCGCCCCTTGGCGGTGGCGATCCCGAGCAGCCACCCCGCCGCCTCCAGCGCATCCAATGCCTCGCGGCACCCGGGAAACAGGGGCTCGAGCCCATCCTCGGCGCCCGGCCGCGGCAGATGGAAAGCATGACGAAAGGCCTCGACGAGGCGCTCGTGATCCGCCGCCTCACGCTCCGGCGCAAGAAGTTCCATGCACCGGGCGAGCGGCAGCCCGACGACGCGACGAACGGCCTCGACGGGCGGCGCGGCCAGACCTTCCGCGGCGAAGGCGGCGCCCATGCATGCCGCGATCATGTGCTGGCTATCGACCAGGGTGCCGTCGCAATCGAAGATCGCCAGGCGCAGGGGCGCGGCCGCGGACATGTCAGCCGCCTCGCCCGTCGAACAGCGGGTCGGTATCGATGTCGAGATCGAACCCGAAGAATTTCCAGCTCGTCCGCATATGCGCCGGCAGCGGCGCCGCGACACGAAGCCGCCCGCCCGAGGGATGCGGCAGATCGATCGAGCGGGCATGGAGGTGGAGCTGCCGCGCGATCGCGTCGGTGGCCAGGATCGCCTTGGCCCCGCCATATTTGAGATCGCCCACGATCGGTGTGCCAAGCGCCACGGCGGCATGGACACGCAGTTGGTGGGTCCGTCCGGTCACCGGACGCATCGCGAGCCAGGCGCACCGATCGAGCGCATGGTCGACCGTCGCGTAGAGGGTCACGGCGCGCTTGCCCTCCTCGTCGTCGCGCGCGACGCGTTCTCCCGCCGGTCCGCCGACCTTGGCGAGCGCCATGTCGATGCGACCACGGGCGGGATCCGGCACGCCCGCCACGAGCGCCCAATAGGTCTTGCGCACGGAACGCCCGCGGAACGCCTCGGCGAGCAGCGCCGTGGACCGTGCGTTGCGGCCAAGGACAAGAACGCCCGAGGTGTCGAGGTCGAGCCGATGGACGAGGCGCGGACGCTCCCCATCCCGCCCGGCGAGCGCGCCGAGCATGGCATCGAGGTTCCGCCCCTGCCCGGTGCCACCCTGCACCGCCAGACCAGGGGGCTTGTCGAGAACGAGCACGTCGTCGTCCTGATGGATGACCAGGCTCGCGACGAAGCGCGCATCCTGCTCCGACACCGGCGCCGGTCCAGGCCGGGCGACCGCCGCGGCGATCGCCTCGATGTTCGGCGGCAGGCGCAGGGTCTGGCCAGCCGCGACGCGCGTCTTGCCGTCGGCGCGCTTGCCATCGACCCGGATCTCGCCCTTGCGCAGCAGCTTCTCGATCCGCCCCTGCGTGAGCCCGGGAAAACGCCGCCGCAACCAGCGATCAAGCCGCTGCTCGCCATCCTCGGCCCGTATCTCGACCAGTGAAACGCCGCTCATGGATCCTCCGCGCGGTCCGACGCCGCCGGCGCCGGTCAGCCGCGCGGCAGTGCGTAGCACGCCACCGCCGCCGCTGTCGCCCTCCCCTCGCCCGGCTCACCGCTCGCGCAAGCTCTCCTGCGCGACGCGCATCAGCGGGCTCAGCACGAAGTCGATCGGCCGTCGCTTCTCCGTCAGGATGTCGACCGTCGCCTTCATGCCGGGCGTCAGGGCGACCGTTTGTCCGGCGATCCGCATCGCATCCGCGGCTGGACGCACGCGCACCGCATAGGCCGCGCCGGCGCCCGCGTCGTCGAGCACGTCGCGCGACACGTCCTTCACGACGCCCTCCATCGTGCCGTAGAGCGTGTACGGGAAGGTCTCGAATTTCAGAACGGCGCGCTGGCCCGCGCGCACGAAGCCGATGTCGCGGTTGCGGACCATCGCCTCGATCTCGAGCGTGTCGCCGTCCGGGACCACGATCATCAGCACCTCTCCGGCCGCCGCGACCCCACCGACCGTGTTGGCCGCGAGCTGCTGGACCTTGCCGTCGATCGGGGCGGCAAGCGTCTGATGCCGCAGGTTCTGTTCGGCCTTGCGCAGATCCTCGCGCGCCGCGAGAAGAAGACGCTCGGCCTCGATCAGCCGCGACAGGATCCGGCGCCGGAAATCGCTGTCGCGACGATCGCGCGCCGCGCGCAGCGCCTCTGCCTGGGCGAGGCCGGCGGCAAGCTGCACGCGCGACACCGTCGCCTGATGCTCCAGATCGACCAGTTGCTGCGCGATCTCGAGATGGGCAAGGCGCGCGCCATGTCCGAGATCGGCAAGACGCGCGCGCGCGGCAGCCCGCTCGCGCAGCATCGGCAGCATGGCGTCGGCCCGGACGATGGCGGCACGCAACGCGTCGATCTGCGCCTCGGCGCGCCGGATGTCGAACTCCAGCTCGCGCAGCATCTCCACGTGTTCCCCCAATTCGGCGACCAGAAGGGCGCGATGGGTCTCTGCCTCCTCGTGATCGGCATCCTCCGGCGGCCGGAAACCGGCCGCCGCGACACCGGCGGGATCGCGCATCGCCCGCAGGCGCGCAACGTCGAGAGCGCTCGCGCGCACCGCATGGACGAGGCGCGCACGCTCCGCGATCCGGACGGTCGGGTCGAGTTCGACCAGGATGTCGCCGGCCCTGACCGCTTGGCCGTCCTCGACGCGGATCGCGCGGACGATCCCGGATTCATAGGGCCGGATCCGCTTGACCCGCGCCGACGGGATGACCTTGCCCTCCGCGACCGCCACGACGTCGATCTCCGCGAGGCTGCTCCCCGCGACGACGACGATGATCGCCGCGGCGAGCGTCCAGGCGAATGCCCGCGATGCGCCGCCATCTGGACGGTCCGGACCTTGCGGTAGCGGCGGGCTCGTCCCGATGACGCTCATCGCATCTCACGCCGCCCGCGGCGCCAGCGCGACGCGCCCGGCGCGGATCGCGACGACCCGGTCCGCACGCGACAGGATCGCCTGCGATGCCGTCGTCATCACGACGGTCCGGCCGACGCGGATCTCCGAGATGGCGGCCAGGAAATCGGCCTCCTCCCCCGCTCCGAACGCGATCCCGGGCTCGTCGAGCAGCAGAACGGGCGGACATGCGAGCAGCGTGCGCGCGAGGCAGAGCCGTTGCCGCTCGCCGGGCGACAGGATGCGCCGCCGCTCGTCGAGCACCGTCCCATATTGCATCGGCAGCCGCAGGATCAGGTCATGGGCTCTCGCCAACCGCGCCGCGCGCTCGACAGCCGCGAAATCGGCGTCAGGTGCGCCAAGCCGGAGATTGTCCAGGACGGTACCCGCGAAGAGATGCGGGTCCTGCCCGGCGAGGCGCACGCAGCGTCGCAGTTCGGCCGGCTCCAGACGGGCGAGATCATGACCATCGAGCGCGACCATGCCGCGGCGCGGAACGAGCGATCCCGCCATCAATCCCAGCAACGTGCTCTTTCCGCACCCTGCCGGCCCCACGATCGCGACCAGTTCTCCGGCGCGGATCTCGACATCAAGACCGGACAGGAGATCAGGCTCGTGCGCGTAGCCGAAACCGACACGCGACAGCGCAAGCGTGCCGCGCGGCGCGAGACCGAACGCGCGCGCGGCGCGCCCTGAAGCGGTGCGCGCCGCCGCCGCGTCGATCCGCTCCACCCATCCGCGCAACTCGGAAAAGCGCTGCCAATGCGGCACCGCGGCTTCGAAGACCGATGCGAAATGCCGCAGCAGCATCGAAACGGCGACGAAGCCCCCGACGGTCAGCGATCCTGCGTCGACTTCGGAGGCGCCGATCGCCAGCAGGAGGATGAAGAGGAGCCGGTTTTTCAGTGTCGCGCTCCCCGCGAGCGTTCCACGTATCTGCTCGAGCATTCCGGCTCTCGCCTGCGCCGCGCGGGTGACGCCAAGCCATGCCGCCCGGGCGGTGTCCTCCGCGCCGAGGCCGCGGATGATACGCGCACCGTCGGCGATCTCGACCGCCGCCGCACGGCTGCGCTCGGTCGCCTCGCGCGCCGCGCGCCCCGCCTCGCCAAGCCGCCTGCGCATCGCCACGACCAGCGCACCATGCGCAAGCGCGGCAAGGGCGACCACAATCGCCATGCGGATGTCGATGCACGCCATCGCCACGAGGATCGCGGTCAGGATCACCGGCGCGACCAGAATCGCCTCGATGGCGTCGATCGCCGCCTCGCGCACCGTCGCGACACGCTCGAGACGCTCCGTCGTCGCGGCCGCGCCGCCCTTCGTATGCTCGCCCGCCAGCCGCAGGACCGCGTCGAACAGGATGCCATCCTCGATGTCCGCGGCGCGCCGCCGCAGTTCCGCCTGCAACCGGCGACGCAGTCCCGAAAAAGCCCATTCCGTGATCGCGGCGACGGCGAGCGCGGCGGCGATGACGAGAAGGGTCGCGGCTGCCTGGTTGCCGATCACCTTGTCGATCACGATCGAAAAGGCGAGCGCCGGCACAAGGGCGAGAAGTTGGACGATCAGCAGCGCCAGGGCTGCCTCGCCGACCAGACGCGGATGCATGGCGGCGAAGCGCCGCAACCAGCGCAGCGGACCCGCCGAGGACGGAGACGCCACCTCGTCGCGCATGGCGTCGCGGATCATCGCCGGGGAAGGGACGTGCAACAGGTCGGCATGCACGAAGCATCCGCCGCCGCGGCACGGCGCGCGAGACCGTCTCGGGTTACTTTCGGGTCCGCGCGCGGCTCAGGCGAGCCAGCGGGCCATGGCGATGCCCAGCGCCGTCGCCGCGAGGCTTAGAACCACCGACACCGCCACATAGGCGAGCGCCGCGCTCCAGGCATCGCGCGCGATCAACGCCACGGCCTCGAGCGAAAAGGCCGAGAAGGTGGTGAACCCTCCCAGGATGCCGGTCACGAGGAAGGCGCGCAATTCAGGCCCGCCCTGCCAGCGCAGGACGAGCGTTTCCGCGATCAGGCCGATCGCGAGGCCGCCGATCACGTTGACCGTCAGCGTGCCCCAGGGCCAGGCCGCGCCCGCGATCTGCGTGATCGCCGCCGCGAGGATGTAGCGTCCCACCGATCCGGCGGCGCCCCCGATGGCGATGGCGACGAGGAGGGTCGGCGTCATGCGTCCAGTCCGAAGATCCAGCCTTCGCGCGCCGCGCGCGCCTCATCCGGCAGCGCGAAGGCGCCGGGACGCTGCGCGCTCGCGCGCATTCCGGCCACGCTCACGAGCGCATCGGTCTCGTCGTCGCTCGGCACCCGATCGAAAACGGGCGCCTCGCATCCCCAATGGGCCAGGGCACGGGCAAGTTCGCCGGCGTCGCGGATCTTGTCGAGCCGCCCGGTCGCCCGCCGACGATACAGGGTCGGGAAAATCTCGACAGCCACGCTCGCAGACGCCGGTGCCGTGGCCGGCCAGATCGAGAGGCTGGAGCCGCAAAGCCGACCCAGCGCGGCAAGGCTGCGCATGCCGGACAGGGCCGCCAGCCCGACCTGCTTTGGTCCGATGAGCTTCATCACGCTTTCAGGCCGCGCCCCGCCATGCGCCGCGCAGTGCGTGTCGGTCAGGCGCAGCGCGGCGCTCCAGCCCGATGGCTGACGGCCGCTGCGCCAGAACAGTCCATCCGGCGCTGTATCGACGAAGGGACCGCCATGCAGATCCGGCGCGCCGGCGCATAGCCTGTCGACATCCTCCCAGACCGCCGGAAGGCCGGCGCACGCGGCGAGGCCAAGCGGTTCAAGCACGGTCTGCGGAAAGCCGAAGGCGAAGTCGAAGCCGGCCAGAACGCGACGTCCGCCCAGGACAGCCTCCGCCAGCGCAGACACCACCCCGGCGCGGGTCCACGAACCGTACCCGGCCGGCCGCAGCAGCACGGGAGACGACGCCTCTGCCGGAAGCCGCGCGACGGCGATGCCGCGCGGGCGGGCGCGCGCGCCGCTCCAGTCGATCGCCCAGATCTCGTCGAAGCGGTTCACGGCGCGCCGCGCGCGCGCTCGGCACGCAGCCGTGCCCAGTATTCGAGACGCTTGGCGATCTCGCGCTCGAATCCCCGCTCCACCGGGCGATAGAAGGCCTGCCGGGCCATGCCGTCCGGAAAGTAATCCTGCCCCGAGAAGCCGTCGGGCGCGTCATGATCGTAGGCGTAGCCCTTGCCGTAGCCGAGATCCCGCATCATGCGGGTCGGCGCGTTCAGGATGTGCATCGGCGGCATGAGCGAACCCGACTCGGCGGCGCTGCGTCGCGCCGCACCGAACGCGGCATAGGCCGCGTTCGACTTCGGGGCGGTGCCGAGATAGATCACGGCCTGCGCGAGGGCGAGTTCGCCTTCTGGCGTGCCGAGAAAATCGTAGCACTCCTTGGCGGCAAGGGCCTGCACCAGGGCCTGGGGATCGGCGAGGCCGATATCCTCGACCGCGAAGCGCACCAGCCGACGGGCGATGAAGAGCGGATCCTCGCCGCCCGCGAGCATGCGCGCCAGCCAGTAGAGCGCCGCGTCGGTATCCGATCCGCGGAGCGATTTATGCAGCGCGGAAACGAGATTGTAGTGGCCTTCCTGGCCCTTGTCGTAGAGCGGCACGCGCTTCTGGACGAGCGCCGCGAGCCGCGCCGTGTCCAGGACGGGCTCCGGCGACACCTGAAGCACCTCCTCGGCCAGGTTGAGGAGGTACCGGCCGTCGCCATCGGCCATCGCGCGCAATGCCGCGCGGGCATCGATATCGACGGCCAGCGCGTGACCGGCCGCGTCCTCGGCCCGCCGCAGCAGGGTCTCCAGCGCCGCATCGTCGAGACGCTTGAGGACCAGCACCTGGCAGCGCGAAAGCAGCCGCGTTGAGCTCGAAGGACGGGTTCTCGGTCGTCGCGCCGACCAGGGTGACCGCACCGCTCTCGACATGCGGCAGGAACGCATCTTGTTGCGCGCGGTTGAAGCGATGGATCTCGTCCATGAACAGAAGCGTGCCGCGGCCGGAGGCCCGCCGCGCCGCGGCCTCCGCGAACACCTTGCGCAGGTCGGGCACCCCGGTCATCACGGCCGACAGCGCCACGAAATCGAGGTCGGCGATGCCGGCGAGCAGACCCGCGAGCGTCGTCTTGCCACATCCGGGCGGCCCCCAGAGGATCATGGAGGCGAGGCGACGGTCGCGCGCCATACGCGCCAGCGGCCCGTCGCCCTGCGTCAGATGATCCTGCCCGACCACATCCTCCAGGCGGTCCGGCCGCAGCCGGTCCGCCAGCGGCCGCTGTGCCGACTGAGCGCCGAACAGCTGACTGCCCTTGGGTTCCGCGCTGCGCCCCATCACCGCCCCACGACGATCTGGAGCACCCGCTCCCCGCGCCGCAATTGCAGCCGCCATGGCAACGGCACGGAGGCGAGGCGCCGCGCGTCGTCGGTCGCCTTGATCTCGCGATCGTTGAGCCGCATCAGCACGTCCCCGGGTTGCAGCCCCAGGCGTTGCGCCGGCGATCCCCGCCGCACGTC
This sequence comes from uncultured Acetobacteraceae bacterium, assembly GCA_964434345.1. Classification (GTDB taxonomy): domain Bacteria; phylum Pseudomonadota; class Alphaproteobacteria; order CACIAM-22H2; family CACIAM-22H2; genus CAIOSQ01. Next base: position 18,509 of record CAYSUY010000025.1, read on the forward strand.
GACGACGACGACGCCCCTCGCCTCGGTGTCGAGCATCAGTTCGTCGGACAGCGCCGGCGACAGATTGGCCACCACGGCGCCCGCCAGCGGCTGGTCTCCGCGCAGCGCGGTAAGGTCGCGCGACGGGGTCTCGGGCGGCGCCACGAGCGTTGCGGCGAGGTTACGCTCGCGCCCGTCGCGCAGTACGACGACCGATACGTTCTGCCCCACCGCATGCGTCGCGATGCGAAAGCGCAGCGCCTCGAGATCCTGAACCTCCCGCCCGTCGATCTGCAGGATGACATCCCCGCGCCGGATCCCGGCGCGCTCGGCCGGGCTCCCGTCCTGCGTATCCCGTACATAGACGCCGGAGGGCCGCGGCAAGCCGAGCGACACCGCGCGCTCGGCCGCGATGCTCTCGCCGTTGACCCCGAACCACGGGCGCACCAGGCGCTGTCCGGCGCCAGCCCCCGAGACAACCGACCGCACCATGTTGGACGGGATCGCGAACCCGATTCCAAGCGAACCGCCCCCGCCTTCGCGGTTGTAGATCGCCGTGTTGATCCCGATCAGGCGCCCGTCGGCGCCGATCAATGCACCGCCGGAATTGCCGGGATTGATGGCGGCGTCGGTCTGGATGAAGAACCTGTAGTCGGTGATCCCGACCTGGGTCCGGGCGAGCGCCGAGACGATGCCCAGCGTCACGGTCTGGCCGACGCCGAACGGATTTCCGATCGCCAGCACGACATCGCCGACCTCTATGTCGTCGGAATCCGCGAATGCCAGCGCCGGCAGCTTGCCGCCCGGCGCCTCGATGCGGAGCACCGCGAGATCCGTCCGCTCGTCGGCCCTCACCACCTTCGCCTCGAATTCACGGCGGTCGGCCAGGATAACCTTGATCTCGTCGGCGCGCGCGATGACGTGGTTGTTCGTGACGACGATCCCCGAAGGATCGACGATCACACCCGAACCCAGGGAGTTCTGCACCCGCCGGGGCGCCTGGTCGGCGAAAAACTGCCGGAAGCTGGGATCCGCCATCATCCAGGGCGAGATGTTACGCCCGGTATAGATGTTCACGACGGCCGGGGCCGCGTTGCGAACCACCGGCGCGAAGGACAGTTGGATGTCCTGCCGCGACTGCGGAACCGTCCGTGTCTGCGCGCCCCCGACACCTGCGATACCGAGCGCCACTCCGGCAACGAAGACGGCGATCAGCGAATGGCGGAGACGCGCGGTACGGTTCATGACCGGGAGTCTGCGGCGTGGCGCGTCAGGAATCCATATGCTTCGAACACGTGCCGATCACACGCGAGCCGGGTGCGCCCCATGTACACACGAAAAAGGGCAGGCTCTCGCGAACCTGCCCCTTTTGCCGCATCACCCGGCTGGGTGACGACGCGTGGACCGCGTCAGGCCGCCGTAGCGGTCTGACCCTCGGCCTGCTCCGCGGCCGCCGCAGCCGCCGCGATGCGCTCGCGGTCGCCTTTGCCCTTGGCGTCGACGTCGCGATCGACAAGCTCGATCACCGCCATCATCGCCATGTCACCGTAGCGATGGCCCGCCTTGAGGACGCGCGTGTACCCGCCCTTGCGAGCGGCATAGCGCTCCGCGAGCGACCCGAAAAGCTTCTGGGTGAGCTCGTTGTCCCGCAGCACGGACAGCGCCTGGCGCCGCGCATGCAGCCCTCCGCGCTTGCCCAGCGTGATCAGACGCTCGACGACCGGGCGCAATTCCTTCGCCTTGGGCATCGTGGTCTTGATCTGCTCATGGCGGATCAGGGCGGCGGCCATGTTGGCGAAGGTCGCCTTGCGATGGCTGGTGGTGCGGCCGAGTTTGCGGCCGGCAACGGCATGGCGCATGTCACTTCACTCCGTGATGATCTTCGCGAACTCAGGGACGCCTCAGTACGGCTCCTCGAGCTTCTTGGCCAGTTCCTCGATATTCTCGGGCGGCCAGTTCGGGATCTTCATCCCGAGGCTGAGGCCCATGTTCCCCAGCACTTCCTTGATCTCGTTCAAGGACTTGCGGCCGAAATTCGGCGTGCGGAGCATCTCGCCCTCGGTCTTCTGGACCAGGTCGCCGATGTAGATGATGTTGTCGTTCTTCAGGCAGTTGGCCGACCGGACCGACAATTCGAGCTCGTCGACCTTCATCAACAGGTTCTTGTTGAACGGCAGGTCGGGGGCATCGGCCGGAACCGGCCTCTCCGTCTGCGGCTCCTCGAAGTTGACGAACAGCTTGAGCTGGTCCTGAAGGATGCGCGCGGCCAGGGCCACGGCGTCATCCGGCGTCACGGCGCCATTGGTCTCGACGGTCAGGGCAAGACGGTCGTAATCGGTCACCTGACCGACACGCGTGTTCTCGACCTTGTACGACACCTTGCGCACGGGGCTGAACAACGCGTCGACCGGAACGAGACCGATAGGCGCGTCGGCTGGCCTGTTCGTCGTGCCGGCGACATAGCCCTTGCCGGTCTCGACCATCATCTCCATCGCCAGCTTGGCACCGTCATCGAGCGTACAAATGACGAGGTCCGGGTTCATGACCTCGATGTCGTGGCCGGTCTCGATCTGCCGCGCCGTCACTTCTCCGGGACCCGTCGCCTTCAGATAGATGCGCTTGGGCCCTTCACCGTGCATGCGCAGCGCCACGGCCTTGATGTTGAGCACCATGTCGGTGACGTCCTCGCGAACGCCCGGAACCGACGAAAACTCGTGCAGTACGCCATCGATCTTGATTGACGTGATGGCAGCGCCTTGAAGCGACGACAGAAGCACCCGACGCAGGGCGTTCCCGAGCGTCAGACCAAAGCCCCGCTCCAGCGGTTCGGCGACGATCACGGCCTCGCGCTTGGGATCTTCGCCCGGCTGGATGTCCAGCTTGCTGGGCTTGATCAGCTCCTTCCAATTCTTCTGGATCACGAGTGCCTGTCCTTCGTTGGCTGGGCCGCGCGCGATATCCGGCGCGCGGCTCTTGACTTCGACCGTTCAGGGCCTGGCCAAAGCGACGAACGCCCGGCCATGCCCCCTCTGTGCGCCCGACTCAGACGCGCCGACGCTTCGGCGGCCTGCACCCGTTATGCGGGATCGGGGTCACATCGCGGATCGACGTGATCAGGAACCCCACGGCCTGCAGCGCGCGCACAGCCGACTCGCGCCCTGAACCCGGCCCCTTGACCTCGACCTCGAGGGTCCGGACGCCATGCTCCATCGCCTTCTTCCCCGCATCCTCCGCCGCCATCTGGGCGGCGAACGGGGTCGACTTGCGGCTGCCCTTGAAACCCTGCAACCCCGAAGACGACCAGGAAATCGTGTTCCCCTGCGCGTCGGTGATGGTGATCATGGTGTTGTTGAAGCTGGCGTTCACGTGAGCCACGCCCGACGAGATGTTCTTGCGCTCGCGACGGCGAGGACGCGATGCCGCGCCGCCACCCGATTTCTTCTGTTCCGCCATGGTCTATCCTTCGCTTCTCTGGCCTTCGCCGGGTTGGAAACCGCCGGCGCGCAATTACTTGCGCGTCGCGATCTTCTTGCCGGCGATCGGGCGCGCCTTGCCCTTGCGGGTACGCGCGTTGGTATGGGTGCGTTGACCGCGAACCGGCAGCCCCTTGCGATGACGCAGGCCCCGGTAGGACGCCATGTCCATCAACCGCTTGATGTTCATCGCGATCTCTCGGCGTAGATCGCCCTCGACCTGATAATCGCGATCGATGATCTCGCGGATCCGCAGGATCTCGTCGTCGCTCAGTTCGTTGACCCGCTTCTCGGCGGGGATCCCGGCCTGATTGCAGATGATCACGGCATTGGCAGGGCCGATGCCGTAGATGTAGCGAAGCGCGATGATCACGCGCTTGTTCGTCGGAATATTGACGCCAGCGATACGCGCCACGTTCGCTCTCCCTTTGACTCGAGTCAGTTCAACTTGGTTTCCGGCACGCGATCGCCGGGAAGGAACCGCGCAAACAAAAGCGCCCCGGGCGCCAGGACGACGCCGGGACCGCAAATCTCGCGCGGCTTATAGAGACGGATGTGAGGCAAGTCAATCATCGCGGGACCGAAGGTCGCGGGCCGGTTCACGACGCCGCGCCCGAGCGCGGGCCGAGAACGGCCTGGAGCGCTGCGGTGACGTCGTCCATGTCCGCCATCCCATCGACCGCCCGCAAGGCACCTTTCTGGGCGTAATACGGCAGGATCGGCGCCGTCTTGGCATAGTATTCCGCGAGGCGCTTGCGCACCGTGTCGGCATTGTCGTCGGCACGCCGAACGAATTCAGACCCGCCGCACGAATCGCAGATCCCGTCGCGGCGCGGCTTCTGGAACTTGTCGTGATAACCGGCGCCGCATCCCTTGCACGTGTAGCGGCCGGAGATACGCTCGACCAGGGCCGAGTCGTCGACCTTCAGCTCGATCACGTGATCCAGCCGCAATCCACGCCCTGCAAGAAGCCGGTCAAGCGCCTCGGCCTGGGGAACGGTACGCGGGAAACCGTCGAAAATCGCCCCGCTCCGCGCATCAGGCTGATCCAGCCTGTCGGAGATCATCGCGATCAGGATCTCGTCGTCCACCAGCTTGCCGGCTTCCATGACGGCCTTGGCCCGCAGCCCGGTCGGCGTCCCTGCGGCCACGGCGGCACGCAGCATGTCGCCTGTGGAGAGCTGGACCATTCCGTACGACGCCTCGAGCCGCTTCGCCTGCGTGCCCTTGCCAGCGCCAGGCGGTCCGAGCAGAACGATGTTGATCGCCATACTAGCCCCCCTTCCGGCCAAGCAGCCGATCGAGCAGCGAGCGCTTCTCCGGAATGCCGGCGCTACGCGCGGCGAGCCGCCCGGCCGCGCCCTCGCGGGTGGGCTTGAGCTTCGCCTTCTTGATGAGGCCCTCGTACTGATGGGCGATGAGATGGGAATGCACCTGCGCGACGGTATCCATGGTCACGCTCACAACGATGAGCAGCGACGTGCCACCGAAATAGAACGGCACCGAATACTGGGAGATAAGGATCTCCGGTAGCACGCAGATCACGGCGAGATAGGCGGCGCCGATCACCGTCAACCGCGTCAGCACGTAATCGAGGTAGTCCGCCGTGTTCTTGCCCGGACGAATCCCCGGAACAAAGCCGCCATTCTTCTTCAGGTTGTCGGCCGTTTCGACCGGGTTGAACACCACGGCCGTGTAAAAGAACGCGAAGAACACAATCAAGGCCACGTAGAGCAGAATGTAGAGCGGTTGACCATGCGCGAGATGCGTCGTGATCGCCTGAAGCCAGCCGGGCTGGTCCCCGATCGACCCGAAATTCGCGAATGTCAGAGGCAACAGCAGAAGCGAACTCGCGAAGATCGGCGGAATCACGCCCGAGGTGTTGATCTTGAGCGGAAGATGCGAGGACTGGCCGCCATACATCTTGTTCCCGACCTGGCGCTTCGGATACTGGACCAGAATCCGGCGTTGCGCGCGCTCGAGGAAGACGATCGCCGCGATGACGCCGACGGCGATCACGAGCATCAGAATGATGAACACCGTCGACAAAGCACCGGTGCGCCCAAGTTCCAGCAGCGCCGCAAGGGCCGATGGCAGATTCGCAACGATGCCGGCAAAGATGATCAGAGACGTGCCGTTCCCTACGCCCCGCGCGGTGATCTGCTCGCCCAGCCACATGAGGAACATGGTGCCCCCGGTAAGGGTCACCACGGTTGTGATCTGGAAGACGACGGGATGCACGAGAACCAGCGGTCCACCCTGCCCCGTCGAACTCTGAAGGCCAAGCGCGATCCCGTAGCTCTGGAAAATCGCCAGAACAAGCGTGAGATAGCGCGTGTACTGGTTGAGCTTCTGCCGTCCCGATGGACCTTCCTTCTTGAGGGCCTCCAGCGTCGGCGAGACCGCGGTCATCAACTGGATGATGATCGCCGCGGAGATGTACGGCATGATGTTGAGTGCGAACAGCGTCATCCGGCTGAGCGCGCCGCCGGCCAGCATGTCGAACATCCCGAGGATGCCGCCACGCTGAGCGTTGAATATTTCTTCCAGGACCTGCGGATCGATCCCGGGTATCGGGATATAGCTCCCGATGCGGTAGACGATCAGCGCGCCGAGCGTGAACCAGAGGCGCTTCTTGAGGTCCGTCGCCTTCGAGAAGGCGCCCCATCCGAATCCGCCTGCGAGCTGCTCGGCCGCCGATGCCATACGTACCTACTCCCGACGCTCGCCGCTCATCCCGCGATCGGATCGTCTCAGGACTTCGCCTGAGACGCGCCGGACTTGCCAGCTCCGGGCTTGGCGCGCGCAGCGAGCTTCTTCTCGCGCTTCGCACGGCGCTCCGCGTTCGCCTTGACCGCTCCCTCTCGCTCGAGCGAGAGGACGACCACCTTGCCGCCCGCCTTCTCGACCGCCGCGACCGCTGCCTTCGACGCGCCGACCACCTCGATGGTCACCGCCGTCGAAAAATCCGCAGCCCCGTTGCCCAGCAGCCGGACGCCATCGAGTACGCGACGCAGGACGCCCGACTCGACGAGCGCCGCCTGCGTGATGGTCCCGGACGCGGCGAGGCGCCCGGACGCGATCGCCTTTTGAAGGTCGACGAGGTTGATCTCGGCGAAGTCCAACTGGAAGGCGGTATTGCGGAAGCCGCGCTTGGGCATGCGACGATAAAGCGGCGTCTGGCCACCCTCGAAGCCATTCAAGGCAACGCCAGAGCGCGCCGTCTGGCCCTTTCCACCACGACCGGAGGTCTTGCCCACACCGGACCCGATACCGCGTCCGACGCGGAGACGCTTGGTCCGGGCGCCGACCTTGTCGCGAATTTCATTGAGCTTCATGGCTCGTTCCTTTGTCGTGTTGCGTCGTCGAGCGCCGGCCCGTTCAGGCCGACTCCTCGACCCGCAACAGATGATGCACACGCGCGATCATGCCGCGCACCGACGGCGTATCCTCGAGGACGCGCTGACGGTTCATCTTGTTAAGTCCAAGCCCGATCAGCGTGGCGCGCTGATACTCGCGCCGTGCGATCGGGCTCCCGATCTGGGTGACCTTGATGGTCTTCTTCGTCTCGGTGCTCATACGTCACTCCCGCGCCGCATCCGCCGTCTCGCGGCGTCCGACGATATCGATGACCTTCTTGCCCCGCTTCGTCGCGATCAACCGCGGGTTCTGCATGGCCACGAGCGCCGCGAACGTCGCCTTGATCATGTTGTGCGGGTTGGACGAGCCGACCGACTTCGCGACGACATCGGCGAGGCCGATCGTCTCGAAGACAGCGCGCATCGGCCCACCGGCGATGATGCCGGTGCCGGGCTTCGCCGGCCGCAACACGACTTTTCCGGCCCCGAAATGCCCATGCACGTCATGGTGCAAGGTCCGGCCTTCCCGCAGCGGAATGCGGATCATCGCGCGCTTGGCCTGATCCGTCGCCTTGCGGATGGCCTCCGGGACCTCGCGTGCCTTGCCGGTGCCATAACCCGAACGGCCCTTGCCGTCGCCGACGACGACGATAGCGGCGAAGCCGAACCGCCGGCCGCCCTTCACCACCTTTGCGACGCGATTGATCGCGACGAGCTTCTCGATCAGTTCGCTCTGCTCGCGATCGTCGCGCGATCCGCCGCCATCGCGCTGTCCGCGCCGCTGCGAGCCGCCGCCTTCGCCTGGCGTCCGTGCCATCAGATCTCTCCTCGAAAACTCAGAAGGACAGCCCGCCTTCGCGGGCTGCATCGGCCAGCGCTTTCACGCGACCATGGAACATGTAGCCACCGCGGTCGAACACGACCTCGGTCACGCCGGCTGCGATCGCGCGCTGCGCGACGAGCGCACCGACAGCTTTCGCGGCGTCGACATTGGCACCGGTCTTGAGGGTACCTCCGAGCGCGTCATCCTTGGTCGACGCAGAGGCGACAGTGCGACCCTGCGCGTCATCGATGACCTGCGCATAGATATGCTTCGAGGACCGGAACACAGACAGGCGCGGACGCCCCCCGGAGTTCGACCGAAGCTTGAGACGGACGCGCCGCTGACGGCGCAGGAACATGGCTTGTACGGAGTTGGACATGGCGCGCCCTTACTTCTTCTTGCCTTCTTTGCGACGGACCTGCTCGTTCGTATAGCGGATCCCCTTGCCCTGATAGGGCTCCGGCTTCTTGAAGCCCCGGATCTCGGCCGCAACCTGGCCGACCAGACGCTTGTCCGAACCCGTGATCTCGAGCGCGTTCTGCTTGTCGCCCGCGACCTTGACCGCGATCCCCTCGGGGATCGGATATTTGACGTCATGGCTGAAGCCCAATTGCAGGTTCAGCACCTTGCCATCGAGCGCGGCACGGAACCCCGTGCCCTCGATCGACAGGTTGCGCGTGAAACCCTTGGACACGCCGGAGACGATGTTGGACAGCAACGCCCGAGACGTACCCCAGATCGCGCGCGCCCGCTTGCTCTGCGAGCGCGGTTCCAAGACGACGCGGCCGCTTTCGACCGTCACCGCCACATCCTGGTGAAGGTCGAGGACATGCGCCCCCAACTTGCCCTTCACCGTAAGTTTCTGTCCGGCGACCTGGATGTCGACACCTTGCGGCACCGGGACCGGCAGACGACCGATACGAGACATGACTGCTTCTCCTTGCGCCGCCCGGTCAGAAGACCTGGCAGATGACTTCGCCGCCAACGTTCTGGGCGCGCGCTTCCGTGTCCGACATCACGCCGCGCGGCGTCGACAGGATCGAGATCCCGAGACCGCCATAGACCTTCGGGAGATCCTTGATCCCGGAGTAGACGCGCCGACCCGGCTTGGACACCCGGCTGATCTCGCGGATCACGGGTGCACCTTCCTGGTACTTGAGCTCGACCGTGAACTCGGAGATCCCGTCGCGCTTCTCGGTCGCATAGTAACCGCGGATGTAGCCTTCACGCTTCAGCACATCCAGCACGCCACCCCGCAGCTTGGACGCCGGCACCGCCACGCTGCCCATACGGGCGGCCTGTGCGTTCCGGATGCGCGTCAGCATGTCACCGAGTGTATCGCTCATCGCCATGTCCGGACTCTCCTCACCAGCTCGACTTGACCATGCCCGGGATCTGCCCGGTCAGGGCGAGATCACGCAGGGCCATCCTGCAGAGCTTGAATTTACGGTAGTTGCCGCGGGAGCGGCCGGTCAGTTCGCAGCGCAGACGCACGCGAACGCGCGCGGAATTGCGCGGCAGTTCGGCCAGCTTCTGGCTCGCCTCGAAGCGCTCCTCCATGCCGACCGCCTTGTCCTTGGCGATCGCCTTGAGCTTCGCGCGCCTGGCCGAGAACTGCTTGGCCATGCGCTCGCGGCGCTTGTTCTTCTCGATGGAGCTTTTCTTGGCCATCGTGGGGTGTCCTCGCGGCTCGAGACGTCAGTTGATGAAGGGCATTTCGAAGGCCTTGAGGAGAGCCTTGGCCTCCTTGTCGGTCCTCGCTGTCGTGCAGATGATGATGTCCATCCCCCGCACGCTGTCGATCTTGTCGTAATCGATCTCGGGAAACACGATCTGCTCCTTGATGCCGAGGGCATAATTCCCGCGGCCGTCGAAGCTTTTCCCCGACACGCCGCGGAAGTCGCGCACACGCGGCAGGGCGATCGTGATCAGGCGATCGAGGAATTCATACATCCGTGCCCCGCGCAGGGTGACCTTGCACCCGATCGGCAGCCCGCGACGCAGCTTGAAGTTGGCGATCGCCTTCTTCGACTTGATCACCAGCGGCTTCTGCCCGGTAATCGCCGTGAGGTCGCCGACCGCCGCTTCCATCTTCTTGATGTCGTTGACGGTATCGCCAACGCCCATGTTGACGACGATCTTCTCGAGCCGCGGCACCTGCATGTCGCTGGTGTATCCGAATTCCTGCTTGAGGCTCGGGCGGATCTTGCTCTGGTAGCTGTCCTGGAGACGAGTGGCCATGATGATCACCGATCGATGAGTTCGCCGGAGCGCTTGGCGAAGCGAACCTTCTTGCCGTCGACCACCCGGAAGCCGACGCGCGTCGGCTTGTTGTCCTTGGGGTCGAGATGCGAGACATTGGAAACGGCGAGCGCCAGTTCCTTCTCGACGATGCCGCCGGGCTGCCCCGGGCGGCCGCGCATATGGCGCTTGGCGACGTTCACGCCCTGCACCACGACGCGCCCCTCCTTGGGGAGCACCTTGAGCACCTTGCCGCTCTTCCCTTTGTCGCGGCCCGTGAGGACCACGACGGTATCGTCCTTGCGGATCTTGAACATAGCGTCACCTGAACTCAGAGAACTTCCGGCGCCAGGCTGATGATCTTCATGTAGCCCTTGGAGCGCAGTTCGCGCGTCACGGGCCCGAAGATACGAGTCCCGATGGGCTCGCCTTCCTTGTCGATCAGCACGGCGGCATTACGGTCGAAGCGGATGGCGGTCCCGTCGACGCGGCGCAGTTCCTTCGAGGTGCGGACGATGACGGCCTTGTGCACGTCACCCTTCTTCACCTTGCCGCGCGGGATCGCCTCCTTGATCGACACGACGATGATGTCGCCGATAGCGGCAACCTTGCGCTTCGAGCCGCCGAGAACCTTGATGCACTGCACGCGGCGCGCACCGGAGTTGTCGGCAACCTCGAGATTGGAACGCATCTGGATCATTTGTCGGATCCTCCGTTCAGGCCGTGGCGGCTTCGTCCGTCACGACTTCCCAGCGCTTGCGCTTGGAGATCGGACGGCACTCCCGGATCTTCACGTTCTGCCCGGTCTTCACCTGGTTGGACTCGTCGTGCGCGAGGTACTTCTTCGTGCGCACGATGAACTTCTTGTAGACGGGGTGCATGAAGCGGCGCTCGACGAGGACCGTAACGGTCTTCTCGGTCACGTCGCTCGTCACGACACCCTGGAGCACACGGCGAGGCATCTTGTCTTCCTCCGGCTTCAGGCCGATTTGCGCTGGCGCTCGGCCAGCACGGTCATGATCTTGGCGATGTCGCGGCGCACGATACGGATGCGCGCAACGTTCTCGAGCTGCCCACTCGCCCGCTGGAAGCGGAGATTGAACTGCTCCTTACGGAGCGTCGCGAGCTCGTCGGAGAGCTGGTCGACGGTCTTGCTGCGGATATCGGCGATCTTCATCGCGATCACTCCTCGCCCAGGCGCGTCACGACGCGCGTGCGGATGGACAGCTTGGCGGCCGCGAGGGTGAACGCCTCGTGGGCGATCTCCTTGGACACGCCGTCGATCTCGAACAGGATACGGCCGGGCTTGACGCGGCAGACCCAGAGCTCGGGCGTTCCCTTGCCGGAGCCCATGCGGACTTCGGCGGGCTTCTTGGAGACCGGGACGTCCGGGAACACCCGGATCCACACGCGCCCGACGCGCTTCAGGTGACGGGTGATCGTGCGGCGCGCCGCCTCGATCTCCCGCGCCGTGATCCGGTTCGGCTCCAAAGCCTTCAGGCCGAAAGCGCCGAAATTGAGCTGCGTGCCGCCCTTCGCGAGACCGTGGATACGGCCCTTGAATGCCTTGCGGTGCTTGGTACGTGATGGCTGGAGCATCGTGGTCTATCCCCGTCGAACTTGTTCAGCGCGCCGGCTGCTGATCCTGGGCGCGCTTGTCCATGGCCATCGGGTCATGGGCAAGGATCTCGCCGCGGAAGACCCAAACCTTGACGCCGCATGTGCCGTAGGTCGTCTTGGCCGTCGCGACGCCGAAATCGATATCCGCGCGCAACGTGTGCAGAGGCACACGCCCCTCACGGTACCATTCGAGCCGCGCGATTTCCGCGCCGCCGAGACGCCCGGAGCAGTTGATCCGGATGCCGAGCGCGCCGAGTCGCATCGCCGACTGCACCGCCCGCTTCATGGCGCGACGGAAGGCGACGCGGCGCTCGAGCTGGTCCGCGATGTTCTGCGCGACGAGGCGCGCGTCGATCTCGGGCTTGCGGATCTCGACGATGTTCAGCGAGACGTCCTTGCTGCCCGTCATCTTCGCGAGGTCGCTGCGCAGCTTCTCGATGTCCGCGCCCTTCTTGCCGATGACGACGCCCGGGCGCGCGGAATGCAGCGTAATACGCGCCTTCTTGGCCGGACGTTCGATGATCACACGGGCGATGCCCGCCTGCGCGAGACGCTCGGTGAGGTACTTCTTCAGCGCGAGATCGTCATGCAGAAGCTTCGCGTAATCCCGATCCGCGTACCAACGGGAGTCCCAGGTCCGGTTGATGCCCAGACGCAGGCCATGGGGATTGATTTTCTGACCCATCAGGCAGACTCCTTGGCCGACTCGTCGGCGGTCTCGCGCACGACCACCGTGATATGACTGAAAGACTTCACGACCGGCGCCGACCTGCCACGACCGCGTGGGTGGAAGCGCCGCATCGTCAGCGACTTGCCGACATGCGCCTCGGAGACGATCAGACGATCGACGTCGAGCTGGTGATTGTTCTCGGCGTTCGCGATGGCAGCCTGGAGGACCTTCTTCACGGTCTGCGCGATGCGGCGCTTCGAGAAGGTAAGTTCCGCGAGCGCCGTCGAGGCCTTCTTGCCGCGAATCATCTCGGCGACGAGGTTGAGCTTGCGCGGGCTGGTACGGATCGTCCGCCCGATGGCGCGAACCTCGTTTTCCGGGAGCGCCCGGGGTCGTGCTTGCTTGCCCATGATCAGCCCTTCTTCGCGGTCTTGTCGCCGCCGCCGACGGCCGTGTGGCCGTGGAAGCTGCGCGTCGGCGCGAACTCGCCGAACTTGTGCCCTACCATGTTCTCGTTCACGAGAACCGGAAGGAATTTGTGGCCGTTATACACGCCGAACGTCAGGCCGATGAATTGCGGCACGATCGTGGAGCGGCGCGACCAGATCTTGATGATCTCGTTGCGGCCACCGGCGCGCACCTTGTCTGCCTTCTTGAGCAGGTACCCGTCGACGAACGGACCCTTCCATACCGAGCGACCCATGGTGGTCCCCTTACTTCGCGTTGCGGCGGCGGACGATCAAATGATCGGTCCGCTTGTTCTTGCGAGTCTTGTAGCCCTTCGTCGGCGTACCCCACGGGCTCACCGGATGACGGCCAC
>CAYSUY010000026.1:0-31384 GCA_964434345.1 uncultured Acetobacteraceae bacterium
CGAACACCGTGTGGCCCTGGGAGACGGCCCAGCGGATGAACGAGTTCTTCTCGCGCAGATCCAGGATGTAGAACTTGTTGATCCAGGGGGGGATCACGAGAAGCGGGCGGCGCGCGACGCTCTCGGTCGTCGGCGCATACTGGATCAGCTGCATCAGGTCGTTCTGGAACACGACCTTGCCGGGCGTGACGGCGATGTTGGTGCCGATCTTGAATGCCGTGTCGTCGGTCATCCGGATCGCGAGGCGGCCATCGCCGCGCTCGAGGTCGCCCAGCAGGTTCTGGAGTCCCTTGACGAGATTCTCGCCACCGCTTTCCAGCGTCGCACGCACGACTTCCGGATTGGTCACGGCGAAGTTCGACGGCGCGATCGCGTCGACGAATTGTCGCGTGTAGAAATCGACCTTCTTCGCCGTCTTGTCGTCCAGTCCCTCGACCCGCTTGACGATGTTCTGCATCCAGCGCGCCGTCAGAAGGTAGGACTGCTTGATGAAGTCGAAGACGTAGCTGTCGTCCCAGGCGGCGTCCTTGAAGCGGCGATCCTCCGGCGGCGGCGCGATGACGGGCGTGGCCGACTGTCCGAACATGCGGCGCGTGGTGGTCTGCCAGAGCGCCATGTAGTCCTGCCACAGCGACAACTGCGCCTGCACCAGCTGCGTCGGATTGGCCATCAACCGCGCCGTCATGTCGAAGAAGGCCTGGCCGATATTGAGCGGGTCGGCCATGCCCATGCTCGGCTTGCCCGACTGCCGGTACAGGAATTCGGCGACCAGCTTCTGGCTGCGCTCGGCGATCTCGCCCATCATGCGCGACAATTCGACGGGGTCCGGGAGGCGGATCTCCGGCTGCTTGCCGGCGCCGGTATCGTTTGCGGCCTCGCGCTTCGGTTTCGGCTGGGTCATGGCGATGATCCTCGGGGCGGCGCCTGGATACGCCTGCGCGACGGCCGGTCGACGGTCGGGGCCACGCGCCGGGTGACGCCTCACCGGCGTTTACTTATAAGAACCGTCATCCGACTCCTAGAGGCAAATCGCGTGCCGCAGCCGCTCTGCCGCTCCCGTCTCGCTCCCGCCCTGCGTGTGGTCCTGGTCACGCTGACGCTGGCCCTTGCGGCATGCGCCAGCGATACAGGCGAGCCGGACTGGCTGGACCGTCTGCGGGCGACCGCGGGGATGTCGGTCCCGCCGGCGCTGGCCGAACCGGCGGGGCCGGATGCTGCCGCCGGTCAGCCTTACCCGAACCTCGCATCGGTTCCCGGGCGCCTCGCGCCCCATGATCCAGCGCGGCGCGGCGCGGAGATTGCCGTGCTCGAGCGGGCGCGCGCCGAGGCGGAGCAGCGGCGCCGGGCCCTCGAGAACGGGCTGGTCACGCCCGTTGGGTCGGGGCGGGTCGGCGCGGTGATGCCGGATGCCGCAGGGGCGTTCTCGGTTTCCGACGAGGCTGTCTTGCGGCAGGCGACCGAAGCCCTCAGGGGCGCTGGTCCTGCGGCGCGGGTCAGGTTGACAGGGCCCGCCCCGGCGATGCTGACGACCGCCGATCGTCTGCAGCGTCTCGGCGTGGCGAGATCGCGTATCGCCCTCGATCCATCCGCGGCACCATCGCCGCAGGTCGAGATCCTGGTGGTCAGCGAGGCGACGGGGCGCTAGAAACCGGCCCCGCGCGAGGGGTCATCCATGTCGAACAGCGATTTCTACCGCATCCGCCGGTTGCCGCCGTACGTGTTCGCCGAGGTGAACACGATGAAGGCGCGTTCGCGCCTGGCCGGAGAGGACATCATCGATCTCGGGATGGGCAATCCCGATCAGCCGACGCCGCCGCACATCGTGGCGAAACTCGTCGAGACGGCGCAGGATCCGCGCGCCCACCGGTATTCGGTGTCGAAGGGGATACCCGGGTTGCGGCGGGCCCACGCCGCGTATTACGCCCGCCGGTTCGGCGTCGATCTCGATCCCGAGACCGAGACGATCGTCACGCTCGGGTCGAAGGAAGGGTTGGCCAATCTCGCCCAGGCGATCACCAGCCCCGGCGACGTGATCCTGGTTCCCAATCCCAGCTATCCGATCCATCCCTACGGCTTCATCATGGCGGGGGCATCGATCCGCCACCTGCCGATCGGAGAGGACGAAGATTTCTTCGCCAATCTCAAGCGGGCGGTGAAGCACGCCGTGCCGACGCCGCTGGCCCTGGTGCTGTGCTTTCCCTCCAATCCCACGGCGCAGGTCGTCGGCCTCGATTTCTATGCGGAAATCGTCGATTTCTGCCGTTTTCACGGCATCTGGATCCTCTCGGACCTCGCCTATTCCGAGATCTATTTCGACGATGAGCCGCCGCCGTCGATCCTGCAGGTTCCCGGCGCGAAGGATATCGCCATCGAGTTCACCTCGATGAGCAAGACCTATTCGATGCCCGGATGGCGCGTCGGCTTCGCGGCCGGAAACCGCAAACTCGTCGGCGCCCTCACGCGGATCAAGAGCTACCTCGACTACGGGGCCTTCACACCGGTGCAGGTCGCCGCCGTCGCCGCGCTCAACGGTCCGCAGGACTGCGTGCAGGAGATCCGGGATCTTTATCGGTCACGCCGGGACGCTCTCATCCAGGGCCTCGCAGCCGCGGGCTGGAATGTGCCGAGCCCGCCGGCCTCGATGTTCGCCTGGGCGCCCATTCCGCCGCGTTTCCGTGATCTCGGGTCGCTCGGTTTCTCGAAATTGCTGCTGCAGAAAGCCGGGGTCGCGGTGAGCCCGGGGATCGGCTTCGGCGAGTACGGGGACGGGCATGTCCGCCTGGCACTGGTCGAGAATGTCCAGCGCATTCGGCAGGCGACCCGGAACATCCGGGCCTTTCTCCAGGCCGACGAGGCGCTCCCGGAGCCGCCGACCCAGAAACCCTCCCGCCACGCGAGCGTCCCATGATCAAGCCCCTCAAGATCGCGATCGCCGGCCTTGGGACCGTCGGCGCCGGCGTCGTCAAGCTTCTTGCCCAGAATGCCGAACTGATCGCCGCCCGATGCGGCCGCCCGGTCGTCGTCACCGCGGTGTCGGCGCGCGACAGGCGGAAGGATCGCGGCGTCTCGCTGGAAGGCGTCGACTGGTATGACGATGCCGCGACGATGGCCGAGCGGGCCGATTGCGACGTCGTCGTCGAATTGATCGGCGGCGCGGAGGGCATGGCGCGACGCGTCGTCGACGCGGCACTGGCCCGGGGCCGTCATGTCGTGACGGCCAACAAGGCGTTGCTGGCGCATGCCGGCGCCGATCTGGCGGCGGTGGCCGAGGGCCGTGGCTGCGTGCTGGCCTATGAGGCGGCGGTCGCCGGTGGCATCCCTGCCATCAAGGCGCTGCGCGAAGGCCTCGCCGGCAACCGGATCCAGCGCGTCTACGGGATCCTGAACGGAACGTGCAACTACATCCTCACGCAGATGCGCCGTACCGGGCGCCCCTTCGGTGACGTGCTGGCCGATGCGCAACGCCTGGGCTATGCCGAAGCCGATCCGAGTTTCGACATCGACGGCGTGGACGCTGCCCATAAACTCGCGATCCTCGCCGCGCTCGCCTTCGGCACGAAGGCCGATATCGGCGGCGTCCATGTCGAGGGCATACGCCATGTCGGTGCGCTGGATATCCAGTTCGCCACCGAACTTGGCTACCGCATCAAACTGCTCGGGATCGCGCGTATGACCGAAGCCGGTCTGCAGCAGCGTGTCCATCCCTGCATGGTGCCGCTCGAGACGCCCATCGCGCATGTCGAGGATGTCTTCAACGCCGTCGTGGTCGAGGGCGATTTCGTCGGCCGCGTCGTCAGCGAAGGGCGCGGTGCCGGCGCGGGGCCGACTGCTTCGGCTGTCGTCGCCGACCTCATGGACATCGCCCGCGGGCGGGCGCCGATGACCTTCGCGGTCCCTGCGTCCAGGCTCGTCGATGCGCCTGCAGCGCCGATCGATGGCCATCGCGGCGCCTACTACATCCGTTTGATGGTGCGCGACCGGCCGGGCGTGATCGCGGATGTGACGGCGTCCCTGCGCGACCAGAAGGTCAGCCTCGAATCCATGATCCAGCGCGGCCGGCATCCCGACGCCATGGTGCCGGTGGTGCTGACCACGCACGAGACCGAGGAGGCCGCGATGCGCAGGGCTCTGCAGCGGATCGAAGCCCTCGACACGGTTCTGGAACCCCCCCGCCTGATCCGGATCGAGGCCCTCTGAACAGGGTATAATCACGTCTCGGCCGATTCCCGGCCGCGGAACCAGATCCAGGAAGAGCGACGCCATGGCCGAAAAGAACATCCTCGACCGTAATCTCGCCCTCGAAGCGGTTCGCGTGACCGAGGCTGCGGCCCTGTCCGCGTCGCGCCTGATGGGACGCGGCGACGAGAAGGCCGCCGATCAGGCCGCGGTCGATGCGATGCGGCGCGCGCTGAACTCCCTTGCGATCGATGGCGAGGTCGTCATCGGCGAGGGCGAGCGCGACGAGGCGCCGATGCTGTATATCGGCGAAAAGGTGGGGCTTGGTACCGGTCCGCGAGTCGATATCGCGCTCGATCCGCTCGAAGGAACGACGCTGACCGCGAAGGGCGGGCCCAACGCCCTGGCGGTGATCGCCATGGCGGAATCCGGTGGCTTCCTCAACGCGCCCGACGTCTACATGGACAAACTCGCCGTCGGTGGCGGTCTGCCGGCGAATATCGTCGATATCGATGCGTCGCCGGCCCAGAACCTCGCCGAACTTGCCAAGGCGACCAGGCGCGATGTGTCGGATCTTGTGGTCTGTATCCTCGACCGTCCCCGCCATTCGGAGATCGTCAAGAAGGTGCGCGAGGCCGGGGCACGGATCATGCTCATCTCCGATGGCGATGTCTCCGGCGTGATCGCCACGGCCCTGCCGGAATCCGGCGTCGACATGTACATGGGGTCCGGCGGCGCGCCCGAGGGCGTGCTGGCGGCGGCGGCGCTGCGCTGCATCGGTGGCCAGTTTCAGGGACGTCTGCTGTTCCGCAACGACGACGAGCGCGGGCGCGCACACCGTCTGGGGATCAAGGACCTGAACCGGAAATACGACCTGCTGGAACTGGCCAGGGGTGACGTGATGTTCGCGGCCACCGGGGTGACCGACGGGTCGCTGCTGCGCGGCGTGCGTCGCTACGCCGGTGGCGCTTCGACCCATTCGATCGTCATGCGCTCCAAGACCGGGACCGTCCGGAAGATCGAGGCCACGCACGATCTCGGTCGAAAGCCGATGGAGTTCTGAGCATGGAGGGCGGGAGCCCCCAGGCGCCCGCCCTGCTTGGTGTTGCGCAGTCCGCGACCGGGCGGCACTGGCGTCTGCGTCTGGATGACGACCGCGTCGCATTGGCCATCGCACAGGCCGCGTCGATTCCCGAACCGGTCGCGCGTGTGCTGGCGGGCAGGGGTGTCGAGGCGGCTTCTGCCGAGGCCTTTCTCGCGCCTCGGCTTCGCGACCTGCTGCCCGATCCGTCGACCCTCCATGATATGGACGCCGCGGCGGAGCGGCTCGCCGACGCGATCGCGCGGCGCGAGAAGATCGTGGTGTTCGGCGATTACGACGTCGATGGCGCGACCTCCGCGGCGCTTCTCGCCGATGTGATCGGCGAACTCGGCGGGGTCGTCGGCGTCTACATTCCCGATCGCCTGCGCGAGGGCTATGGCCCCAACACGCCGGCGCTGCTCCGCCTCGCGGAGGAGGGTGCGCGCGTCGTCGTCACGGTGGATTGCGGCACCCTGGCCTTTGCACCGCTTGCCGCCGCGCGCGCCGCCGGGATCGATGTCGTCGTGGTCGACCATCATGCCGCGGAGCCCGCCCTGCCCGCCGCGCACGCGGTCGTGAACCCCAACCGTCTCGACCAGCCTCAGGGCCTTGGTCACCTCGCGGCCGTCGGGGTCGCGTTCGTCCTGGCGGTGGCTTTGCTGCGGTGCCTCAGGCGTCGCGGCGCGTTCGCCGCCGGAGGAGAGCCGGATCTTCTCGCCAGGCTCGACGTCGTCGCCCTCGGCACGGTGTGCGACGTGGTGCCGTTGCGCGGGTTGAACCGCGCCTTCGTCCGTCAGGGGTTGACGGTCATGGCCCGCCGCGCGCGTCCCGGTCTCGCGGCGCTCGCCGACGTGGCGCGGCTCAACGAGGCGCCGACCGCCTATCATCTCGGATTCGTTCTGGGACCTCGCGTCAACGCCGGCGGCCGGGTCGGCGAGGCGGATCTCGGTGTTCGCCTGCTGTCGACGCGCGACCCCGAGGAGGCCCGCGTGCTTGCGCTACGCCTGGATGGCTTGAACCGGGAACGCCAGGCGATCGAGCAGGCCGTGCTCGCGGAGGCTCAGGCGCAGGTCGAAGGGCAGGGCGGTGGTGGCGCCTTCGTGCTGGCGGCAGGAGAGGGATGGCATCCGGGGGTGATCGGCATCGTCGCGTCGCGTCTCGCCGAGCGGTTTCACGCCCCCGCTGCCGTCGTGGCGCTTGACCGCGGGAAGGGACGCGGATCGGGCCGTTCGGTGGCGGGTTTCGATCTCGGCGCCGCCGTCATCGCGGCGCGGCAGGCGGGATTGCTGCTGGATGGCGGCGGGCACCGGCAGGCGGCGGGATTTTCGCTCGAGCAGGGACGGCTGGACGCGTTGCGGAGTTTTCTCGGCGCACGCGCCGCGGAGGCGCTTGGGTCCGCGGAGCGCGCGGCGCAGCGGGCTTTGCTGGTGGATGCGGTGCTCGGCGCTCGCGGCGCGACGGCCGATTTCGTCGATCTCCTCGACCGCGCGGGGCCCTATGGCGCCGGCCATCCCCAGCCCTGCTTCGCGCTGTCCGACATGCGTGTGGTCCAGGCCGACATCGTAGGCGAAAAACACGTCCGCTGTGTGCTGGCGGATTCGTTTGGCGCGCGCGTTCGCGCCATCGCGTTCCGCGCGGTCGACACGCCACTGGCGCCGCTTCTTCTGGATCGCGGTGGACCGCCCGTCCATGTCGCCGGTCAGTTGCGCGCGGATAGCTGGAACGGGATGCGGCGCACCCAGTTCGAGATCAGGGACGCCGCGACCGCCCGCCAGCCATGATCGGCACCGATGCCAACTCGAACCCGATGCCAACTCGAACCCGATGCCAACTCGAACCAGGCCCAGGTTAAGCGGCGGGTCACGCGGCTGGAGGCGTTTCGGCTTCGGCGTCCGTGCCGTTTGCGACGTCCTGCGCGACGGCGACGCGCCGCGGGAGCCGTTTGAAACGTGGATCTGCGAGGAGAACCGCGGCCGCGAAGGTGCGTGCGACGGTAGGGTCTCCCGTCTTGCGCAGTCGCGCGTGCGCGACGCCGTTGGGATCGCCGAACACGAACTCGACCACCCATTCGGTGCGTTCGCGGTTGGCTTCGACGAACCTGTCGCCGATGCCGAGTGTCGAATCCGGTCTTCCGAACATTTTCATGATGTGTGGTCAGGCAGATAGGGCAAGCTTGCCCGCGCCGCAAGCGCTTCTCCGCGCTATTCGCGTCGTCTCAGGCGCAGGAGGCGGCGCGCGGCCCGTTCAAGCTCCGGCTTCGCTCAGCCGTTGTCCTGTGCCGCCACCGCGACACCGTATGCCTGGCTGCGTCGCGATCGATCGCGTCGAAGAAATCCGCGGCGTCGTCCACTTCGACAGGCGGCATCTGCCTGCCGCTCGGACTGCCCTGGCGCAGCAGCGCCAGCAAGCTGACGAAATGGGATCGGTTCACGCCTGCGGCCTTGCAGGCGACCGCGAGAGGACGGTTGCCGGGGTCGTGGAGCACACGACGTGCCACGTCGGTTGGCAGCGATGTCAGTTCGGCGAAGGCCGCCTCGAAGACCTGGCGGTTGCCACCGCGCAGAAGCGTGACGAGGCTCGACGGATCGGCGGCACGCCGGGCCGCGAGCGCCGCGGCGATCCGGGCCGCAGCCACCGGCATATCCCCGCCGCGCGGCGACGGATGACCAGCATCCGCCGACATCTGCGCGCTATCCTGCAACTCGCGCCGCAGCATGTCGGGCAGGAAGGCGAGCAATCGCGCGATGAGATCGGCGCCCAGGTCGCGGCGTCTCGTCAGCGCCGACTGCAATGCGGCCGAGCCGCGCGCGCGTTCGACGCAGCGCTCCAGGCATGACCGCGATATGCGTGCGCCGGGATTGCCCAGCAACGTGCAGGCGATGGCATCCTCGTCGGTCGCGAGCAGGACGCGACACAGCGCTTCCGATACTTGGCTACGCGTCGCGATGGCGAGGCGGTGCTCGACGGTCCTGCGCGTCGCGACGTCGAGGAGTTCGGCGTCGCCCAGGACAGGGCTGGCGGACAGAAGCGGCCGTGCGATCGTGGGATCGTCATGCGCCAGGATATCCACAAGTTCGAGCGGCGCGCTGGGCTGCCGGGCGAGGATCTCCGCCACCCGTCGCCGCGCATCCGTGTCGGCGTCGAACAGGAGCTTTCGAGCGATATCGATC
Organism: uncultured Acetobacteraceae bacterium; assembly: GCA_964434345.1. Classification (GTDB taxonomy): domain Bacteria; phylum Pseudomonadota; class Alphaproteobacteria; order CACIAM-22H2; family CACIAM-22H2; genus CAIOSQ01. The sequence continues at coordinate 8,428 of CAYSUY010000026.1, forward strand.
GCGATCTGGTACTCGCCCGGATTTTCCGGTCGACGCGCGGTCGCGAAGTAGGTGCCGACAAGTTCAAGAAGCTGCATGGAAGCCTCCGCTCATGCCGTTGCGCGTTCCCGAATTCAGATCGCCGGTCGTTGAGGCGCGATGCGCGCCACTCTCCGCACGAGGTCTGCCTGGCCGCGCGATCCGGTCTTGCGGAAGCCGCGGTGGAGATGCGTCTTGACCGTCGCCAGCGAGATGCCGAGCCGCCGTGCCATCAGCTTCGGCGACAAGCCGTCGGCGACGAAGCGGGCGACCTGCGCCTCGGCGGGCGTGAGGCCGCAGAGCTCGCTGAGCAGGCTCGGCGAGATCTGGTGCGGTCCCTGGGCATCGATCGCCTGGACCGAGAAGAACTCGCCAGGGGCCGTGGGCACCTCCATCGGCGTCGCCACGAGCCAGGTCTGCGCGCCATGTTCGCTTTCCGCCGCCTGGCCGACGGGGCGGCCCTCGAGGCGTGCACGCTTGACCAGCGCCGGCGACAGCGCGGCGACCGCGGCGCGGCAGGCGGGGGCAGATGCGGCGGCCTGCGTCGACGCGACGACGCGACCATGGCTGTCGACGACGAACAGGACGATGCCCAGACCGTCGAGGGCCGTGGCCAGGAGCGCCGTCGGCACGACGACGGCCTGCGACGCGGCCGGCTCATGCTCGACATGGCCGGCGCCGGGCGCCTCATGGGTCTTCGGGGGCAGGGTCTCCAACAGCATGTCCAGAGCCTCCTTGAGGTAAGTCCTTCGATGCGAGGACCGTACGCAGGAGGCGTCACAGGCGATGTGAGCTAGTTCACGCGGGGTTCCAATTTTCAGCAATCCGGCGCAGACTTTGGGGATATCCCCTTGTCTTGTCTCGGAAAAAGGAATCGCGTCGCGATGGCGGATACCGCAGGAAAACCGAGCAGGCGGACGATTTTTGCCGGCCATCCGCTCTTCGGCGCGTTGACGGAGCCGGATCTCGATTCGGCGATACGCATGACCCAGATCCGTCGCTTCGCGAAGGGAACGACGATCTTCGCCAAGGGGGACGACGGCTCCAGCATGATGGCGGTGCTGTCCGGGACGATAAAGATCTCCTCGGTGACCGCGGACGGCAAGGAAGTGGTTCTCAATCTGATCGGCGTCGGTCAGATCTTCGGCGAGATCGCCCTGCTCGATGGAAAGCCGCGCACCGCTGACGCGAGCGCGCTGTCGGATTGCGAACTCGTCGTCTTCGAGCGGCGGGATTTCCTGCCGATGCTGCGGGCGAATCCCGACCTTGCCCTGCGGATCATCGTCCTGCTCTGCGCACGCCTGCGCCGCACGAACGAACAGGTGGAGAGCGTGATGTTCCTGCCGCTCGAGGCGCGGCTGGCCAAGACGCTCCTGCGGCTTGCGGCCGAGCAGGGCGAAGCGGTCGGCCGGGCGGTCTCGACGATCGCGGTGACCCAGCGCGACCTCGGGCAGATGATCGGCATGTCCCGCGAGAGCACGAACAAGCAGCTCCAGGCCTGGCAGCGGCAGGGGCTCGTGGCGCTCGTGAAGGGGGGAATCGCATTGCGCGCTCCCGAGCTGCTGGCCGATCTTGCCGATGGCGGCGACCGCTGAGGTGCGTGCGGGCGCGATGTCGCTAGGGTTCGGGCGCGAATTGCGCTAGTGGGAGGCTCTTCAGGTGGGGCCATGGCGCGCGGGATGCGCGGCCTTGGCGCCGTCAGAGCGGGAGACGAACCATGGCGACGCAGCAACTGTTCTACAGGAAATTGGCACCGGTCAACACGGCCCAGCACCGTGACCTGTGCGTCAAGTCGGGCGACGGATTCGGCTTCGCGGCAGGCGTGAATTCGGTACCGCTCACGGCGATCGAGTTCGCAGCCGCGGCGGCCGACCATCCGATCATCTTCGCGGGAACCGAGACGAGCGTGTTCCCCGCGGTCGTGCTTGGAGCGCGACCGGGATTCAATCCCTTCGTGAACGCGGACGGGCGCTGGACCAGCGGGTACATCCCGGCTTTCGTCCGCCGTTATCCCTTCGTCGTGGGGCAGGAAAAGCCGGACGCGCCCTTCACCGTGCTGATCGACGAGGCGTTCGAGGGATGCAACCGGGACGGCAGGGGAGAGCGCCTGTTCGATGCGGACGGGAACCAGACCCAGTTCCTCAAGAACGTGGTCGCCTTCCTGCAGGATTATCAGGGTCGTTTCCAGCGGACCCAGGCCTTCTGCGCGCGCCTGGTCGAGCACAAGCTGCTGCAGCCGATGCAGATCCAGTACAAGGTCGGCGAGGAACAGCGCAATCTGAGCGGGTTCCTGACAATCGACCGCGAGCGCCTGAAGGGTCTCGCGCCGGACGTCCTTGCCGACATGGTCGCAAAGGACGAGTTGGAGTGCTGCTATCTCCATCTCTCGTCGCTGCGGCATTTCCAGGCCGCCATCGACCGTCTGCGGACCGCGGCACCAGACCAGTCGGCCTGATCGTCAAACAGCCCTCTCGCGGGGTCGCCGCCGTGTGGTTTCGCGCGGCGACCCTGTGACGTGCAGTCGCCTGGATTTTCCGACGCACGCGTCGATACGCACGACGAGGCACCGTGGTCCGCAACGACCCGCACGGCAGCCACACGACATTTTTCGATTCCGCTGGCGTCCCCTAGGGGATTCGAACCCCTGTTACTGCCGTGAAAGGGCGGTGTCCTAGGCCTCTAGACGAAGGGGACGTGCACGCAGCGGGAGACGACTTAGCGGCGCCGGGCGGGCAAAGCAAGCGTCGCGTGAGGGTTTCGTTCGTACCGGGCGCCGCATCTTACGATGGTTGCGCGGATGTCGCATCGCGAGGGGGCAGGACCGCGGCGTCCGGGACGATCATCACGTCGATCGCGGCGCCGCGACCGGGGATCGTCGCGCTTTCCCGACGCCAGGGGCCCTGCTCCAGCCCTGCCACCTCGGCGGCATGTGCAGAGATCACGAGTTCCGCCCCGTAGGGTTTGCACAGGGCCTCGATCCGGCTTGCGAGATTGACCGTATCGCCGATCGCGGTAAGGCCTGTCGCGCGGCCATAGCCCATCTCGCCGAGGATCACCGGGCCGACATGGATGCCGATCCCCAACCTGAGCGGACGTTCGAGATCGTGAGCGAGGCTGGCGTTGAGATCGCGCAGGCCGAGGCTCATCCTGCGCGCCGCGTCGACCGCCGCACGCGCCGCGAGAGCCGTCGATCCGGAGGCCACGCCGGCGCCGGGCGTACCGCGGGTCGAAACGGCGCCGAAAAGCGCCATCACGCCGTCGCCGATGAACTTGTCGACATGTCCTCCGGCGCCTTCGATCTCGCGCCCCATCGCCTCGAAATACCGGTTGAGGATGAAGACGACGTCGAAGGGCAGCTTGTGTTCGGCTAGGCGGGTGAAGTCGCGTAGATCGGCGAAGAGAACGGCGATCTCGCGTTCGAGGCCGAGCATGGGCGCATTGTCGATCCGTCTGCGAGCCTCGCGCAGCGGCGCGCGCGCGGGCAGGAGCGGCGCGACGGCGAGGTCGGCGACCGGACGGAGCTGGCAGGCGAGGCGCATCGCCGGTGCCGCTCCGATCCGGGCGAGGACGGCGCTTTCCTCGGGGCTGGGTGGCGGCTGTCTCGCCCCTCCCTCGCCGACACGGATACGGCAGGTGGAGCAGCGGCCGCGACCGCCACAGACCGAGGCGTGAGGGATGCCAGCCATGTGGCTTGCCTCCAGGACGGACAGGCCGCGCGGGACATCGATCCTGCGTCCGTCGGGGTAGGCGATCCGGACCCGCCCGGCACGGCCCTCGCGCCAGAGCCGTATGCGACGGCTCGCCAGGGCCGCCAAAAGCCCTCCCGCCCACAGGGCGAGCGCCAGATCCCCCAGCCGTCCCAGCTCGGCGCGTGCGGCAGTGTCCGGCGCGTTCAGGGCGGTACGCTGGTCGTCGATCCAGCCCGCGGTCTCGGCACGTATCGCGATTTCCTGGGTTGCGGACATCACCCCACCGATGGCGAAGGCGGGGAGCAGAAGTGCCATGGCCTGGAGCGCGGGCTGTATGCGCGGCCATGACGGCTGGAGCCGCAGCCACGCATGGACGCCGCAGCACCCGTGGACCCAGACGATCAGCATCGCGAGGAACTGGCGCGGGACACCGAACGAGACGCCCCAGCCGAGTTCGATCAGCACGAGGGTGTGGGTATAGACGACACCATGCAACTCGCCCGCGACGCGCGTGCCGACGACATGCGCCGTCAACAGCGGGACGATCGCCAGACCCAGCGTCAGTTGCAGCGCGTCCCGCCACGGCATCGGCCAGAAACGCTGGCGGCGATGGATCGCATGGAGGGCGAGAAGAAAGTGGATGGCAAGCGCGCCGTAGAGCAGCCAGGCGACGGGCGGAACGTGGAGCAGCGCGTAGACCCAGGCCGCGACGCGCTCCATCGCCGCCAGCGACACGAGCCCGGCGGCATGGTTCGCGAGATGGAGCGTCACATAGGCAAAGAGGACGAGGCCGGTCACGAGGCGCGCCCGGCCCACCAGGGCCGGAAAACGCGCAAGCGCCGCCGGCGTTGTCATCGCCGGTCCGGATCGACCATCGCCGCTGCTTCGACCAGGGCATCGAGGGGCAGCAGGACGCAACCCTGGCGGCTGGGATGCGACCTGACGGGCGCGAAGGCGCCGAAATCCGCGAGCCGGTCCGGGAGGTCTCGGCGGCCCGCGAGAAAGGCGGCCAGGGCTTCGCGCTGCGCCGGCGCCTCGGACGGGGCCATGCCGGGCGCGCAGCGTCGCAACGTCTCCGCCGCGGCCTGGCACAGCGCGCAACCGCGCGTGCGATGGCCAAGGGCGGCGACATGCCCGGCGGCGAGCGAGAGATCCAGCGTCACGCGGTCGCCGCAGAGCGGGTTGTCGACGGTCGCACGGGCATCGTGCGGATCGAGACGGGAATCGCCGGCGCCCGACTTCGCGCGGGCGACGATCTCGGCCTGATAGAGGTCGTCCGTGGTCATGCGCAGAGCCGCCGCGCGACTTCGCCGAGGCCATCGATCAGGGCATCGATGTCGGTGATGTCGTTGTAGATGCCGATCGATGCGCGCGTCGTTCCGGCGAGGTCGAAACGATCCATCAGCGGTTGCGCGCAATGATGGCCGCCGCGGCACGCGACGCCGCGTGCGTCGAGGATCTGGCAGACATCATGGGGATGCGCGCCCTCCATGTCGAAGGACACCACGCCGATCCGGGACTGGAGCCCCGCAGGTCCGAAGATGCGGATCTTCCGATCGGCGGCCAGTCCATCGAGCAGGCGCTGCGTCAGCGACATCTCGTGGGCCGCGACCGCGCTCCAGTCGAGGGCCGCAAGGAAGCCGATCGCGGCGCCGAGCCCGATCGCCTGCGCGATCGGCGGCGTGCCGGCCTCGAACCGGCGTGGCGGATCGGCGTAGGTCGAGCGCTCGATCGTCACGCGGCGGATCATTTCGCCGCCTCCGAGGAAAGGCGGCATCGCGGCGAGGATCTCTCGCCGCGCCCAGAGCGCGCCGATCCCGTTGGGACCGTAGAGCTTGTGACCCGTGAAGACGTAGAAATCGGCGTCGAGCGCGGGAAGGTCGAGCGGACCGTGCGGCGCGCGCTGGCTGCCGTCGAGCAGGAGCTTCGCGCCGCAGCTGCGCGCCGCTGCCGCCAATGCGGCGACATCGGTGACCGCACCGGTCACGTTCGAGACATGCGTCGCCGCGATCAGCTTCGTGCGTGCGCCGACCATGGCAGGCAGCGCCGCGAGGTCGATCCGGCCCTCGGCCGTGGCGGGCAGGGCGCGCAGTACGAGCCCCTGCCGTTCGGCGGCGAGTTGCCAGGGGACGATGTTGGAATGGTGTTCCAGTTCGGTGAGAAGGATCTCGTCCCCCGGAGACAGGGCGCGGGTCCAGCTCTGCGCGACCAGATTGATGGCGGCGGTGGCGCCGGACGTGAACACGATCTCGTCCGCCGCGACATTGAGCCAGCCCGCGACCGCGCCGCGGGCGGCCTCGTAGGCCTGGGTCGCTTCCTCGGCGAGCGTGTGGACGCCGCGATGCACGTTGGCGCGGTGCGTCGCGTCATGCGCACGCACGGCGTCGAGAACCGCGAGCGGCACCTGGGCGGTGGCGGCGCTGTCGAGATAATGCAGGGGCTGGCCGCGAACGCGGCGGGCGAGGATCGGAAATTGCGCGCGCAGCGCGGCCGGATCGAAGGTCATGCGCTTTTCTCCCGCAACGCCGCAAGCGCGCCTGGCGTGTCCACGTCGAGCAGGACGGCATCGTCCGGCATCTCGACCTCGCAGACCTGATCGGCGTGGCGTCCGATCAGGCCGCGCGCGCCCTGGTCCCCGTCCAGCGCGCGCATGTCCGGCAGGAAGCGCGCGCTCCAGAGGATCGGGTTGCCGCGCTTGGCCCGATGGGTGGGAATGCAGATGGCCCGCCCCTCGTCAGGCGCGAACGCGGCAATCAGCCGGTCGAGATGGGCGGCGGTGATCCGCGGCATGTCTCCGAGCAGGACCAGGACGCCGTCGATGTCGTCCGGCAGGCTTGCCAGTCCCGCGCGCAGCGAGGAACTGAGCCCAGCGGCGAAATCCGGGTTCTCGACGATCGCGATGTCGCAACCCGCGAACGCCTGACGGACGCGCGCGGCATCGTTGCCGATCACGGCGATCGTGGCGACCGCCTGCGAGGCCAGCGCCGCGTCGACGGCGCGCCGTGCCATGGGCACGCCATCGATCTCGATCAGCAGCTTGTTGGCCGGGGCCATCCGACTGGAGCGGCCCGCCGAGAGCACGAGCGCCGCGATGCGCGGCTGCCGTGGTGGCTGCGGGGCTGGCGCCGCGCTTTGTCGCGGCAAGGGGCGGGACGGGATCTCGCTGAGCAAGCCGCCCGCTCCCATGCGCATGATGTCGGCGCGGCCGATCGGCAGACCGGCGGCGACGCGCTGCAGGACCCAGTCGAAGCCGTTCAGTTTCGGCGAGCGCGCGCAACCGGGGAGGCCGATCACCGGACGGCCGTCGAGGGTGCCGAAAAGCAGCAGGTTGCCGGGATCGACAGGCATTCCGAAATGCGCGACCGTGCCGCCCGCGGCCTCGATCGCTGCCGGCACGATGTCGCGGCGATCGACCACGGCGGACGCACCGAGGACGAGCAGCAGGTCGCCACCCGCGCGCGCCGCGTCGGTCAGGGCGTCTGCGACGGCCGTCACGTCGTGGGGGACGATCGCGTCCTGGTCCAGGCTCCCCCCGAGCGCCGCGAGACGCGCACGGGTCGCATCGACGGTCTTCGCGAGCACGCCCGGCTTGGTTCCGGGCAGCCTCGTCTGCACGAGTGCCGCGTGCAGCGGGCGGAAGGGCGCGACACGGGCGAAGGGCGTCATCGACGCGATGCGCGCGAGTACGGCATCCAGCGCCAGGCGCGGCACCGCGAACGGGATGATCTTCACGGTCGCCACCATCTGCCGTGGTGCGACCGGCGCATGCGGCGGCAGCAGCGCCACGGTGATCGCCTCGTCGACCGCGTTGACGGCGTCCAGGGCGGCCGGCTCGTAGACCACGAGGCCGGCTGCGGTGGCATAGAGATTGGCCCGGCCGGTGAAGGCCGCGGAGACCAGGAGATTGTCGCCGGCGATGGCGCGGGCGATCGCGGCCGCGGCGGCGTCCTCGGCGACGTCGCCGGGCTCGAGGCGCGCTGCCACGACGCGCGCGCGCCCGCTGCGCGCGATGGCGGCAAGATCCGTGCGCTCGAGGATCCGGCCCTTGCGGAAGGCGAAGCCGTCACCCGAAAGCGCGTGCGCGAGGATCGCGCCCTCGGCCTCGTCGAGCGGCATCTCGCCGAAGATCATGCCCGGGTCGCTCCACCGCGCCGGACAGCGGTGATCTGCGCCATGATCGACAGCGCGATCTCCGCCGGCGACAACGCGCCGATGTCGAGGCCGACGGGGCCATGGATGCGAGAGAGCGCCGTCTGTTCATGGCCCAGCGCGGCGAGGCGGCCGAGACGCGCGGCGTGGGTCTTCCGGCTGCCGAGCGCGCCGATGTAGAAGGCGGGCGATTTCAGCGCCGTGTCGAGCGCCGGATCGTCGAGCTTGGGGTCGTGGGTGAGCGTGACGATGGCGGTGCGCATGTCGGGCACCAGCGCCTCGAGCGCCTCGTCGGGCCAGTCTCCGGACACGGTGACATCTCGGAAGCCCTGGCTGCCGGCGAAGGCGCGCCGCGGATCGACGATCGTCACGCCGTAGCCGGCCAGCGCACCCATGCGCGCGAGCGGTTCGGCGATGTGCACGGCACCGACGATCACGAGGCGCGGCGGCGGTGCGAAGACATGGACGAAGATGCGCCCCGCCGGCGTCTCGAAACTGGTGCACTCGTCGGTGCGGATCGCTTCCTGCGCGGCGTGGATCATGTCGACGTCGAGGCAGAGATCGCCTTCGCTGCCCGTCGCCGTCACGATCAGCTGCTGGCCACTGCGTAGATTGGTGAGCAGGGCCACCGGGGTCGCGGCGGACCGCAATGCCTGGAGGCGGTCGAAGACAGCGGATTTCATGGCTCGAGCCTCTCGACGAAGACCTGGACCTTGCCGCCGCAGGCCAGCCCGACCTCCCACGCCTGCTCGTTCGTGACGCCGAAATCGAGCAGGCGCGGCCGGCCCGTGGCGATGGCATCGACCGCCTCGCGGATCACCGCGCCTTCGATGCAGCCGCCGGAGACGGATCCCGCGAAGCGTCCCGTGTCGTCGACGACGAGTTGGCTGCCCACGGGGCGCGGACTCGATCCCCAGGTCGTGACCACCGTTGCCAGCGCGACGCCGCGGCCCGCGCCGCGCCAGGAGGCGGCCGTGGCGAGAATGTCGTGGGGCGTGGTCTCGGAGAGGCTCTCGGACATGGGGGTGCTCCATCCTGCTCGGTCGTCTGCGGTCAACGCGGGGATTCTTGCGCGGCGTTGCTCTTCCATTCGTAGCGACGGCGTGTCGCGGGCGCGTCCGCCGACAGTGCATCGGCGATCGCCGCGAGGCTGGCGAGATTATGCGCCGGCCGGAAATCGTCGACATAGGGCAGCATCGCCCGCGCGCCCGAGGATTTCGGCTCGAACCCGGCATAGCGCAAGAGGGGGTTGAGCCAGATCAGCCGGCGGCAGGATTTCGACAGGCGATCGATCTCCTCCCGGAGCCCCAGAGCGGCGTCGCGATCGAGCCCGTCGCTGATCAGCAGCACCGTGGCGTTCTGCCCGAGGACGCGCCGGCCCCAGCGCAGGTTGAAGTCGGCGAGGCTGTGTCCGATCCGGGTTCCACCTGCCCAGTCCTCGACGCTGGCGGCCACCTTGAGCATCGCCTTGTCGGGATCCTTCTGTCGCAGGGCGCGGGTGATGTTGCTGAGACGCGTGCCGAACAGGAAGACATGCACCCGCGACCGATCGTTGGTGAGCGCGTGCAGGAAATGCAGGAACATCCGCGTGTAGCGTTCCATCGATCCCGAGATGTCGCAGAGCACCACGAGCGGAGGCACGCGCGTGCGGGGCTCGCGCCGCGCGAAATCGGCGCTGTTGCCGCCGCTGCGTGCCCAGCGACGGAGCGTGGCGCGGAAATCGATGCGGCTGCCGCGCCGCGACGGCTTGAAGCGGCGGGTGCGCATCTCGTTGAACGGCAACTTCAGCCGGGCGAGCGCCAGCCGTGCCTGGGCCAGTTCCTCGTTCGACATCTGCTCGAAATCCTTCTGCTGCAGGATCTCGCGGTCGGACCAGGTCATCACCGCATCGATGCGGCGCTCCTCCTCCTGGGGCTGTTCGGGCGGCGGCTGGCGCTCGTGGTTGCGTCCGGCCTGGAATGCCTCGGCGAGGCGGCGGGAAAGCTTCTCCCGGTCGTCCGGCTTGTCCTCGCCGTCGCCGCGGGCCTGGGGCAGCAGGAAGGACAGCATGCGCTCGATCAGCTTGGGATCGCGCCAGAACATCTTGAATGCCTGGTCGAAGGTTTCGTGCTGGTCGCGCCGGTTCACGAAGACCGCGTGGAGCGTCCAGTAGAAATCCTCGCGCGTCGCCAGACCGACGGCTTCCAGCGCGCGCACGGCCTCGATCTCCCGCCCCGGGCCGATCGGCAGACCGGCACCGCGCAGGATGCGCGCGAAATGGACGACGTTGGCGACGAAGCGCCCGCCGTCGGCCTCGGCCCTGGCGGTCGTGCGCGCGTCGCTCATGCCCGGGCGGTCGCGAGCTCCGAGCGCACCTGGGCCAGCATCTGCGTGGCCGTCGCGCCGCGGATCCGGGCGATGTCGTCCTGGTATTTCAGGACGGCTCCGAGCGTGTCGTTGATCGTGTCGGGGTCGAGTTCGATGCGGTCGAGAGTCACCAGCGCCTTTGCCCAGTCGATCGTCTCGGCGACGCCAGGGACCTTGAACAATTCCTCGCCGCGCAGTTTGTGGACGAAGCCGACGATCTCCTGGCTCAGGCGGCGTGGCGCTTCTGGCGCCTTGATCCTGAGGATCTCGAGCTCGCGGGCGATGTCGGGATAGTCGACCCAATAGTAGAAGCAGCGCCGCTTGAGCGCGTCATGGATCTCGCGCGTGCGGTTCGAGGTGATGATCGTGATCGGCGGCGCCGGCGCCTTGACCGTGCCGAATTCCGGGATCGTGACCTGCCAGTCGGAGAGGGTCTCGAGGAGGAAGGCCTCGAAGGGTTCGTCGGCGCGATCGAGTTCGTCGATCAGAAGGACGGGCGGCCCCGCCGCGTCCGGGGTCATCGCCTGAAGCAGTGGACGTCGGATCAGGAAGCGCTCCGAGAAGATCTCCTCCTCGACGGAGGCCTTGCTGCCGGCATTCGCTTCCGCCATGCGGATCTCGATCATCTGCCGCGCGTAGTTCCACTCGTAGACGGCCGCTGCGACGTCCAGTCCTTCGTAGCATTGCAGACGGATCAGCTTGCGTCCGAGGGTCTGCGCCAGCACCTTGGCGATCTCGGTCTTGCCGACCCCGGCCTCGCCTTCGAGGAAAAGCGGGCGCTCCAGGCGCAGGGCGAGGGTCACGGCCGTCGCGAGGCTGCGATCGGCGACGTAACCGGCACCGCTCAGAAGCGAGAGCGTGTCGGCGACATTGCGGGGCAGGGCAGTCGTCATGGCATGATCCGTCCGTGCGGGCGCCGCGTAGACAGGCGCGAAGGTGACGGCATGAAGATAATGCACGGGCGCGACAAGGCGATATGGCGGATTGGCCACGCCGCCATTCCGGATCCGGGGCGCCGTCGCCTGATCCAAGGCGGCGCGACGGCGCTACTGACGCTCGGGCTCGCCGCATGTAACGGATTGCAGATCATCGACGCGGTGACCCCGGATGCGGGGTATGCGCGCGTGACCGATCTGTCCTACGGCGGCTCGCCGCGTCAGACCCTCGACATCTATCTGCCGGCCGATCGCGATCCGCGCCGTCTGGCGCCGGTGGTGGTGTTCTTCTACGGCGGCAGCTGGCGGCAGGGTACCAAGGAATCCTACCGATTCATCGGCGCCTATCTGGCGCGGGCCGGATACGTGGCCGTGCTCGCCGATTACCGCCTTTATCCCGAGGTGCGTTTCCCCGGCTTCGTGGAGGATTGCGCGGCGGCGACCGCCTTCGTACGCCGTGTCGTCGCCGGCTATGGCGGCGATCCGGCTCGTCTCTTCCTCATGGGGCATTCGGCCGGCGCCCATATGGCGGCGCTGCTGGGGCTGGAGCCGCGCTATCTGGCGGCGGTCGGCTTCGATGCCGGGGATCTGGCCGGGATCGTCGGTATCTCCGGGCCCTATGATCATGATTTCGGCACGGTACGCTGGCTCGCCCCGGTCTTTCCCGATGCGCGCAGCCGCAGCGAGGCGCGGATCGTCGACAAGGCGCGGCGTGGGGCGCCGCCGATGTTCCTGGCCAACGGAACCGGCGATACGCTGGTTCCCGCGCGCAATGCCGTCGCCCTCGCCGAGCGGTTGCGCGGGCTCGGCAACCGGGTGGAGGTGCGTCTCTACGACGGCGCCGGGCATGGCGACATCCTGCTCGGCTTCACGCCGGCTCTGGCTGGCGCGTCGACGCTGGGCTTCGACGTCGTATCCTTCCTGTCGGAGGCCTGACCTGCGGGCAGGCTGACATGTCGCCACTCTGAAACGCGAAGGGGCGCCCGGATCGCTCCGGGCGCCCCTCCCTGGCCGTGACCGCTGGCGTTCAGCCGGCGGCGGCGACGGCGCGCTTGGCCATGACCGAAATCAGGTGCGCGCGATATTCGGACGAGCCATGGATATCGCCGTTGCAGGCCGAGGCCGGAACCGCGATCCCGTCGAGCGACGCGGCGCTCCAGGCCTTGTCGAGGGCAGCTTCCATCGACTTGATCCGGATCACGCCGTTGCCGGCGCCGGTCACGACGACGCGCGCGCCCTTCGCCGTCTTGGCGACGAACACGCCGATCATCGCGTAGCGCGAGGCAGGCGAGGGGAACTTCACATACGCGGCCTTCTCGGGAACCGGGAAGGAGATGCGCGTGATGAGTTCGCCGGGGTTGAGCGCGGTGGTGAAGACCGACAGGAAGAAATCATCCGCCGCGATCTGCCGCTGATCGGTATGGATCGTGGCGCCGAGCCCGAGCACGGCGGCCGGATAATCCGCGGCCGGGTCGTTGTTGGCGACCGAGCCACCGACGGTGCCGCGATTGCGGACCTGCGGATCACCGATCCCCTCGGCGAGGGCGGCAAGGGCCGGGATAGCCTTCCTGACGTCGGCAGACCCCGCCACCGAAGCGTGCGTCGCCATCGCGCCGAGCGTCACCGCACCGCCGCCGGCCGAGATCGCCTTGAGATCGGCGATCCCGCCCAGGTCGATCACGTCGGACGGGCGTGCGAGTCGCTGCTTCAGGGTCGGGATCAGGGTCTGCCCGCCCGCCATGAACTTGGCGTCGTCGTTGCCCTTCGCCTTGGTGGCCGCGTCGGCGACCGAGGACGCCTTGTGGTATGCGAAATCGTACATGTGTCAGTACTCCCTTCTCACTCGGCAGCCATGCGACGGGCGCCGTTGATGACAGACCACACCTTTTGCGGCGAGGCCGGCATGTCCATGTGGGTCACGCCGTGATCCTTGAGCGCGTCGACGACCGCGTTGATCACGGCCGGCGGCGAGCCGATGGCGCCCACCTCGCCGCAGCCCTTCACCCCGAGGGGGTTGTGCGTGCAGAGCGTGACGTGGGTCGCGACGCCGATCGAGGGCAGGTCATCGGCGCGCGGCATGGCGTAGTCCATGTACGAGCCGGTGATGAGCTGGCCGCTCTTGTCGTAGACGCAGTTCTCGAGCAGCGCCTGACCGATGCCCTGGGCGACGCCGCCCTGGACCTGGCCTTCGACGATCATCGGATTGATCACGCGACCGACATCGTCGACGGCGGTGAAGTTCACCACCTTCGTGACGCCGGTATCGGGATCGATCTCCACCTCGGCGATATGGCAGCCGCCGGGGAAGGTGAAGTTCTTCGGATCGTAGAACGCGTTTTCTTCGAGGCCCGGCTCGAGTTCCTCGAGCGGGTAGTTGTGCGGCACGTAGGCCGTCAGCGCGATCTCGCCGAAGGTCTTCGACTTGTCGGTGCCCACGACGGTGAACTTGCCGTCCTTGAACTCGATGTCGTTGACCGAGGCCTCGAGCAGGTGGGCGGCGATCTTCTTCGCCTTGCTGACCACCTTGTCGAGCGCCTTGACGATCGCGGTGCCGCCGACGGCGAGCGAGCGCGAGCCGTAGGTGCCCATGCCGAACGGGATCTTGTTCGTGTCGCCGTGCACGACATCGATCTGGTCGATGCCGATGCCCAGCGTCTCGGCGACGACCTGCGCGAATGTCGTCTCGTGGCCCTGACCGTGGCTATGCGACCCCGTGAGGATCGTCACGCTTCCGGTCGGGTGCACGCGCACGGTCGCGGCCTCGTAGAGGCCGGCCCGCGCGCCGAGGGCGCCCGCGATGTTCGACGGTGCGATCCCGCACGCCTCGAGATAGGTCGACACGCCGATCCCGCGCAGCTTGCCGCGCTTCTTCGCCTCGGCGCGGCGCGCCTCGAAGCCGGCCCAGTCGGCCGTCTTCTGCGCCTGCTCGAGGGTCGAGAAATAGTCGCCGCTGTCGTACTGGAGCGCCACCGGCGTCTGGTACGGGAAGGCGTCGGTCGGGATGAAGTTGCGGCGACGGATCTCGACGCGATCCATGCCCATTTCCTTCGCCGCGATGTCGACCAGTCGCTCGATCAGGAAGGTCGCCTCCGGCCGGCCGGCGCCACGATAGGCGTCGACAGGAACGGTGTTGGTGAACACCGCCTTCACCTCCGCGTAGATCGCCGGCGTGGTGTAAACGCCCGCGAGCAGAGTCGCGTAGAGATAGGTCGGGATGCACGACGCGAAGGTCGACAGATAGGCGCCCATGTTCGCGACGGTGGCGACGCGCAGGGCGAGGAACTTGCCGTCCTTGTCGAGCGCGAGTTCCGCGTGGCTGTGATGGTCACGGCCATGCGCGTCGGACATGAAGCTTTCCGAGCGGTCCGCCGTCCAGCGGACAGGGCGCTTCACCTTGCCCGCCGCCCAGGTGACGATCGCTTCCTCGGCGTAGTGGTAGATCTTCGATCCGAAGCCGCCGCCGACATCCGGCGCGTAGACGCGCAGCTTCGACTCCGGGATATGGAGCACGAAGGCGCCCATCAGCAGTCGGATGACGTGCGGGTTCTGGCTCGTGGTGTAGAGCGTGTAGTCGCCGCTCGCCGGATCGTAGTCGCCGGTCGCCGCGCGCGGCTCCATGGCGTTCGGGATCAGGCGGTTGTTGAACAGGTCGATCTTCGCGACCTTGTGCGCCTTCGCGAAGGCCGCATCGACCGCGGCCTTGTCGCCGAGTTCCCAGTCGTAGCAGAGATTGCCGGGCGCGGCGTCGCCATGGACCTGCGGCGCGCCGGCCTTGAGTGCGTCGAGCGAATCGACGACTGCCGGCAGCGGTTCGAAATCGATCTCCACCAGTTCCGCCGCGTCCTTGGCCTGCGCCTTGGTCTCGGCGATGACGACGGCGACGTGATCACCGACATGGCGCACGCGATCGACGACGAGCGGCGGATGCGCCGGCTCCTTCATCGGCGAGCCGTCCTTGTTCTTGATCAGCCACCCGCAGGGCAGGCCGCCGACACCGTCGGCCGCCATGTCTGCACCGGTGAAGACCGCGACCACGCCCGGAGCCGCCAGGGCCTTGGACGTGTCGATCCGCTTGATCGCCGCGTGCGGCTGGCTCGAGCGGACGATATAGGCATGGGTCTGGCCATGCCTGGAGATGTCGTCGGTGTAGGTTCCGCGTCCGGTCAGGAAGCGGACATCCTCTTTGCGCCTTACGGCGGCGCCGATGCCGTCAGCACCCATGAGCGTTCCTCCTGTCTGCGGTCACTTGGCCGCTTGCATCGCGGCGGCGCCGGCCTGGATCGACTTCACGATGTTGTGATAGCCGGTGCAGCGGCAGATGTTGCCCTCGAGCCACTCGCGGATCTCGTGCTCGCTGGCGTTCGGGTTGGTCTTGGCGAGGTCGACCGCGCTCATGACCATGCCCGGCGTGCAGAAGCCGCATTGCAGGCCATGGTTGTCGCGGAACGCTTCCTGCATCGGGTGCAGCTTGCCGTCGGCGCCGGCGAGGCCTTCGATCGTGGTGATGGTGGCGCCGTCCAGCTGCGCCGCGAGCAGCGTGCAGGACTTCGCCGACTTGCCATCCACATGCACGACGCAGGCGCCGCACTGGCTGGTGTCGCAGCCGACATGGGTGCCGGTGAGACCGAGCTTCTCGCGCAGCAGCTGGACGAGTAGCGTGCGGCCTTCGACGTCCGCCTTGATGGGGCGCCCGTTCACGGTCATGGAAATTTGAGGCATCTGGCGTCACTCCCTTCCGGTACACGGCGGCGGCGCGGGAGACGATCTGGTCCGCGCGGCCGATCCTTGAAGTTGCGATGATGTTCCGTCGCCCATGGCCGTTGCGTCAAGCGCGCGGGCGGCGGTCAGGCATGAGGCGGACCCGCGTCAGCCCCGCGTCAACCAGTAGATGGCCACCACGGCGGCGATCAGGGCGGGGATCCAGATCGCGGGCGACAGCCGGGGCGCGGCGGGCGGGGCAGGCGGTGGGGTGGCTGGTTCTGGCGCGGGGGGCGTGTCTGCGGCGGCCCCGGTCGGTGCCTCGACCACCGCGGGTTCGGGCTGTGGCGCCGCCGCCGGAGGCGGGGGCGGGAATTCAGCCGCGAAACGCGTGAAAAACTCGTCGGCGAGCTTGCGCGCGGTTGCTTCGACCAGCCGCGAACCGATCTGCGCCAGCTTGCCGCCGACGGCCGCGTCCGCGCTGTAGCTCAGCTTTGTCCCTGCGGGATCGTCGGAGAGTCGAACCACCGCGCTGCCGCGGCCGAAGCCGGCGACACCGCCCTGGCCCTCGCCGGAGATCTTGTAGCCGTTCGGCGGGTCGAGATCGGACAGGGTGACGCGGCCGTTGAACGTCGCCTTCACCGGGCCGACGGCCAGCCCAACCTTCGCGGTCAGTTCCGTATCGGACAGCTTCTGGATGTCCTGACAACCGGGAATGCAGCGTTTCAGGATCTCGGGGTCGTTGAGGGCCGTCCAGACCCGCTCGCGGGGCGCCGGGATCGTCTGTTCGCCGGTCAGTTCCATCGTCCAACTCCACTTTCCGAGAGGCGCGGAAGCTACGCGCTCGGCGGGCGACGCTCAAGCGCTGCCGGTGATGCGAGGACTGTCCGGCCTTGCCCGCGCTCCGGAAGCCTTCTATGTCAGACTCAAATGTCCGCCGCCATCCCGGCGGCGCCCGTCCGGGGGCCTCGGACGATCGTTTGCGGAGGAACCGAAATGATGACGACGCGTCGTGGATTGATGCTGGGCGGGACCGCCCTGTCGCTGATGCCTGGTTCGCTGACGACGGTGTCGGCCGCGCTCGCGCAGGAGCGCCGCAACCTGTCCATCGTCACCGGCGGCACCGGCGGCGTCTACTATCCGCTGGGTGGCGGCCTCGCCAACCTCCTCACCAAGTATGTTCCGGGCTGGCAGGCGACGGCGGAGGTGACCGGTGGATCGGTCGACAATCTGAAGCTGATCGGTGCGAAGCGCGCGGACATCGGTTTCACGATGGCCGATGCGAGCCTCGACGCGGCCAAGGGCGAGGACAAGTTCAAGGGCGCGCCAGTGCCCAACCGCGCCCTCGCGGTCCTCTATCCGAACCGCATGCATGTGGTCACGATCGAAGGCACCGGGATCAACAGCTTCAAGGACCTCAAGGGCAAGCGCGTCTCGACCGGTTCGCCGGGCAGCGCCACGGAAGTGATGGGCTTCCGTCTGATCGAGGCCGCAGGACTGGACAAGGACAAGGACATGAAGCGCGAGCGCCTCGGCGTCGCCGAGTCGACGAACGCGCTCAAGGACCGCAAGATCGACGCGTATCTCTGGGTCGGTGGCCTGCCGACCGCCGCGGTCACCGATCTCGCCGCCACGCCTGGCGTCAAGATCAAGATGATCGACCACGCCGAGCATGTCGACGCGATGAACGCGAAATGGGGGGCTCTCTACTCCAAGGGCGCGATCCCGGCCGGCACCTATCCGGGGCAGGACAAGGACAATCCCAACGCGGATGTGTGGAATATCCTCGTCGTTCACGAGTCGATGCCCGAGGACGTCGCCTATCGGATCACCAAGGTGATCTTCGAAAACACCGCGGAATGGGCCACGGTCCATGCCGAGGCCAGGGCGCTGTCGCTCGCCAACCAGCTCCAGGCGAATTCGCCCGTTCCCTTCCATCCGGGGTCGGTGAAGTATCTCGCCGAGCGAGGCGTCAAGCTGGGCGCCTGACGACGGCGGCAAGCCCGGACAGGCGATGATGGCCGTAGACGGCGCGCCGGCGAGAGCGGGCGCGCCGTTCGCATGTCGGGAGCGGCGGACGACAGGCACGAGGCAGGGGAGGCGCGCATGAACGAAATGACGCGACCGGCGGTCGGCGAGGACAAGCTTCGCAAGGCCGAGGAACTGGTCGAGCAGGAAGAGGGCGCGACGCACCGGTTGCGCGGATGGATCGGCTATGGCGTGACTGCCCTCGCGGTCGCGAGCACGGCCTTCCACCTCTACGCCGCCTACGACATCGTCCCCACCCAGACGCTGCGCCCGGTGCATGTCGGGTTCATGCTGGTCCTGATCTTCCTGCTTTTCCCGGCGGCCGCGCGCTTCCGCGACGGTATCCGCTGGTGGGACCTCGTCGCGGTGGGCGCGAGCCTCTTCGCGATCGGCTACATGGTCGTGGGGGGCGAGGATTTCGGCGATCGCGCCAGCCTGCCGAACCGCGACGACGTGCTGGTCGGCGCGCTGTTCATCGTCGTCCTGCTCGAAGCGACGCGGCGGACCACCGGGTCGATCATGCCGGTGCTCGGCCTCCTGTTCATCGCCTATGCCTATTTCGGTCCCTATCTGCCTGCGCCCTGGACCCATCGCGGCTACGATTCCGACCGCCTCGTCGGGCATCTCTACATGACCCTGGAAGGCATCTTCGGTTCGGCAGTCGACGTGTCGTCCAGCCTGATCGTGCTGTTCACGATCTTCGGCGCCGTGCTCCAGGCCTCGGGCGCCGGCAAGTTCTTCATCGACTTCTCTTTCCGCGCGATGGGTGGGCAGCCGAACAGCGCCGGGCGCGCCATCGTCCTCTCCTCGTTCCTGCTTGGTGGCCCGTCGGGATCCGGTGTCGCCACCACGGTGACGATCGGATCGGTCGCTTATCCGCTGCTGGAAAAGGCAGGCTATGGCCGCAACGCCGCGGGTGGCTTGCTGGCGGCTGGCGGTCTCGGCGCCATCATCTCGCCCCCGGTTCTCGGCGCGGCGGCGTTCCTGATCGCGGAGTTCCTCAAGATCTCCTATCTCGACGTGATCCGGATGGCGCTGATCCCGACCATCCTCTACTACTTCACGTTGCTCGTGATGGTCGAGATGGACGCGGGCCGCTTCGCCATCGCGCGCGTCGATCTCGGCCGGACGGAAACGCTCTGGCAACTGACGCGCCGGCAGGGCTTCCACTTCACGTCCCTGATCTCGGTCGTCGTGCTGATGGTTCTCGGCTATTCGCCGGTGCTGTCCGTTTTCTACGCGATCGTGCTTGCGATCCTCGTGAGCTATCTGTCCCGGGAGACGGCGCTCACGCCGCGGCGCCTCGTCGATGCCCTGGCGAACGGCACGATAGGTGTCCTCGGCACTGCGGCGACCTGTGCCGCCGCCGGGATCATCGTCGGGGTCGTGACCCTCACCGGGCTGGGGCTGAAATTCAGTTCGATCGCGATCGCCTATGCCGGCGGCAGCGTCGTGCTTACCGCCGTCTACACGGCGCTCATCGTGTGGATCTCCGGCCTCGCGGTTCCCTTGACAACCAGCTACATCATCTGCGCCGTGATTGCGGCGCCGGCGCTGATCCAGCTCGGCATCCCGGACTACGCGGCCCACATGTTCATCTTCTACTACGCGGTGCTGTCGGAGGTGTCGCCGCCGACCGCGCTGTCGCCCTTCGCCGCGGCGGCCATCACCGGCGGCAATCCCTATGTCACGACCCTGCAGTCGTGGAAATACACGATGCCTGCCTTCCTCGTGCCGTTCGTATTCGTGCTCGACCCGCTCGGGGCGGGGCTGCTGCTGTCGGTGCCGAAGGGTGGCAACTGGTTCGACATCGTCTGGGTGACCTTCACGACGGCAGTCGGCATCTTCGCCTTCGCTGTCGCGGCGCAGGGGTGGCTGTTCGGGCGCGTTCCGGGGTGGCTGCGTGCCATCGGGTTGCTGTCGGGCATCGCACTTCTCTTTCCGAGCCTGCTGGATGCGGCGTCCTCGGCGCTCGATCGCGGACATATCGCCTGGATCAAGGCCGGCGGCCTCGCGCTCGCGGCGACGCTTGCGCTGGCCCAGCACCTGCGTCGGCGCTGATGGCACACGGGACACCGGGCGTGGCCCAGCCAGATGGCGCTGCCGGTCCGGCGGCGCAATCGCCGGTGACGGTGATCGCGCGGCTCGCACCCTATCTCTGGCGCGAGCAGAGCGCAGCGCTGCGCGTGCGGATCTTCGCCGCGCTCGGGTTGCTGCTCGGCGCCAAGATCGCGACGCTGTTCGTGCCCCTTTTCTACAAGCGTGCTGTCGACGCGTTGAGCCTGCGCGACGTCGAGATCGCGCTGCCGGTCGGTCTCATCGTCGCCTATGGCGCGACGCGGATCCTGTCATCGACCCTTCAGGAACTGCGCACGATGGTCTTCGACCCGGTCGCGCAGCACGGCGTCCACCGTCTTGCGCTCGAAACGTTCCGGCATCTGCACCGTCTGAGCCTGCGCTTCCATCTCGATCGCCAGACCGGTGGCTTGTCGCGGGCGATCGAGCGCGGCATCAACGCGGTCGAGAACCTCGTCTACTATCTGGTCTTCCAGGTCGCGCCGACGCTGCTCGAGATCCTGCTCGTGAGCCTCGTGCTGTGGTGGCTCTACGACTGGCGTTTCGCGGCGACGACCTTCGTCACGATCGCCGCCTACACCGCATGGACCCTTGCGGTGACGCAGTGGCGCCTCGTCTACCGCAGGCGGATGCTGGAAGCCGAGAGCGAGGCGAACGCCAAGGCCGTCGACAGCCTGCTCAACTACGAGACAGTCAAGTATTTCGGCAACGAGGCGCATGAGGCGCGGCGCTTCGACCAGTCGCTGTCGGCCTACGAGCGTGCGGCCGTATGGAGCGCGAACACGCTGTCGCTTCTGAACATCGGGCAGGCGGCGATCATCGCGCTCGGTGTCACCTGCGTGATGCTGCTGGCGGGCGGCGGCGTCGCGGCCGGCGAGCTGACGGTCGGCGATTTCGTCATGGTCAACGCCTACCTCATCCAGCTCTACCTGCCCCTGAACTTCCTGGGCATGATGTATCGTGAACTTCGTCAGGCGCTTACCGATCTCGGCCAGATGTTCAAGCTGCTCGGTGTCGGGATCGAGGTGCGCGATGCCGCGGATGCGCGGCCTCTGGAGGCGGGCGGCGGCGAGGTCGTGTTCGAGGATGTGCGTTTCGGCTACGACGCGCGGCGCGAGATCCTGAAAGGCGTCGACCTGCGCGTGCCGGCGGGTCGGACGCTCGCGATCGTCGGCCCGAGCGGCGCCGGAAAATCGACCATCGCGCGTCTGATGTTCCGCTTCTACGACGTCACCGGCGGCGCGATCCGCATCGACGGGCAGGATCTGCGGGCCGTGACGCAGGACTCCGTGCGGGCCGCGATCGGCATCGTCCCGCAGGACACGGTGCTCTTCAACGACACGATCTTCTACAACATCGCCTATGGACGGCCGAGCGCGACGCCGGCCGAGGTCGAGGAGGCGGCGCGACTGGCGCGGATCCATGATTTCGTCCTGGCCCTGCCGGACGGCTATCAGACGCGGGTCGGGGAGCGCGGCCTCAAGCTGTCCGGTGGCGAGCGCCAGCGCGTGGCGATCGCGCGCACCATCCTCAAGCGACCACGCGTCCTCATCTTCGACGAGGCGACCTCGGCGCTCGACACGCGGACCGAACGCGCGATCCAGGACTCGCTGCGACAGATCTCGCGCGACGTCACGACCCTGACCATCGCTCATCGCCTGTCGACCATCGTCGACGCCGACGAGATCGTCGTGCTGCAGGACGGCGCGGTCGCGGAGCGGGGCGACCACGCGGCGCTGCTCGCGCGCGGCGGGCTTTACGCCCGGATGTGGGCGCAGCAGGCCGAAGCGCGCGAGGACGGCCACGCGCAGTGAGCCGGTCCCGACCATGAGCCCGCGTCCCGTCTTCGTCGGCAGCGAGATCTATCGCGCATCGCGTTATGGCGCGACGCATCCGCTCGGTATCCCGCGCGTGTCGGCGGTGATGGATCTCTGTCGCGCCCTGGGGTGGCTTCCGGACAGCGCCTTCCTCGACAGTCCGATGGCGACACCCGACCAGCTCGCGCGTTTCCATGATCCGGCCTATGTGGCCGCCGTGATGGAGGCGGAGCGCACCCAGCGCATCGAGCCCGAGGCGAGCGCGCGGTGGAATATCGGCCGGAACGGCAATCCGATCTTCGGCGAGGTGTTCCGCCGTCCTGCCACCTCCTGCGGCGGCACGATCCGAGCGGCTTCGCTGCTCGCGGAACGGCATGGGATCATCCATGTGCCGGCAGGCGGCACCCATCACGGGTTGCGCGATCGTGCGTCGGGGTTCTGCTACTTCAACGATCCCGTGCTGGGGATCCTGGAACTCCTCGATCGCGGTGTGGGTCGCGTGGCCTATGTCGACATCGACGCCCATCATGGCGACGGCGTGGAACGCGCCTTCGCGGGTGCGGACAATGTTCTCACCGTTTCGATCCACGAGGATGGCCGCTGGCCTTACAGCGGATCCCTGGCGGATCGGGCAGGCGGATCGGCCCGCAACCTGCCGGTTCCGGCCGGCTTCAACGACAGTGAAATGCGATTCCTGCTCGAGGCCGCGGTCCTGCCGCTCCTGGCCGCGTTCCGACCCGATGCCCTGGTGCTGCAATGCGGGGCCGATGCCCTGGCCGATGATCCGATGAGTGGGCTCGGCCTGTCGAATCGAGCCTATTTCGAGGCCGTACGGGTGTTCATGCCGCTCGCACCGCGCCTGCTGGTCCTGGGTGGAGGCGGCTACAATCCCTGGAGCGTCGCGCGATGCTGGAGCGGCGTCTGGGCGATCCTCAACGGCTTCGACATGCCAGATGTGCTTCCGGCGGACGCCGAGGCGGTCCTGCGTGGCCTGTCCTGGAACCGGCGGCGCGGCGAGCCGCGCCCGGAGGTGTGGTTCACGACCCTCGCCGACCAACCGCGCGAGGGGCCGGTGAGGCCGGAGTTGCGCCATGTCGCCCGGATGACGCTTGAACCCTGACCGCTCGCCCGGGCATCCTGACCTTGCCATGATCGGACGCCGTCTTGCCCTCTTCGCCGCCGCGACGACATTTGTCCTGTC
>CAYSUY010000027.1:0-30838 GCA_964434345.1 uncultured Acetobacteraceae bacterium
GGCTTCACCTCGACCGCCTCCTGCGAGTCGAAGATCACCTTCATCGACGGCGATGCCGGGGTGCTGCTCTATCGCGGGTATCCGATCGAAGACCTGGCCGAGCACAGCGACTTCATGGAGGTGTGCTACCTGCTGCTGAAGGGCGACTTGCCGAACGCCACGCAGAAGGCGGCCTTCGAGCGCGACATAACGCTGCACACGATGATCCACGAGCAGCTGACGCGCTTCTATCAGGGCTTCCGCCGCGACGCGCACCCGATGGCGGTGTGCTGCGGCGTCGTCGGCGCTCTGTCCGCCTTCTATCATGACAGCCTCAACATCAACGATCCGCACCAGCGCATGGTGGCGTCGTACCGTTTGATCGCGAAGCTGCCGACCATCGCGGCGATGGCCTACAAGTACTCGGTCGGCCAGCCCTTCATGTATCCGAAGAACCAGCTGAACTACGCCGAGAACTTCCTGCACATGACGTTCGGCGTGCCGTGCGAGGAGTACAAGATCAACAAGACCGTCGCGCGCGCTCTCGACCGTCTCTTCATCCTCCACGCCGACCACGAGCAGAACGCGTCGACGTCGACCGTCCGGCTCGCCGGATCGTCCGGCGCCAATCCCTTCGCCTGCATTGCGGCCGGAATCGCGACCTTGTGGGGGCCCGCGCATGGCGGCGCCAACGAAGCCGTACTGCAGATGCTCCAGGAGATCGGCTCCAAGGACCGGATCCCGGAATTCATCCGCAAGGTGAAGGACAAGTCCGAGGGCGTGCGCCTGATGGGCTTCGGCCATCGCGTCTACAAGAATTTCGATCCGCGCGCGAAGGTCATCCGCAAGGCGGCGCACGACGTTCTGTCCGAGCTGGGCGTCCACAACGAACCGCTGCTCGAGATCGCGATGGAACTCGAGCGCATCGCGTTGCAGGACGATTATTTCGTGCAGCGGAAGCTTTACCCGAATGTCGATTTCTATTCGGGCATCATCTACCGCGCGATGGGCTTCCCGACCTCGATGTTCACGGCGCTCTTCGCGGTCGCGCGCACCGTCGGCTGGATCGCCCAGTGGAACGAGATGATCGAGGATCCCGCGCAGAAGATCGGTCGCCCCCGCCAGCTCTACACCGGGCACGCGGCACGCCCCTTCGTCCCGCTCGCGGCGCGCGGCTGAGGTCGGGGCCCCCGTGCCGCGCTCGGGTCCGATGCGTCCGCGGCCCCGCTCCACGGAGGCCTCCGTGGTCCTGAGGCGGTTCGGGACGGGCGGCACGGGGCGACGTCTGATCCCGGTCCCGGCGAATGACAATGCCGCGCCGCTCGGCATCCGTGTGGCGCGCAGCGTCGCGCTGATCGCCGGCGTCGCGGTGATCTCCTGGATCGTCTCGCGCCTGCTCGCCGTGTGAATCGTCCTGGCGGTTGCGTGCGACCGCGGGGAGCAGGCGGAAGCTTCGCATGTCCTCGCGCGTGATCTCACAACGCGCAATGGCCACAGACGTGGATCGAGGGATAGAACAGCGAATTGGGACCTGGTCTGCGTCTTGGTCCGCGTGGATCATGGTCTAGCGTCGTCCGAGGGTGTTCGCCATGAGACCCATACGTTGCGCCGTCTTCGGGGCCGGGCATTTCGGCCGCTATCACGCGCAGAAATACGCCGCCACCCCCGGTGCCGAGCTTGTCGCGGTCGTCGATGCCGATCCCGCGCGCGCAGCTGCCCTCGCGGCCGAAACCGGCACCCGCGCCGAGAGTTCGCTCGAGGCGATGATCGGGCGGATCGATGCGGCCTCGGTCGCGGTGCCGACGCACGCGCATTACGACGTCGCCGCGCGGTTGCTGGACGCCGGGATCCATGTCCTGGTGGAAAAGCCGATCGCGGCTACGCTCGACCAGGCGGACGCGCTCGTGGCCCTCGCCCAGCGGCGCGGCGTCGTTTTGCAGGTCGGCCATCTCCAGCGTTTCCTGCTTCAGCGCATGGAGATCCAGGCAAGGGTTGTCCGCCCCCTGTTCATCGAGGCGCTCCGCATCGCGCCCTTCAAGCCTCGCGGAACCGATGTCGGCGTCGTGCTCGACCTGATGATCCACGACATCGACCTCATCCTCGCGCTGGTCGGCGAACCGGTCACCGAGGTCGATGCCGTCGGAGCCCCGGTGGTCACGGCCTCCGAGGATCTGGTGAATGCGCGGCTCAAATTCGCCAATGGCTGCGTCGCGTCCGTCACCGCCAGCCGCATTGGCTTCAAGACGGAGCGACGCCTGCGCATCTTTCAGCCCGCGAGCTACCTGTCGGTCGATCTCGCGGCGCGGCAGCTTACCGAGGTCAGCCGCCGCGGCGATCGGACGCCGATGCCGCATGACGTGGCGGGAGCGGACATGTCGGGGATCGCGCGCGCCGAGCACAGCTACCCGGATGGCGACGACCTCGCGGCGGAGATCGCCGATTTCGTCCGCTGCGTGCGCGACGGCGCGCCCCCGCTCGTGAGCGGCAGCGACGGCCGCCGTGCGCTGGAGACCGCGATCCGGGTTACAGAGAGCCTGCGCGCGAACCTGCGCGCCGCAGGGATCCCCGAGCTCGCCACGCTGTCCTGAAGCGCGACCTCCGGAGGCGGAACCGCCTGACCCGTGGATCGGGCGACAAGGCGGAGAGTTCGGCCGTGCTCCGCTCGCCTGCGCGCGCGGATCAGCCCTGGGCCCCGATCACCTCGAGCACCGCGCGCGCGGCCCGCTCGGACGGCGGCGGGCCATCCGCACCGAGTTGCGCGCGCAGAGCCGCGAAATCGTCGCGCTGCGCCTGGGCCGCCGTGGCGTCGGTCATCAGGCGCGCCGCAGCGGCGGCGAGCGCGCCGGGCGTGCACGCCTCCTGGAGCAGTTCAGGGATCGCGCCTCGTCCGAGGATCAGGTTCGGCAGCGCGACATGGGGCACGCGCACGAGGCGGCGCGCCAGGAACGCCGAGATCGGATTCGTTCGGTAGGCGACGATCATCGGCAACCCGGCGAGGGCCAGTTCAAGCGTCGACGTTCCGGAGATCGTGATGGCGGCCGTCGCCGCTGCAAGCGCGGCGCGCTTGTCGGCCGGCGTGTCGACAATCTGCGCGTCGACCGGCCACGCAGCCAAGCCCTCGGCAACGACGGCGCGTGTCGCCCCGACCACGGGAACAAGGATCACGAGCCCGGGAACCGATCTCGCCAGTCGTTCCGCGGTGGCCGCGTAGATCGGAAGCATGCGACGAACAAGACCGATGCGGCTTCCCGGTAGCATCAAGAGGACCGGTGCCGATGCGGCGATGCCGAGGCGCGACCGCAAATCGCCTGCGTCGGGACGCTCAGCTTCGACCGCGGGATGGCCGACTAGACGGGTTTCGACGCCGAGACCGGCGAAGAACGCTGTTTCGAAGGGAAACAGAGTGAGTATTCGATCGAATAGACCGACAAGCTTGCGCGCCCGCCCCGGCCTCCACGCCCAGAGTTGGGGCGCCACGTAATGCACGCATCTGACACCCCGGGGGCGCAACCGTCGCGCAAGACGCAGATTGAAGCCCGGCGCATCGATCGTGACGACGACGTCGGGACGGGTGGCTATCACGGCGCGCTCGACGTCGCGCAGACGGGACAGGATCTTCGGAAGCCGCGGCAGGATTTCCACGAACCCCATCACCGCGAGGTCGTCGATCGGAAAGAGGGACGCGAGCCCCTCGCGCCGCATAGCCTCCCCACCCACCCCGGCGAAGCGCACATGGCCACCCGTGAGGCGACGCAAAGCCGCCATGAGGCGCGCGCCGAGGACGTCGCCCGAAGGTTCCCCGGCGACCAGGAAGACCAGCGGCGCTTGATCATCGGCCGGCGACACGATGTCGCTCATGCGAGGTCGATGCCGATGACGAAAATCCCGTGACGGTCGGCGGCCTCGCCCACGGCCTCCGCATCGGCGACGAGCGAGCGACCCGCTTCGATCGCGATCCCTGCGAAGCCAGCCGCCGCGACGGCCTCGACCGTGGTCACGCCGATGGTCGGCAGGTCGACGCGGTGTTCCTGCCCCGGCTTCGCGATCTTCACGAGAACGCCGCCGGACTGCTCCCGACGGAGCGCGCGGCAGCGAGAGACGAGCGCATCGGTGCCCTCGATCGCCTCGACGCCGAGGACCACTCCGTGCTCCACGATGGCCGCCTGTCCGACATCGACGGCGCCGAGCGCACGCAGGACTTCGACCGCTCGCGCGATGTCCGTCCGAGCCGCCTCGGACGGCGCATGGCGTCCGTACAGCCCTGCGCGGCCGCGGAGCGCACCCAGGATCTCGTCCGCGCCGACCACGATGAACCCCTCGCTCTCGATCTCCCGGATCACGGCCGACAAAAGCCCGTCATCTCCGAAGGCACGCAGACCGATCCGCGCCAGGGCCTGCGCGGCGCGCCAATCCGGTCGCAATTCCGACAGCGAAGGCCGGCGCACCGGACCGATAAGGCAGATCTCCACGACCCCGGCCTCGCGCAGAAGCCGGAACGCATCCGCGAATTGACCCAGACGGACCCAGCCATGCGCGACACCGGCGACCGTCGCCGGATCGGTGTGCCCCTCGAAGGCGAGCACGAAGACCGGGCGCCCCTGTGCGCGCGCCGCTTCCACGACCGCGGACGGCAGCGGGCCGGCGCCCGCCAGCACGCCCAGCGCCGGCTTCATTTCTCGATCTTGGGCAGCGTCACCGCGCGCATGTCGGCGCTGCGGATGAACTCGATGATCGAGCGCACGGGCCGGTTTTCCGGATAGAGCGCGGCGACATCGTCGAGGCGCTCGGCCATCGTACCTTCCTGTGCGAACAGCAGGCGATAGGCCGTGCGCAGGGCCTGGATGTCCAGCCGGCTGAAATTGCGTCGCTTGAGGCCGACGATATTGAGTCCGCTGAGACGCGCACGCTCGCCCATCACCATGCCGAACGGGATGACGTCGGCCTCGACCCCGGACATGCCCCCGATCATCGCGTAGGGGCCGATGCGCACGAACTGATGGATCGCCGACAATCCACCGAGGATCGCATAGTCCCCGACATGCACATGTCCACCGAGGGTTGCGTGATTGACCATCACCACGTTGTCGCCGACCTGGCAGTCATGCGCGACATGGGCGCTGATCATGAACAGGCAGTTGTTCCCGATCCGCGTGACGCCCCCGCCGCCGCTGGTGCCGGGATGCATGGTGACGTGCTCCCGGATGACGTTGTCGGCACCGATCTCGAGGCGGGTCTCCTCACCCTTGTATTTCATGTCCTGCGGTTGATGGCCGATCACGGCGAACGGAAAGATCCGCGTCCGCGGCCCAATGGTCGTGACACCGTCGATGCAGACATGGCTGACGAGTTCGACATTGTCGCCGAGCCTGACCTTCGGCCCGATCACGCAGAACGGACCGATCGCGACGCCGGCACCAAGCTCCGCACCGGGCGCGATGATCGCAGTGGGGTGAATGCCAGCCATCAGCGGTCCAGGATCATCGCCGAATAGGTCGCCTCGGCGCAGAGCGTCTCGTCGACCCGGGCTTCGGCGCTGAACTTCCAGACATTCCCGCGGCTGCGCTCCTTCTTGCAATGGATGCGCACCTGGTCGCCAGGGCCGATCGGGCGGCGGAAGCGCGCTTCCTCGATGGTCATGAAATAGACGAGCTTGCCCTCGTTCTCGAAGCCGAGTTTCTCGACGACGATCACCGCCGCGGTCTGCGCCATCGCCTCGATCACAAGAACGCCCGGCATCACCGGATGCTGCGGAAAATGGCCCTGGAAGAAAGGTTCGTTGATCGACACGTTCTTGATCCCGATGCAACTCTCGCCCGAGACGAGGTCGACCACGCGGTCGATCATCAGGAACGGATAACGATGCGGAATCATCCGCATGATCCGCGCGATATCTATGGACTTGACCGTGACGGCGCCGTCCGCCGCCTGAGGCTGAGCCTGATTATCCATCACCCGTGTACCTCACTCTCGCTCATCGTCCGCGGCCCCGGAACTGGAGCGCGCGAGGCGGCGCAAGGTACCTGCCATGCGCCGGAATTCCCGGATCGGCACGGCGGGGAAACCGCCCACGCTCTCTCCGGCAGGAATGCTGCGGTGCACGCCGCTCTTTGCCGCGATCTGCGCGCCACTTCCGATGCGCAGATGCCCCGCCAGCCCCGCCTGCCCCGCGACCACGACGAAATCACCCAGATGGGTGGAGCCCGAGATCCCCGCCTGCCCCACGATCACGCAGCCACGTCCGAGGCGCACGTTGTGGGCGATCTGCACCAGATTGTCTATCACGCAGCCGGGACCGATGATCGTATCTCCCAGCGTTCCCCGGTCGATCGTCGTATTCGCGCCGATCTCGACCCCGTCGCCGATACGCACGCGTCCGAGCTGAGGCACCTTCAGATGCCCGGCCGGCCCCATGGCGTAGCCAAATCCATCCTGTCCGATCCGCACGCCGGGCAAAACGCGCACGCCGTCGCCGATGAGCGCGTGGCTGATCGTGACGTTTGGGGAGATCCTGCAGACACGGCCGATCTCGACGCCCGGGCCGACGACGCTGTTTGCGCCAATCGATGTCCCGTCCCCGATCACGGCGTTGGCACCGATGACGACCCCGGGTCCGACCTCCACGCCTGCACCGAGCCGCGCGTCCGGCGCGACGGTGGCGCGTGGATCCAAGGTGCCAAGCGCAGCAGGCTCGGGATGGAACAGGGCTGCCACGCGGGCGAAGGCTCTGTAGGGCTCGGGGCTGAGCAGGAGGTCGATACCCGGCGGCGCGCGATCCATGACACTGGGGTGCAGAATGCAGGCGCCCGCGCGGGTCACACGCAGATCCCCCAGATAGCGTCGGTTATCGAGGAACGTGACGTCTTCAGGACCGGCGTCGGCAAGCGTCGCCACACCATTCATGACGCGGTGCGGGTTGACTCCGGGGGCTAGGTCGAGCGTCGCGGACTCTGCGAGCCGACCGAGGCTCAGTGGACCCGCATAGGCGAAGAAACGGGGATCGGCCATACCAAACGCCCTGCCGGCGTCACTTTCCGGGGACTTGAAGCGGTACGCTGGCGACGCGCTGATTGACGCGGTTGAGGATCTCCCCGGTGATCTCGTACTGGCTCTGGACGACGACGACCTGCGCCTTGTCGAGAATCACCTGGTAATTCCGCTCCTGAGCCAATTCGACCGTCGCCTGCAGCATGGCCTGATAGATCTTCTGTTCGGCCTCGGCGAAGGCACGATCGAGCGTCCTGGTGCGCTCCTGCAGACTGGTCTGCGCATCGGACATCCGCTTCTGGAGGTCGCGGACGCGCTTTTCGAGCTGGTCCTGAGGCACCTGACCGCGCTGCTGACGCTGCAACTCCGCCTGCGCGTTCTTGAACTCCTGCTCCTGCTTCTGAACCTCGGCGCGCAGGGCCTGGTTCTGACGCTCGGCCTGCTGTCGCAATCCGATGGCCGCATTGGACTGCGTCATGATGAGGCGCCCGTCGATGATGACGAACACGCTTCCAGGCGCAGGCAGTTCGGCCGGGAATTGCGGCAGACGGGGTTGAACGGGCTGTGCCTGCTGCGGTTGAGCGGGCCGTGCCGGCTGCTGCGGTTGTGGCTGCGGCTGACGTGCCGGTTGGCTCTGCGCGGGTTGCGCCTGAGCCGGTCGCGGCTGCGCGGGCTGCGGAGCCGGCTGGGGTGCGGGTTGCGCGGGTTGAGGGGGCGGCGCCTGGAGCTGGATCTGTGCTTGACCGGGCAGCGCGACGAGGACCGCGGCGAGCATCGCCAGGCCGCGAAAAGACCCGATCATGGACCTGGGAGACGTCATCTGAGCAACCTTCAGAACCTGGAGCCGAAACTGAACCGGAATATCTCGTCGCGGTCGTAGCTTTCCTTCTTTACGGGATAGGCGAGGCTGATCCGCAGCGGTCCAAGCGGCGAGCGCCAGGCAAGGCCCACACCAATCGAGGCGCGCAGCGTCGGCTCGTCCGCGACGGTCGAGCCCTTTGCGTCGGTGCTCCACAGCGTCCCGAAGTCACTGAATGCGAAGGCGCGCATGCCGATTTCACGGGGGATCCCGGTCGGGAACGTCATCGAAACGGACCCGATCCCGTAGCGTTTGCCGCCGAGCGAGTCCTTCGTCACCGTATCGCGCGGACCGGCACCGGCCGTGCGGAAGCCGCGTAGATTTTCGCCGCCCACGAAGAAACGCTGGTTGATGCGAACCGGTTCGCCGAAATCGGCTATGTAGCCGAACTCGGTGGTGAAGCTGCCGACATTGTCCTCGGTAAAGGGATAATAGATCCCGGTCGCGATGCGATTGCGCAGCCAGTGGCTGTCGCCGCCAAAGCCCGCGTAATCCTGCGACAGGCGTACGAAATACCCGTCGGTCGGATCGAAGCGGTCGTCACGACGATCATAGATGATGTCGTGGCCGGGACCGATCGTGGTGAACGTCCCGACCTGCTCCTTGATGAAGCGCGAGGCGTTGCTGCTCACGTTCTCGATCGTGTCGCTGCGGCCCGTGAAGCGCAGCGTATGCCGGATATTGTCACTCAGTTCGTAGCGTGCCCGCACGGTCCCGCCATAGCTGTCGACGTCGTAGCTGGCCTCGCGCTGGAAGTCGCGCTTGAGCCGGAAGAGGTCGAAACCCGCGGCGACGTTGCTGTCGAGGAAATAGGGTTCCTCGAAGCTGAGATCGATCTCCTGCCGCCGGCCGGACACCGTGAACCCGACCATGAAATCCTGCCCGCGACCAAGCAGGTTACGCTCGCGCAGACGGATATCGGCAAGCGGACCGTCCGATGTCGAGAAGCCGATCCCGAAACTGACCTCGCCTGTCGAACGCTCCTGGACGTCCACGTTGACGACGGTGCGGTCGGCAGTGTCTCCGGGCACGTTGACGACGTCGACCTTGTCGAAGAAGCCGAGATTGCGGAGACGCTGGCGGGAGCGACGCAGCTTGGCCGTGTTGAACGCGTCCCCTTCCGCCAGTTTCATCTCACGGCGAACGACGCGGTCGAGCGTGCGCACATTTCCCGCGATGTTGATCCGGTCGACATAGACCCGCGGGCCTTCCTGCACCTCGTACACGATCGAAACGGTACGCTGATCGCGGTCGCGGGAGACCCTGGGCCGGACATCCACGAACGCATAGCCGAGCGCCCCGAGGCGGTCGGTGATCTTCTGGATCGAGTCGTCGACCTTGTCCGCGTCGTACCAGCTGCCGGCCTGGGTCGAGATCGAATCGAGGATCTGCTCTGCCTTGAGATCGCGCATGCGCGCCGCGACATCGACGGCGCCGAACTTGTAGCGCTCGCCTTCCTCGATCGTGAAGGTGACGTAAAAGGATTCGCGGTCGGGCGTCAGTTCCGCCACCGCCGAGACGACGCGAAAATCCGCGTAGCCCTGAGAAAGATAGAATTTCCGCAACAACTCGCGGTCGAAGGAGATGCGGTCGGGATCGTAGGTGTCGGCGGTCGAAAGGAACCGGTACCAGCGGCTTTCCTTGGTGTTGATCGCGTCGCGCAGGCGCGCCTCCGAGAATCGCTGATTGCCGACGAAGGCGATCTTGCGCACCCCCGTGACGTCGCCCTCGATGATCTCGAACGCGACGTCGACGCGGTTCTGCGGCAATTCGATGATCTTCGGCTCCACGCTGGCCGCGAAGCGCCCGGAGCGGCGATAGAGATCCAGGATGCGCTTGGCGTCGGCCTGAAGTTTCGTGCGTGTGAACACCTGGCGCGGCTTGAGCTGGACCTCCTGGTTGAGGAGGTCGTCGTTCACCCGCCGGTTGCCCTCGAACTGGATGCGATTGACGATCGGGTTTTCGACGACCCGCGCGACGAGCACGGCCCCGTCCCGGTCGAGCGACACGTCCGAGAACAGGCCGGTCGCGAACAGCGCCTTCAACGCCCGGTCCAGACGCTCCGGCTCGAACTGGTCGCCGGGTTTCACCAGCAGATACGAGCGGACGGTCGCGGGATCGATGCGTTGCGTGCCCTCGACGCGGATGTCGGCAATGACCTGAGCCGAAGAACGCGCCGGCACCGCGCACGCGACGGCGACGCACAGCAGCGCAAGCAGGGCCGACGCCCGCAATCCCGTCAGAAACCGCAAGACCCGCCCCTTCTCACTTGCCGGCGAGTGGGCCCACCCGGAACGGATGCGCCTCAACTCACCAGAGACACCACGAACTGGACGACTCGCAACCGCACCAGATCCTGCCACGTTGCGAACACCATCAGGCTCACTACCAGAACGAGGCCCAGCCGGAAACCGTATTCCTGCGCCCGCGGCCCCAGCGGCCGGCCACGCACCGCCTCAAAAGCGTAGAACACCAGATGTCCTCCATCCAGCATCGGAATCGGGAACAGATTGATGAGGCCCAGGCTGATCGACAGGGTTGCCGCCAGGGCGATGAGCGTCGACAGGCTCGACTGGGCGGCCTCTCCCGAAACCTTGGCGATTCCCAGCGGCCCGCTGAGTTCGTCGGCGCCCCGCCGCCCGACGATCATCTGCCCCACCGCCTGGAGGCTGCCCACCGTCTGGACCCAGGTCTCCTCGATGGCGAGCCAGATTGCGCGTGTCGGCGAAGAGATCTCCTCGACCTCCCGCTGTCCCGCCGAGCGTATCCCCAGCCGTGCCAGCCGCATCGGATTTCCGAGCCTGTCGGTCTCCTCGATGATCACCGGGCGCAACGCGAGACGGATCGCCTCGTCGCCACGTTTAAGATCGACCTGCAACGGGCTGTCGAGATTCAACAATACGACACGCTGGATCTGCTCGAAGCGATCGATTGACTGGCCATTGATGGCGACGATCCGGTCGCCGCCGCGCATGCCAGCCTTCTCGGCCGGCATGCCCTCGACGACGGATCCCACGACGGGCGCGGTAACCGGTCGGCCATGCCCCAGGAAAAGCGCCGCGAAGATCACGATCGCGAAGAGGAAATTGGCCATGGGGCCCGCGGCGACGATCGCGGCGCGCCATCCGAGCGATTTGTGATGGAACGAAACCGCCTTGTCCGCGTCCGACATGCCGACTTCTGCTGCACGGTCGGGCGTGCTGGCCGCATCGGCGTCGCCGAACATTTTCACGTAGCCTCCCAGGGGAAGCCAGCCGATCTTCCACCGTGTCCCGGCGCGGTCCGTCCATCCGATCAGTTCGCGACCGAAGCCGATGGAGAATGTCTCGACCCTCACGCCGGCCCGTCGCGCGACCCAGAAATGCCCCAACTCATGCACGAAGATCAGGGCGGTAAGAACGAGCAGGAACGGTACGACATAAGTCATGAGAGAGAACGCGTTTTCAAACATATCTCACCTTCTGCGTGAGGATCGGGCGACCGCGTATCGTCCGGTGACAGGTCGCTCGATGTGCACGGAATAAATCTTTATAAAACAGAACTTAAGTGACAAAACTTAACTTGATGGACGAGACTCTGGTGGTCCGCCAGGACATCAGGCCCCCCAGCTCAGCCATCTTCCCTCGAGGATCCATTGCGCGAGCGCGAAGGCAGTGGCCGCGGCGACGAGACCGTCGACCCGATCGAGAATGCCGCCATGGCCTGGGATCAGATGGCTCGAATCCTTCGCGCCGAAATGGCGCTTGACCCAGGATTCCGCAAGGTCTCCGATCTGTGCAACGCAGGCGAGCAATGCGCCCGCAAGCGCCAGCACCCCGGCATCGGGAGCGCGTGCGTCGAACGAGGCGTAGGTCAGTCCAAGGACCGCACTCCCGACGACGGCCCCGCCCAGCCCCGCCCAGGTTTTCTTCGGAGAAATCCGTGGCGCGAGACGCGGGCCGCCGATCAGGCGCCCGGCGAAAAACGCCCCTGTGTCGGTCACGACGACCGTAAGGATGAGCCAAAGGATCATCCGCTCCCCATCGTCATCATGCCCGCGGAGCCAGACCAGGGACACCAGCGCCGGCCCGAGATAGAGGATGCCTAGCGCCGCCCAGCCCGGCCCTATCCCCTCTCGGCCGCGCGCGAGCATGGCGGCTGCCACCGCCGCGCCGAGGCAGACGACCAAGCCAAGGCCCGCATGGTCCACGAAGGCGAGCAGGGTCGCAGCGACGAACCCGCCGGCCGTCACGATGCCGACACGCCCGAAGGATTGGCCCGACGCGCAAAGGCGTGTCCATTCCCACGCCATCGCCACCGCTCCGACCGCGACCAGGGCGGCGAACGCGGCGTCACCCTGGCGCAGCACAACCAGCGCGACGCCCCCCATCAGAACCCCGAAGATCAGGCGGGTGCGCAATCCCTGCGCCCATCCCGCCGTCCCTCCGGACGGGTCAACTCCCCGCGGATCCGAAGCGGCGCTCACGACGGCGAAACTCGGAGATCGCGTCGGCGAATTCCTGTTTGCCGAAATCCGGCCACAGCGTGTCGACGAAGACGAATTCGGTATAGGCGCTTTGCCAGAGCAGGAAATTGCTCACCCGCTTTTCGCCCGATGTCCGGATCAGAAGATCGGGATCCGGAACGCCCGCGGTCCACAGGCGCGTCGCCAGGCGGTCTTCATCGATATCCTCAAGCCGCAACGTCCCGGCGAGGACATCCTCCGCGATGCGCCGGGCGGCGGCGACGATCTCGGCCCTGCCGCCGTAACTGAGCGCGATGGTCAGATGGAGCCGCGTATTGCCGCCGGTCGTCTCCTCGCCGTTGCGGATCAGCGCGACGATATCTGGCGCCAACCGGTCGCGCTCCCCGACGACCCGCAAGCGGATGCCGTTGCGATGGAGTTCGGCGAGTTCGGCGCGCAGGTAGTGCCTCAGCAATCCCATGAGGTCGCTGATCTCATCGGCGGGTCGCCGCCAGTTCTCGGACGAGAACCCGAAGAGGGTCAGATGACGGACCCCCTGCTCGACGGCCGCTTCGATCACGGCCCGCACGGAATCGGCGCCGCGCCGATGTCCAGCCACACGGGGCAAACCCCGGCGCTTCGCCCACCGCCCGTTGCCATCCATGATGATCGCAACATGCGTGGGCACGGGCCCGAGACCGGCACCCGCCACGACCGGCGCGGCGTCGCGCGGTTCAGACATGCGCGACGTCTTTCTCCTTGCTTGCAAGCATCTCGTCGATCTTCTTGATGAAATCGTCGGTCGCCTTCTGGACGTCGGCGCTGCGCTTGCGCTGATCGTCTTCGTTGATCTTGCCGGCCTTCTCGAGCGCCTTGAGCGCCTCCATGCCGTCACGCCGAACGTTGCGGACGGCGATGCGGGCCTGTTCGGCATATTTATGGGCGACCTTGATCAGGTCCTTGCGCCGATCTTCGGTCAGCGCGGGGATCGGCACGCGGATGAGCTGTCCATCGATCATGGGATTGAGCCCGAGATTGGACTCCCGGATCGCCTTTTCGACCGCCTTGACGAGGCCGCGATCCCAGACCTGCACCGCGAGCATCCGCGGTTCCGGGACGCTGACCGTGCCGCACTGGCTGAGCGGCATGTGGCTCCCATAGGCGTCGACCTGGATCGGTTCGAGCATGTTCGCCGACGCACGTCCAGTCCGCAGCCCCGAGAACTCCTTCTTGAGGAGATCGATCGCGCCGCTCATGCGCCGCTTCAATTCATCGACATTCGCGCTGGCCGACATGATGCGTTCCTTGCCCCTCTGGTTTGAGCCTTTGCCCGCCCCGAGCCATCACCGTGCGGCCTCTCTCGGGGGATCCCGAGCAGGCCGCGTCACCCTAGCCCAGGGTCTTGTCCGCCACGATCGTGCAGCGCCCGCGCCCCTGGATCACGTCCGCGAATCCGCCCGCCGTGTGTATCGAGAACACAAGAATCGGTATCTTGCTCTCGCGCGCAAGGCTGATTGCGGATGCGTCCATCACCCCGAGATCGCGCGCCAGGACATCCATATAGTCCAACCGGTCGTAGCGCACGGCGTTCGGGTCTTTCTTGGGGTCGGCACTATAGACGCCATCGACCTTGGTTGCCTTGAGCAACGCGTCGCAGCCCATCTCCGATGCGCGCAACGCCGCCGCCGTGTCGGTCGTGAAGAACGGGTTGCCGGTTCCAGCGGCGAAGATGACCACGCGGCCCTTCTCCAGATGGCGGATACCCCGCCGCCGGATATAGGGCTCGCAGACGGTCGACATCGGGATCGCCGACAGGACGCGCGTATCGACGCCCCGCTGTTCCAGGGCGTTCTGCATCGCCAGCGCATTGATGACGGTCGCGAGCATGCCCATGTAGTCGGCGGAAGCGCGCTCCATCCCCTTCGCAGCGCCGGAAACGCCGCGAAAGATGTTGCCGCCGCCGATCACGACCGCGACCTCGACGCCCATCGCGAGCACACCCTTGATCTCGGATGCGACCCGCCCGACGGTCTCCGCCTCGAGGCCGTAATCGCCGCTGCCCATCAGGGCCTCGCCCGACAGTTTGAGCAGCACGCGCCTGTAGCGCGGCCCCGCAGGCGGCTCCGGATGCCCCGATCCTGGTTGCACGGACGCCGCCATGGCGGTTCCTCTGGTCTCAGTCGCGCTTCAGCTGCGCCGCAACTTCGGCGGCGAAATCTTCCTGCTTCTTCTCGACACCTTCGCCGAGCGCATAGCGCAGGAAGCCCGAGAGCTTCACCGTCACGCCAAGTTCCTTGGCCGCAGCGGCGACCACATCCTTGACCCGGCTCTCGCCGTCGACGACGAAGACCTGCTCGAGCAGAACCGTTTCCTCGTAAAACTTGCGGAGCCTGCCTTCGACCATCTTCTCGATGACCTGAGCCGGCTTGCCCGATGCGGCGGCCTGCTCGGTCAGGATTGCGCGTTCGCGCTCGAGCGCTGCCGGATCGACGCTGCCGATATCGAGCGCGGACGGGTTCGCCGCGGCGACGTGCATCGCGATCTGCTTGCCAAGCGCCGACAGGCGGTCGGCGTTACCGGTCGACTCCAGCGCCACGAGGACACCGATCTTGCCCAGTCCCGGCGCGACCGAGTTGTGGATGTAGCTCACGACCACGCCAGCCGGAACGGAGAGCGACGCCGAACGGCGCAGGCTCATGTTCTCGCCGATCGTCGCGACCAGGTTGGTCAGCTTGTCCGCGACGGTACCACCGCCCGGAAAGGCCGCGACCTTGGTCTTCTCGAGATCGCCGCCGACCGCCAGCGCCACCTCGGCGGCGGCCGCAGCAAAAGCCTGGAACTGGTCGTTGCGGGCGACGAAGTCGGTCTCGGCGTTGACCTCGAGCACCGCGCCGCGCGGGCCGGAGGCCGTCACGGCCACCAATCCCTCGGCGGCGATCCGTCCAGCCTTCTTTGCGGCCGCCGCAAGGCCCTTCTTGCGCAGCCAATCGACCGCCGCCTCGATGTCGCCAGCCGTCTCGGTCAGCGCCTTCTTGCAATCCATCATGCCCGCGCCGGTCTTGTCGCGAAGCTCCTTGACCAGGCTTGCCGTGATCTCGGCCATGTCGCTCGTCCTTCCAGGTTCTCGGTTCGTCGTGGCCCGGCCGGCGTCGCAGACCGGGCCACGCGTCAGGTGCAGACGCCCAGTTCAGGCGCCAGGAGCGCGCTTCTTGGCGCGCGGGGCGGCGGGCTTGCGCGGGGCCGGGCTCGGCGCGGCAGCGGGAGCCGCCTCCTCGCCGCCTTCGGCCGCGGCAACCACGGCCTCTCCCTCCACCGGCGCAGGCGCCTCTTCGGCGACTGCCGCCTCGGTGGGAAGATCCTCCTGCGCGCCCACGTCGATGCCCGACGCTACCATCTCCGCCTGCAATCCTTCGAGCACCGCGCCCGCGACGAGGTCGCAATAGAGCTGGATCGCGCGCAGCGAGTCGTCGTTGCCGGGGATCGGGAAGCTGATCCCGGCCGGATCGCTGTTCGAGTCGAGAATGGCCACGACCGGCACGTTCAGGCGACGCGCCTCTTCCACCGCGATCGACTCCTTGTTCGTGTCGATGATGAAGAGCATGTCGGGCAGACCGCCCATTTCCTTGATGCCGCCCAGCGCGCGCTCGAGCTTGTCGCGCTCGCGCGTGAGGTTCAGCGTCTCCTTCTTGGTCAGCCCCTTGGTCTCGCCGCCCAACTGCTCGTCAAGGTCGCGAAGACGTCGGATGGAGTTCGAGATCGTCTTCCAGTTGGTGAGCATTCCGCCCAGCCAGCGATGGTTCACGAAGTACTGTCCGCAGCGCTGCGCTGCAGCAGCCACCGGATCCTGCGCCTGGCGCTTCGTGCCCACGAACAGCACGCGGCCACCCTGCGACGTCACCTCGCGGACAGCCTCGAGGGCCTGGCCGAGCAGAGGTACGGTCTGCTGCAGGTCGATGATGTGGACATTGTTGCGCACGCCGAAGAGGTACGGCTGCATCTTCGGGTTCCAGCGCCGCGTCTGGTGGCCGAAATGCACGCCGGCTTCGAGCAACTGGCGCATGGAAAAATCTGGCATAGCCATGGAGCGTATCCTTTCTCCGGTTGGTCCGCCGCGGAACTGCACCCGATCTCTCGGGCACCGGAAACGGCCGACGCGCTGGGCGTCCGGGCCGCGATTTCCGCGTGAGGGTTGTGTCCGGCGGGACCACCCCACCGCGACGCCGGGG
The DNA here is from genome assembly GCA_964434345.1 of uncultured Acetobacteraceae bacterium. Classification (GTDB taxonomy): domain Bacteria; phylum Pseudomonadota; class Alphaproteobacteria; order CACIAM-22H2; family CACIAM-22H2; genus CAIOSQ01. The sequence goes on from CAYSUY010000027.1 coordinate 16,493, forward strand.
TTCTAGCCACTCCCCCCGGACCGCGCAAGACCCAAGCGCTGTCCCGTACAGGGCCGGCATGACCGTCATGGCGGCTTCGCGCGGCCGCGCGGATCCGCACTGGCTTCTGGCGAGAGTTGCGAACGGGCTGGTTGCCTCGGCAGCGAAACCGCGCCACCCTGTCGCGTCCCATGTTGCGCCGCCATATCCTGTTCGCCACGGCCGTGCTCCTGCCCGGCGCGACCGCCCGCGCAGACGCCCCGCCTGGCCCCAGCCTCTACGCCCGCCGTGGCACCAATCTCCTGGTCCTTCTGGACAGCGGCAGGCCCGTCCACCAGTTCCGGGCCGCATTCGGACGAGAGCACGGGCACAAGCAGATCCGCGACGATGCGCGGACCCCGGTTGGCGACTACACGGTGTTCCCCGCGCGCCGCTCGGCGCGATGGAAATGGTTCCATCCGATCGATTACCCGAACGCCCGCGACGTGGCAGCAGGCGCCTTGCGTGGCCTGTCCCGCGAGCGCCTGGGCGACGAGATCGGCATTCATGGTCATGGCGGCTGGCCGCCCACGGACCTCGTCGCCACGCACGGGATGGCGTGGAACTGGACCGCGGGCTGCATCTCCGTGAACGACGCCGAGATCGAGACGGTGCGCGAGTTCGTGAACCGCGCGATGCCGATCCGCATCGACGCCTGAGTCGGCGTCGGACGTCAGATCTCGACGACCTCGACGACGCCAGGCAGCCCGCCGAGCCGCGCTCGCAGATCGGCCGACACCAGGAAGGCGCCGGGAACCTGGATTTCGGCACGCTCCTCAGGACCGAGTACAAGATCGAGAACGATCCGCCCGCGCCCCGACCGCTCGCCCGCGACGATGTCGCGCAGACCGGACAGGGCGGCCTCGTCGTTGATCGCGACCCGCAACCCGGCGGCGGCGCTCGCGGCCGCTGCGTCCAGAGACTGGAAGGATTGAGCCAGGAGCTTGATGCTCTCGTCCTCGAGTCGCGCATCGGCGGACAGGAGCAGCGGCTTGCCGGAGGCCAGCAACTCACGCGACATCACGAGCACCTCGGAGAACACGGTCACCTCGAACCCGCCGCTCGCGTCCGAGCACTGGACGAAGGCGAACCGGTTGCCTTGCTTCGAGACGCGCTCTCGGCTGCTGATGACGGATCCCGCGAGCTTGACCCGCGCGGCGCCGCCATGACGAAGTCGCTGGGGCAGATCCGCCGCGCGCACCACGCCAAGCCGCTTCATGGCGACGGCATACGCGTCGAGGGGATGCGCGGACAGGTAGAAGCCGATGGACTCCAGTTCGCCTTGCAGGCGCTGGTTCGATGGCCAGTCCGGCAGGTTGGGCACCCTGAACTTCGGACGCTCTCCCGCGCCGGAAAAAAGGCTCGACTGATTTGACTGACGCGCCTCCGTTTCGGCGTTCGCCTCGGCGATCACCGCCTCGATCGCCGCGAACGCACGTGCCCGGTTAGGTTCGAGGACGTCGATGGCGCCGGCCTTCACCAACTGTTCCAGCAGGCGCTTGTTGACCTGACGCGGATCGACCCGACGCGCGAAATCGCCGAGATCGCGGAATGGACCGTTTGCCTTGCGCTCCGCGACAAGCGCCTCCATGGCGGCCTGGCCCACGCCCTTGACGGCCGCCAGCGCATAGCGCACGGCACCCTTGGCGTCGCCCTCGGCGAATTCGACCGAAAACGACGCCTCCGAACGATTGATGTCGGGCGGCAGCAGGGCAATCCCGAGGCGATCCAGTTCCTGCCGGAATGTCGCGAGCTTGTCCGTGTTCGCGAGGTCGAAACTCATCGACGCCGCCATGAACTCGACCGGGTAGTTCGCCTTGAGCCAGGCCGTGTGATAGCTCACCAGCGCGTAGGCCGCCGCGTGGCTCTTGTTGAACGCATAGCCGGCGAACTTGTCGACGAGGTCGAAGATGTGGCTGGCCTTCGCGTCGTCGACGCCACGCTTCACCGCGCCCTCGACGAAGGATTTGCGCAGCGCCTCCATCTGCGACTTGTCCTTCTTGCCCATCGCGCGACGCAGCAGATCGGCCTGCCCCAGGGAGTAGCCGCACATGACCTGCGCGATCTGCATCACCTGCTCCTGGTAGACCATCACCCCGAAGGTCTCCTTCAGGATCGGCTCCAGGGTCGGATGCAGATAGTCGGGCTTTTCCTTGCCGTGCTTGCAGGCGTTGTAGCGCGGGATGTTCTCCATCGGACCGGGACGGTAGAGCGCCACCAGGGCGATGAGATCCTCGAGCCGGTCGGGCCGCATGCCGCGCACGGCGTCTCGCATGCCCACGCTTTCGAGCTGGAACACGCCGACCGTCTCGCCCCGCGTCAGCATGGCGTAGGTTTTCGGATCGTCGAGCGGTATCGCGCTCGTGTCGATCGACGTCCCGCGCCCGGCGGCGACGAGATCGCAGGCACGCTGGAGCACGGTCAGCGTCTTGAGCCCGAGGAAGTCGAACTTCACGAGGCCAGCCTGCTCGACCCATTTCATGTTGAACTGTGTCGCCGGCAGCGGGGCACGCGGATCACGGTAGAGCGGAACCATGTCGACCAGTGGCCGGTCGCCGATCACGACGCCGGCCGCATGCGTCGAGGCGTGCCGGTAGAGGCCTTCGAGCTTGAGCGCGATGTCCATCAACCGCGCGATCGCCGGGTCTTCCTCCATCATCTGGCGAAGCGCCGCCTCCCCGTCGATCGCCTGCTGGAGCGATACCGGATTGGCGGGATTCTGGGGGATCAGCTTGCAGATGCGGTCGACCTGGCCATAGGGCATCCCGAGGACACGACCGCAATCCCGCACGACCGCCCGCGCCTGCAGCTTCCCGAAGGTGATGATCTGCGCGACCCTGTCGGCACCGTACTCGCGTTGGACGTACCGGATCACCTCGTCACGCCGGTCCTGACAGAAATCGATGTCGAAATCCGGCATCGAGACGCGTTCAGGGTTCAGGAAGCGCTCGAACAGCAGGCCGAAGCGCAACGGGTCGAGATCGGTGATCGTCAGCGCCCAGGCGACCAGCGACCCCGCGCCCGATCCACGGCCGGGACCGACCGGGATGCCATGAGACTTCGCCCACTGGATGAAATCCGCGACGATCAGGAAATACCCGTCGAAGCCCATCTTCACGATCATGCCGAGTTCGTAGGCCAGCCGTTCGCGATACGGCAGCGCGACCGCCTCGCGCGTCGCATCGTCCATCGACTCGGTCCAGACGACTTGCCGCAGCCGCGCCTCGAGACCGCGCGTCGCAAGCTCGCGGAACGTCGCCTCGACCCCTGTCAGGCGCGCCTTCGGCGGTGTCGGAAGCGTCGGCTTCTTGACCGGCTCCAGCATGAAGCCGCATCGGCGCGCGATCGTGATAGTGTTGTCGCAGGCCTCGGGGAGATCGGCGAATAGCGCGCGCATATCAGCCGCAGACTTGAAGCGATGATCGACGGACAGGCGCCGGCGCTCGTCCTGCGCAACGTAGGCCCCGTCGGCGATGCACAGCAGCGCGTCATGCGCGTCGTAGACATCTGCGGTCGCGAAGTAGCAGTCGTTGGTCGCGACGAGCGGCAGACCGAGATCATACGCAAATCGGATCGACGCCTCTTCGGTGCGCTCTTCGTCCGCGCCGCCATGTCGCTGGATCTCGACATAGGTGCGGCCGGGGAACGCAGCCGCCAGTTGACGCAGGATCGCCTCCGCGGCGGGCGCACGCCCCTCGAGCAGCATGCGCCCCACCGGTCCGCGGCAGCCGCCGCTCAGGACGATCAGGCCATCCGACAACTCGCATATCCGTTCCAGACGGGTCTGGGGCGTCTCGCCGGGGGGCGTGTCGAGATACGCCTCGCTGACCAGACGGATCAGATTCGCGTAGCCGGCGCGGTTCTGCACCAACAAGACGAGTTGGGCCGGTTCCGGTGCCTTCGCCTGCCGCATGCCGTCCGCCTCGTGACGTACCCAGATCTGGCAGCCGAGGATCGGCTGGACGCCGGCCTCGGCCGCGGCGCTGCAGAATTCGAGTGCCCCGAAGATGTTGCCCGTATCCGTGATCGCGACCGCCGGCATCTTCTCGGCCTTGCACAAGCCGATCAGTTCCTTGACCTTGATCGCGCCTTCGCTGAGCGAATACGCCGAATGGACGCGCAGATGGACGAAGTCGGCGTGCGGCATGGCAGGGATATGTTCTCCGGGCGAGACGACAACCGGGGCGCGTCAGCGCGCCCCGGAGACAGTGAGGAAGACGCTGTAGAGCGACGTCGTCCCGCAGATGAACAGACGATTGCGACGCGGTCCGCCGAACTCGACATTGGCGACGAGTTCGGGGATCCGGATCTTGCCGATCAATGCGCCGTCGGGAAGATAGCAATGCACGCCGTCTCCCGTGCTGGTCCAGACGCGACCTTCCGTGTCGGTCCGGAAACCGTCGAACAGGCCGGCCGTGCACTCCGCGAAGACGCTCGACTTGCCGAGCGACTTTCCGTTGGCCTTCACCGCAAGCTTCCGGATATGGCGCGGCCCGCCGGCCACATGGCTGCCGCCGGTGTCCGCGACGTAGAGAACGCTTTCGTCGGGGGAAAATGCGATACCGTTCGGCTTGACGAAATCCGTCGCGACGGCGTCCACGGCGCGGGTATTCGGATCGATCCGGTAGACGTTGCAGGCGCCGATCTCGCCGGCCGCCTTTTCGCCCTCGTAGTCGCTCATGATCCCGTAATCGGGGTCAGTGAACCAGATCGATCCGTCCGACTTGACCACGGCGTCGTTGGGCGAATTGAAGCGCCGCCCCTTCCATTGATCCGCGAGGACGGTGACGCTGCCATTGATCTCCGTTCGCGTGACGCGTCGGCCACGATGCTCGCAACTGACCAGTCGTCCCATGGCATCGACGGTGTTGCCGTTGGAGTTCATTGCCGGCGCCCGGAACACCGACACCGATCCGTCGGTCTCGTCGAAACGCATCATGCGGTCGTTCGGTATGTCGGAGAACACCAGATAGCGTCCAGCGGCAAACCATGCGGGGCCTTCCGCCCAGCGCGCGCCGGTCCACAGCCGCTCCACCCGCACATGGCCTGCAAAACAGGCCTCGAACCGCGGATCCAGAACCTCGAAACCGGTTCCTTCGACCTCGCCATAGAACATCGCCGTCCCTCCCCGCTCGGACCGGCCCCTATCGGCCGTCGTCGCCGTGCATCGTATCCGTCCCGTCGTCCACGTCCAGATCGACGCCGACCTCGAGCCGGTGTGCGCCGCCGCCGGACAGGACCCCGCGCACAGGACTGACATCGGCATAGTCCCGGCCCCAGGCCGCAACCATGTGACGCGGCCCGACAAGGCAATCATTGGTCGGATCGAGGTCGACCCATCCTGCCTGCGCGCCGCACCAGACAGATACCCAGGCATGCGATGCATCGGCGCCGCGCAGGGACGGCATGCCCGGCGGCGGACGCGTGGCGAGGTATCCGGATACGTAGCGCGCCGCGAGCCCCATGCCGCGCAACGCGGATATCTGCAGGTGCGCGAAATCCTGGCATACCCCGGCACGCAGCCGGAAGGCATCCGCCAGCGGCGTCGCGACATCGGTTGCCGCCGGATCGTAGCGGAACGCGGCGTTGATCGCCCGGGTCAGCCGGCGTGCGCACGCGAGAACCGGCGCTCCTGGCGCGAAACAGGGCCGCGCGAACGCCATGAGGTCGCGAAGCGACGGAGTCAACGGTGATGGCAGGGCAAACTCGCTCGCGGCGACCGCCTCGGGAAACCCGTCGCCCCGCAGTTGCGCCGCGATCGTCTCCCATGGCGGCGTCGCCGCGTCGTCCGGAACGCTGCGCGCATGCACCCTGCCCTCGGCGGCAAAGGCGATGAAGAGGCTGTCATGGGGCCGCCCAAGGCGCAGATGCGTGACGCGATTGCCGAAATGATCAATCCGCTCTGAGATCGAGGACGGCTCCGGCGTACACGAGAGATGCGACCAGGTGACGTCCTGAAACGGCAGACGGCGGACATCGAGATGCAGGACGTGGTGCGCGATATCGACCGGTGCCGAGTAGATGTAACGCGTCGTGTGAGACAGGCGGAACCGCATCACTCCGCTCCCACGATCCGTGCTCCGGAGACATGCGCGAAGTAGGCGCCATTGAGAGCGTCGGACAGGGTCTTCAGGCGCATCTCCACGGCCAGCACGGATGTCCGCAGGGCGTCGATCGAGTCGCTGCGCCCGACTTTCCCAGTCTCTCCGAGCGTATCGACCATGGTCGAGATGTCGCGCAGCACCGCTACCAGATCGTCGCCCGACGGCGCGCCAGGGGTACGCGGCAAGGCCGCAAGATGGGCGCGGGCGCCGTCGACCTGGAATGCGAGGGATTGCGGGTTGCTCGCGTCGCGCAGGACAAGGTCCAGCACCGGCGCATCGAGGAGGGCCGCGAGATAGCGGGTCCGATACGAGATCGTCGAGTCGCAGAGTTCGAGCGCAAGTCGAAGGCCTGCCTCCCACGCGCCCTGCGGCACCTCGATCGCCGATCGTACGACGCGTGCGACATGGATGCCGCGCTCGACCCGCCGACCGAGGTCGAGGAAGCGCCATCCGCTGCCCCGGGTCATGTTCTCGGAAGCAAGCCCGGAGAGTGCCGCCGACATGCGCAGCAACTCGTCCAGAAGGTCGAGCAAACGGCCTGCGTCGGCGTCGAGCGCGCCGATCCGTCCCCGCAGATCACCCAGGAGATGGCTCAGCGTCCGGCGCATGTCGACCGAGAAGCGATCGCGGACCGCCGCCGACAGGCGCTCTATCGTCGCCAATGTCGCCTCTGGCAGGCCTCCGGGAGCGAACGCATCGAGGAGCAGCATCCGTGAATGCATCGCATCGGGCGCGGCGGCGCTGCTGCCGATCGGGACTACGCCTCCCGCCTCGAGGACGCTCAGAATTGCCGCCATCTCGATCCGCTCGCGCGCACCCCAGGAGGCAGCAACAGCCCGCTCGAGTCCGGCGCGCAGGACGCGGCTGCACCCGTCGACACGCTCGACGCTGCGGCCGAGCCAGAACAGGTCGTCCGCCGCACGACTTGGAATCTCTCCGCTCGTACGCCGGATCACGATCGGTGCCCGTAAGGGGACGCCTGCACGTGCCCTGTCGCTGCCCTGCTCGTCGACGATCCAGACGTCCTTGTTGAGCCCGCCGTGCTGGAGCCCCGGCCGCAGAGGATCGTTGCCAGCCGGGACGCGTGCGAGTCCTCCAGGCATGACTGCGTAACCGTCGCGATCCGCGGTGGCGAAGACCCGAAGGACGATCGGCTGCGGGTGCAATCCGGCGGTTCCCTCACCTGGAGCCACCGAGGGCACCATTCGTTGCTGCGCGACGAAATCGAAGGGTGTTGCCTGCAGCGCGGCGATCATCGCGTCGCGTGCGCCGCGCTCCGCCCCGTCCATGGCGAAGATGCGTCCGTCAGGCGCCAGCGCGGGCCTTAGAACCAGTTCGGGCAGGCGCGCGAGGACCTCCTCGAGCGCATAGGACTGACCGCACCACCACGTCGCGATCGACGGCAGCGCCAGATCCTCTCCCAGCAGGCGCTCCGCGAGGCGTGGCAGGAAGGCGGCCATTGCCGGCGCCTCCACGAGCGCCGCGCCGAGCGCGTTGGCGACATGCACTCCGCCGTGCCGGACAGCGTCGACGAGACCCGCCACTCCGAGCGCCGAATCGGCGCGCAGTTCGAGCGGATCGCACCAGGCCGCGTCGACGCGACGCAGGATCGTGTCGACCCGCTCGAGGCCGCCCAGCGTCTTGAGATGCACTCCTCCGTCGCGCGCCGTCAGGTCCGAGCCCTGCGCCAGACTCGCACCGAGCTCGCGCGCAAGCGCGGCGTGCTCTGCATGCGCCTCGTTGAACGGGCCTGGCGTCAGGACGACGACGCGTGGATTTTCGGTGCGCGACGGCGCGCGTGCGCGCAGATCGGCGGCCCATGTCTCGAAGAAACCGCCGAGGCGTCGGATATCCTGTACCGCGAGGGCTTCGCCCATGGCCCGCGCCATCGCGCGCCGATGATGCAGGGCATAAGCGGCGCCGGCAGGCGCCTGGAGCCGATCGCCGACCACACGCCAACGGCCATCCGGACCACGGGCCAGATCGGCTGCGTAATGCTGGACGAAATGGCCGCGCGCCGCGGGACCGGCGCCGCGGCAAGCGCGCAAGAACTCGGGATTTCCGAAGACGAGATGCGGCGGATAGCGCCGTTCGGCGAGCAGGTTCTGCGGACCATGGAGGTCGGCGAGAACGATGTCGAAGAGCCTGGCGCGCTGCGCGATGCCGCGCTCGATCGCGCGCCACTCCGCGGCCGGAATCAACAACGGGATCGCGTCGAGGATCCATGGCCGCGCATCGAGTGCGCCGTCCCTGCCGGCACGTTCCGTCCCCGCGGCATAGAGGTTGAACGTGACCCCGTCATCCTCGAGATGCTGGCGCAGACGCTGACCGCGCTGCGCGAGCCCGGTGGCGCCAAGCTGCGCGAGCACGGCGAACAACGGTCGCCAATGCGCGCGGATTCCGCCGCGACCGGTCGCCATTTCGTCCCAGGCATTGGCGTCGGCGGCGGCATGCACCCAGGCGCGCGCCATGCCGCCCGCTTGATCTTCGCCCGACTGCGACATCCGCCTTCCCTGCCCCGGCCTTCGTCCTGTCAGCCGGCCCGAAGATCGAGCGTCAGAGGCAGTTCCGCGGGCGTGCCCGCGATCGGCTCCGGCATCGTGCCCGGCGTGTGACCGATCGCAAAGAAGCGCGCGCGCCGCCGCGCCGCCGCCTCGTTGGCATTGACCGGAAACCGCTCGTAGGACCGGCCACCGGGATGCGCGACGTGATAGGTGCATCCGCCGAGCGACCTGCCGTTCCAGCGGTCGAAGATGTCGAGCACGAGCGGCGCGTGGACACCGATCGTCGGATGCAGCGCGCTCGCGGGTGCCCAGGCCTTGAAGCGTATGCCGGCGACATACTCGCCGGCGCGACCTGTTGCGCGCAGAGGCACCGCGCGGCCATTGCACGCCAGCACGAAGCGCTCGGGCACGAAGCCCGTCATGCGCGCCTGGATCCGTTCGACCGACGAATCGACATACCGGACGGTACCGCCACTGCCTGCTTCCTCGCCGAGGACGTGCCACGGCTCGAGCGCCTGCCGCACTTCGAGTTCCATGCCGCGGCACGCGACCTCGCCGATCACCGGGAAGCGAAACTCGCGATGTGGATCGAACCATGCCGGGTCGATGGCGATGCCGGCTTCGTTCAGTTCGGCTAGGACGTCGCCGAAATCGAGCATGCAGAAATGCGGCAGCATGAAATCGTCGTGCAGGCGTGTTCCCCAGCGTATCGCCGAGCGGCGATAGGGAGCGTCCCAGAACCGGGCGACGAGCGCGCGCAGCAGCAATTGCTGCGCGAGACTCATGCGCGCATGGGGCGGCATCTCGAACGCGCGCAGTTCGAGCAGCCCCAAGCGACCGGCTGGGCCGTCGGGAGAATAGAGCTTGTCGATGCAGAATTCGGCGCGGTGGGTGTTGCCGGTCACGTCGACCAGGATGTTGCGGAAGATCCGGTCGACCAACCAAGGGGACACGTCGGCGCCGCCGCGATCCACCTGCGCAGCCGCGATGTCGAACTCATGCAATGCGTCGCCACGGGCCTCGTCGATCCGCGGATGCTGGCTCGTCGGACCGATGAACAGTCCTGAAAAGAGGTAGGACAGCGAAGGATGGTGCTGCCAGTACGCAACCAGGCTGCGCAGCAGGTCCGGGCGTCGGAGGAACGGGCTGTCTGCCGGTTGCGCGGCGCCAAGCACGACATGATTGCCGCCACCCGTTCCGACGTGGCGGCCATCGAGCATGAACTTCTCCGCACCGAGCCGCGTGGCCCGCGCTTCGTCGTACAGGATGGTCGTCCGCTCGACGAGTTCGTCCCACGTCGTCGAAGGATGGATGTTGACCTCTATGACGCCGGGATCGGGCGTGACGCTGAACTGTGCGAGGCGCGGATCGCGCGGCGGCGGGTATCCCTCGACGGTCACCGTGCGACCGAGCCGCGCGGCCGTGTCCTCCACCGCGGCGATCAGGTCCAGGTAGTCCTCGGCCGCCTCGATCGGCGGCATGAACACGTGCAGACGCCCATCACGCGGCTCCACGCACAGAGCCGTTCGGATCACGCCGCCGGCGCGCTCGCCGCGTCGACCGGTGCCCTTGCCCTCGGCTCGCTGTATCGCCAGACGCTCGCGGTCATCCTCCACGCGCGGCGTCACGCGCCCCGGTTGGATCAATTGAAACCGCGGCGGGAGCGCGGCGCGCGGCGCGAAGGGATCCGACGGCACGTCATCCGCGCGCTCCTCCGAAGGCGCCCAGGGGAGGCTGTCGAGCGGCAGACGCAGCCCCATCGGGGAATCGCCAGGCAGCAGGAACATTCGCTCCTGTCGCAGGAACCACGGACCGGATCTCCAGCGACCATTGCCCGGTCCCGGATCGCGGCGCAGAGGCAATGCGTAGCCGACTACCGCATCCAGCCCGGTCTCGAAGATGCGTGCGAGCCTGGCACGCTCCGACGGATCATCGAGCCGTGCGTCGAACGGATCGACATTCGTCGGCAGACGCCGCTCGCGCCAGATGTAGTACCAGACATCCTCGTAGCCTGGGATCGAACGTTCCGGATCGATCCCCAGTCGTTCGGCAAGAGTCGCGGCGAACAGGCGGGCGTCTTCCGGACCCGCGCGCGTGCCCTCTCCCTCGCCTTCGACGGCGAAAAGATGCGGATCGCGCCAGATTGCCTCGCCATCCCTGCGCCAATGGCAGGACAAGGCCCAGCGCGGCAATTGCTCGCCCGGATACCATTTGCCCTGTCCGAAATGGAGCAGCGCGCCGCTCGCGAAACGGTCCGCGAGGCGACGCAAAAGCACACCCGCACGCCGTCGCTTGGTCGGGCCCAGCGCGGCGGTATTCCACTCCTGTCCATCCGGATCGTCGATGGACACGAAGGTCGGCTCGCCGCCCATGGTCAACCTGACATCGCCACCGCGCAGTCTCCGGTCGACGGCGTCGCCGACAGCGCACAACGCGCTCCATTGCGCCTCGGTATAGGGCTTGGTCACGCGCGGTGCCTCGCGGATCCGCGTCACCTCCATGTCGAAGGAAAAACTGGTTTCCGCGCGTTCGAGCGATCCGGCGATCGGTGCCGCACTTTTCGGCTCCGGCGTCGCCGCGAGGGGAATATGCCCCTCTCCCGCAAGGAGCCCCGAGGTCGGATCGAGGCCGACCCAGCCAGCGCCCGGAAGATAAGCCTCGCACCAAGCGTGGAGATCGGTGAAATCGGCGGATGGTCCCGCGGGCCCGTCGAGCGGCGCCTGATCGGCCGCCAGCTGGATCAGGTAGCCGGACACGAACCGCGCGGCGATGCCGAGATGGCGCAACACATGGACAAGCAGCCATGCGCTGTCGCGACACGATCCGATGCCGAGCGCCAGGGTCTGCTCGGGATCCTGTACCCCGGGCTCCATCCGGATCACGTAGCGGATATCGGCCGCGAGACGGCGGTTGAGCGCGACCAGGAAATCGATGCTGCGCGACCGCCCACGGTCGATGCTCGCGAGGAATTTCGCGAACAGAGGCCCTGGCTCGTTCGTCCGCAGGAATGGCGCGATCTCTTCGGCCAGCCCTGGATCGTAGGCGAAGGGGACGAACTCCGCGTCGGGCTCGAGAAAGAAATCGAAGGGATTGATGACGGTCATGTCGGCGACGAGGTCGACCGTCACCTCGAAACGATCCGTCTTTTCCGGGAAAACGAGGCGCGCGACGAAATTGCCCTGCGGGTCCTGCTGCCAGTTCAGGAAATGGCCATGCGGTTCCACCTTGAGCGCATAGGACAGGATCGGCGTGCGCGCGTGAGGCGCCGGACGGAGCCTGACGGTCTGCGCGCCCAGCGCGATCGGCCGGTCGTAGCGGTAGAGGGTACGGTGACGAAGCGCGACATGAATGCTCATGACCATCCCTTCGTTGCTTGGGGCGACGCTCGCCGCCGGAACGACGGAAAGCCGCGCACTCAGGACAGCAACGGCCGTGCCAACTCGGACAGGCCGCCGATCACGTCGGCCGCTTGAACTGCTTCGCGAGTTGAAGACCCTGTCGCTGATAATTCGAGCCAGCGGTGCTGCCATAGAGCCGCGATGGCGGGGCGGTAAGGCGTTCGTAGCGCAGCCATCCCACCGTCTGCCCGTGCTCGAGCAGGAACGGCACCTCGTGCGACCGCACTTCGAGCACGGCGCGGCTCCCTTCGCCGTCGCCGCCATGGCCGAAGCCTGGGTCGAAGAAGCCGGCATAGTGCACGCGGAACTCGCCGACCATCGTGTCGTAGGCGATCATTTCGGCGGCGTGATCGGGCGGTATCGTGACCGCCTCGCGCGTCACGAGAATATAGAAATCGTCGGGATCGAGGATGAGCCTTTGCGCACGCGTGCGGATCGGCTCCCAGAAATCCTGAACCTCGTAATGGTTTCGCCGCTCGACATCGATCACGTCCGAATGCTTTTTGGCTCGATAGCCGACGAGCCCGGTCGCGCTGTCGCCTTCCAGGTCGACCGTCACGCCCACCAGCCCCTCGCGGAAAACCGGCTCGCCGGGTACGCCGCTGATCAGTCGCACACGCTTGTGGAGATCGCGCAGCTTCGCGCCGGTGGCGATGTCCGATCCGCGCTGGAAGCGGATCTGGGAGAAACGTGTGCCAGGTCGCACCAGCACGCTGAAGGTCCGTGGCGCAACCTCCAGGAACAGAGGCCCGCCATAGCCGCTTTCGATCTTGTCGAAGGAGGTCGCACGGTCGGCGATCACGCGCGTGAAGATGTCCAGCCTGCCAGTGGAAGATTTCGGGTTCGTGAGGCCGGAGATCCCGGCCTGGAGCTGGACCCGTTCCATCAGAGGCACGATGTACACGCACCCACGCTCGAGGACCGCCCCGCCCTCGAGGTCGATCCGATGCATGGTGAAGGACCCGAGCTTGTCCATCACCGTCCGGTCGCCGGGCAGGAAGCTCGCACGGACCCGATAGGCGTAGCGTCCAAGCCTGAGGTCGATGCTCGCCGGCTGTATCTGGTCCTCGCCGATCGGTTCGTCCGCCAGGATCTGGTTGGTGGCGATCAATTCGCGCAGCGCGACATCGGCAAAGACACCGGTCCCGCGCGTGGATGGCGCCTGTGTCGCCGCGGGGACGTCCGCGAACAACGTGCGATAGGTGGCGGGGTCTGTCATCTGCCAGGACCGGTCGGGATCATCCCCCCAGGATAGCCGTTCGCTCTAGGCGGAGACCAGCACGCCGTCCTCGAGGCGCAGCGTCCGGTCCATCCGAGCGGCCAAGTCCGGATTATGCGTCGCCATCAGGACGGCGAGCCCCGTCTCGCGAACCAATCGGATCAATTCAGCGAACACAGCCCCGGCCGTCGATGGATCGAGATTGCCGGTCGGCTCGTCCGCGAGCAGCACCCGCGGCGCGTTGGCGATCGCCCGGACGATGGCGACGCGCTGCTGCTCCCCGCCCGACAACCGGCCTGGACGATGGCTGGCCCGCGCCGACAACCCGACACGCTCGAGGAGTTCGGCCGCGCGGCGTGCCGCCTCGGCGTATGGGGTGCCCGCGATCATCTGCGGGACGATCACGTTCTCGAGCGCCGAAAACTCCGGAAGCAGATGGTGGAACTGGTAGACGAAGCCGAGCTTGCGTCGCCGAATGAGCGAACGGCCGGCATCACCAAGGCGCGCGCCGTCTTCCCCGTCGACCAGGACCTGCCCCGTATCCGGTGGCTCGAGCAGCCCCGCGACGTGAAGCAGCGTCGACTTTCCGGCGCCGGAAGGGCCGACGAGCGCGACGGCTTCACCGCGTTCGAGGCGCAGCGATGCGCCACGCAGCACATGCAGCCCTCCGCCACCCTGGGCGAAGCGTCTCTGTACGTCGCGCAATTGCAGGGCCGGCTCACTCATGGCGGAGCGCCTCGACAGGATCCAGCCTCGCCGCCCGCCAGGACGGGTAGAGCGTCGCGAGAAAGCTGAGGGCGAGCGCCATCGCCACGACGTAGGCGACCTCGACAGGGTCCATCTTCGCGGGCATGCGCGAGAGGAAATAGATTTCGGCGGGAAAGAGTTGCCAGCCCATCAGGCTCTGCAGCCATTGCCGGATCGTTTCGATGTTGGCGCAGAAGGCCACCCCGAGGACGAATCCCGCGATGGTACCGATCGCACCGACCGATGCGCCGGCCATCAGGAAGATGCGCAGGATCGAGCCGCGCGCCGCGCCCATCGTCCTGAGGATCGCGATGTCCCGCGACTTGTCCTTCACCAGCATGATCAGCGACGAGATG
>CAYSUY010000028.1:0-10981 GCA_964434345.1 uncultured Acetobacteraceae bacterium
GTAGTACACACGCATCGAAGGAAACCCCCGGCTGGAGACTTGGAACGGCGCCGCACGGGCATGTCCCAGACGGCGCGCGGTTTGAAGCACAGTCCCTCCCAGGGTGTCGAGGGGGTCCGCAACGCATCAGGTTCCGGAAGGCCACCCCATGGATATCGCCACCGCCCTCTTCCTCGCCGCCGCCGGCCTTGCAGGCGGCGTCATCAATGCGCTGGCCGGAGGCGGCACGCTGGTCACCTTCCCCGCCCTGCTGGCCTTCGGGTTGCCGCCGAAACTCGCCAATGCGACGAGCCAGGTCGCCCTCTGGCCCGGCCGGCTGACCTCGGTCGTCGCCCAGTTCCGCGACCTCCGGGACCTCGGACCTCGAACCATGATCAGCTTCGCGGTCGGACTCGCAGGCGGGTTTGTCGGCGCGCAGTTGCTGATCGCGATGGATCCCGCGGTCTTCCGCAGCCTCGTCCCCTGGCTGCTGCTCGTCGCCAGTCTGATCTTCGGGTTCTCCAAGCCGATCACGCGCTGGCTGACCACGCGTGGCGGCAGCGGCGGCAAGTCCCCGGCGATGCAGGCGATCGGCCGCGTCTGCGAGTTCGCCTTCTCGATGTATGGCGGCTTCTTCGGCGCCGGTCTCGGGGTCATCATGATGGCCGGCTACGCCATCGCCGGGATCAAGGACATCAAGCAGACCAACGCGCTCAAGAACATGATGGGCGTGGTGATCACGACGACTTCGGCGCTGACCTTCATCGTCCGCGGCGAGGTGGACTGGCCAGCCGCCATCGCGGTGCTGTCCGGCGCGTTGGTCGGCGGCTTCGCCGGCGGCAAGCTGGCGCGGGTCATTCCGGACATGGCGATGCGTATCCTGGTCACCGCCGGCGGCCTCTTCATGGCCGGCTGGTACTTCATGCGCTGAGGCGGCGGCGTTCAGCCCGCCAGGACCGAGACGACGAGACGCCCGCCGAGCGCCAGAAGAAGCAGCGCCATGATCCGGTCGATCGGCGCCTTGGCGCGCGCATAGACGGCGCGCGCCGGGGCGCTCCCGAACACCGCCGCGACGATCCCGTACCAGACGAACTCGTTCGCGAAGATCATCGCGACGATCGTCAACTCGACCCAGAGCGGCAATTGCGGCGGCAACACCGCCAGGAACAGCGAGCCGAAGAACACCATCACCTTCGGGTTCGAGACCTGAAGCAGCAGCGCATGGCCGAAGCCCGCCTCGGGCACGCCGCCGGCCTCGACCCCGGGCGGCGGCGACGTGGCGCCGCGCCAGATCCGCAACGCGAACCAGATCAGAAATGCGCCGCCGCCCAGCGGCAGGATGCGCGCCAGCCAGGGCAAGGCGGCGAACAGGGCCTGCAGCCCCCAGAGCGCCGCGGCGGTCCAGACGGCTGCGCCCAACGCCAGCCCGGCGATGGGTCTCCAGGCGGCATCGCGACCGCCCGCCGTCGCGACGCGCAGGACGAGCACGAAGGCTGGCCCCGGCGACATCGCGCCCAGCAGATTGGCAAGCGCGATGGACGCCAGCGGCAGGAGCCAGTCGCTCACATCGGTGTCTTGCCGCGCGCGATCGCCGCGACGCCCGTGCGGCTGACCTCGACGAGGCCGAGGGGCCGCAGGATACCGATGAAGGCGTCGACCTTGTCGGTAGCCCCGGTGATCTCGAAGACGAACGACTCGGTCGTCGAGTCGATCACCTTGGCGCGGAAGACATCGGCCAGACGCAGGCTCTCCACCCGCTTCTCGCCGGTGCCGACGACCTTGAGCAGCGCGAGTTCGCGCTCGACATGCGGGCCGCCCAGCGTCATGTCGCGAACGCTGTGGACGGGAACGAGCCGGTCGAGTTGGGACTTGATCTGCTCGATCACCATCGGCGTGCCGGACGTGACTACGGTGAAGCGCGAGAGATGCTTGTCGGCGTCGGTCTCGGCGACGGTCAGGCTCTCGATGTTGTAGCCGCGACCGGCGAACAGGCCGACGATGCGGGCGAGCACGCCGGGTTCGTTGTCGGCGATGACGGCGATGGTGTGACGTTCGACGGGATGCTGCACGGGCATGGGGCGGATCTTCCTTTGCGGTCCGGACGGGCGGTCAGACGAGGACCATGCCCTCTTCGGAGACGGGCTTGCCCGGCTTGCCGTCGCTGGACGGCCCCAGGATCATCTCGTTGTGGGCGGCGCCCGAGGGGATCATCGGGAAGCAATTCTCCTTCTCGTCCACCGCGACGTCGACGATGGTCGGGCGCCCATTGCCCATCATCTCGTGGATGACGCCGTCGAGATCGCCGGGCTTCGTGCAGCGCAGACCGACGCAGCCGAAGGCCTCGGCCAGCTTCACGAAATCCGGCAGTGCGTCCATGTAGCTTTCGGAATAGCGGTTGCCGTGCAGCAGCTCCTGCCACTGGCGCACCATCCCCATGTAACGGTTGTTGAGGATGAAGACCTTCACCGGAAGCCGGTACTGGACGATGGTCGAAAGCTCCTGGATGTTCATCAGCGTCGACGCCTCGCCCGCGACGTCGACGACCAGCGCGTCGGGATGGGCGAGTTGCACGCCCATCGCCGCCGGCAGGCCGTAGCCCATGGTGCCGAGCCCGCCGGAGGTCATCCAGCGGTTGGGTTTCTCGAAGCGATAGAGTTGCGCGGCCCACATCTGGTGCTGGCCGACCTCGGTCGTGATGTAGGTCTCGCGATCCTTGGTCAGCTGGTAGAGGCGCTCGACCGCGTATTGCGGCTTGATGATGTCCGGCCCCTGCGCGAAGGCGAAGCAGTTCCGTCCGCGCCACTGTTCGATCCGCTCCCACCACGCGGCGATCGCCTTGCGGTCGAGCGTGGGATCGCGGCGCTGCCATTCGGCGAGCAGCGCGCGCATCGTCACCGCCACGTCGCCGACGATCGGCACGTCGACACGCACGTTCTTGTTGATCGAGGACGGATCGATGTCGATGTGGATCTTGCGCGAATTCGGAGAGAAGGCGTTGAGCCGGCCGGTCACCCGATCGTCGAAGCGCGAGCCGATCGCGATCATGACGTCGCAATCATGCATGGCCATGTTGGCTTCGTAGCTGCCGTGCATCCCCAGCATGCCGAGGAAATGCGGGTCGGCGGCCGGCACGGCCCCCAGCCCCATCAGCGTCAGCGTGCAGGGAAACCCGCTACGGCGGACGAATTCCGTCACCAGCCGCGACGCCTCGGGGCCGGAATTGATGATGCCGCCGCCGCCATAGACGATCGGGCGCTTCGCGTTGACGAGCAGGTCAACCGCCTCGGCGACGCGCGCCATGTCGGGCTCGCGGCGCGGGTTGTAGCTGCGATGGCGCACGGTCTCCGGCGCGCGATAGGGGCCCTTGGCGAAGAGCACGTCCTTGGGCAGGTCGATCACCACCGGACCCGGGCGACCGCTGGTGGCCACATGGAAGGCCTCGTGCATCACGCGCGCGAGCTGGTTGACGTCCTTCACGAGGTAGTTGTGCTTCGTGCAGGGCCGCGTGATCCCGGTCGTGTCGGCCTCCTGGAAGGCGTCGTTGCCGATCAGATGCGTCGGCACCTGGCCGGTCAGGCAGATGATGGGGATCGAGTCCATGAGCGCGTCGGTCAGGCCGGTCACGGCGTTGGTCGCGCCAGGGCCAGAGGTCACCAGCACGACGCCCACCTTGCCGGTCGAACGCGCATAGCCCTCGGCCGCGTGGACCGCGCCGCCTTCCTGGCGAACCAGGATGTGGCGCAGCGCGTTCTGCTGGAAGATCGCGTCGTAGATGGGCAATACGGCGCCGCCGGGATAGCCGAAGATGTACTCTACGCCCTGGTCCACCAACGCCTTGAGGATGATTTCCGAACCCGACATCTCGGCCTGGGAGGCTGGGCGGGCGGCATCGGCGACGGAGGACATCTGACGTCTCGCTTTCTCGGCAAGGGCTATGGACATGCCTGCGCTGCTGCAGCGCAGCGAAGGCCGCGTAACCTAGTCGCCTCCAGAACGCCGGTCAATCGCTGTCTCTAATAAACTGAAAGATTTTTGGGGCCAGGCTTTCCGAAAATTGCGCGCCGACGACCAGGGCTTCGGGAAACTGATGCCGGAACCAGGTCGTCTGGCGCTTGGCATAGCGCCGGGTCGCCTGCCGAAACGCGTCCAGCGCAGCGTCCAGGCCGATCTCCCCGGCAAGATGCCGGGCCAGTTCCGGCACGCCGACGGCCTTGCGCGCCGGAAGATCCGGGTCGGTCGCCACGTCCAGCAGCGCCACCACCTCCGCGAGGGCGCCGGCCCCGACCATCGCCACGCAACGCCGGTCGATGGCCTCCACCAGAGCCGGACGGGGCGGCGCGAGAAGGATGCGGCGGCACGGCAGCGGCGGCGGCGCGACCTGTTCGGCCTGAAAGGCCGCCAGGCTTCGCCCGGTCGCCGCGATCACCTCCAGCGCGCGCAAGACCCGGTGGACATCGGCCGGGGCCAACCGCGCGGCCGCTTCGGGATCCCGCTCCGCCAGCATCCGGTGCAGGCCGAGATCGCCGCGCTCGGCATGGGCCGCGCGCAGCGCGACACGGACGTCGTCCGGGATTGCGGGGACCGGCGCGATCCCGGCTTCCAGCACCCGCAGATAGAGGCCCGTGCCGCCGACCACGATCGGCTGCCGGCCCTGGTTCCAGGCCGCTTCGATCTCGGCAAGCGCCATGGCGCGCCAGAGACCGGCCGAACCGCGTGCGCGCGCGGAAAGCACCCCATAGAGGCGATGCGGCGCCGCCGCTTCGTCCTCGGGGCCGGGACGCGCCGAGAGCACCCGCAACTCGCCATAGATCTGCATCGAATCGGCATTGATCACGACGCCGTCGAAGGCGCGGGCCAGCGCCAGGGCCAGGGCCGATTTCCCCGATGCCGTCGGCCCGCCGACGACGATGACAGGAGGGCGCCGGCTCACGGCGCCGACGGCGCCCTGGCGCGCTCCGGAATTCTCGCGTAGATCGCGCGGCGCATGTCCTGGATCCTTTCGCTCGTCGCCCCCGAAGGTCGCCTCGATCGCGCCCTGCTCGCAAGCCTCGTGCATGTCGGCGGCCTCGGCGCGCCCGACTGGCTGGCGCCGTCGGAGGCCTGCGACTTGCCGATCGCTCCGGATGCCGATCCAGGCGCCACCCTCGCGGCAGCGCGTGCCGCGCTTGCCGGCCAAGGCGTCGACGTCAACCTCGTGGGACTGGCGAAACGCCGCAAGCGTCTGCTCGTGGCGGACATGGAATCGACGCTGATCCGCAACGAGATGCTCGACGAACTGGCGGAGATGACGGGGATCGGGCCGCAGGTGGCCGCGGTCACGGCACGCGCGATGAACGGCGAGATCGACTTCAAGCAATCGCTGCGTGCGCGGGTGGGATTGCTTGCCGGACGCCCGGCCGCGCTCCTCGACGCCGCGGCCGGCCGTATCGTCGCCATGCCCGGCGCCGCGACGCTGATCGCCACGATGCGCGGTGCCGGCGCGTTCACGGCCATCGTCTCCGGCGGCTTCACGGTTTTCTCCCGCCGGGTCCGCGCAGGCCTCGCGGCCGATCACGACGAGGCGAACGAGATCCTGATCGACGGCACGTCGCTGGCCGGCACGGTGCGTGAACCCATCCTGGACGGGGCCGGCAAGGCCGACACGTTGCGCAGGCTCGCGCGGACCCACGGCCTGAGCCTGGACGAAACGATCGCGACCGGCGACGGGGCGAACGACCTGGACATGCTCGGTCTCGCCGGCTTCGGCGTCGCCTTCCGCGCGAAGCCCCGGGTCGCCGCCGCGGCGCGGATGTCGGTCACCCATGGCGACCTCACCGCGCTGCTCTTCTTGCAGGGCTATCGCCGGAGCGAGTTCGCCGAACCCGCCCCGGCGAATGCCGGTGTCACTCGCCCTTGATCAGCTTCGCGAGCCGCGCCGCGACGTCCTTGGGTTCGTTAATAAAGCGTAGCCCGAACTTCGTCTCGGTCCGCCAGATCACACGGCAGGGCAGCGGGTCGAAACCGTCGATCTCGAGTTTTGCATCGACGACCCCCTCGGGCAGGCGACCCATGATCTGGGCCCCGCCCTGCGAGACGTCGATCACGAGGCAGGAGACCGGGCTTGGTTGCCCGTCGAAGTCGAAACTCGCGCCAAGGTTGACCGAATGACGGCGAAATGCACGTCGATCGGCAGGAAGGTCATCGGAAGGACGCAAAACAGCGGCGATCAGCATGGCGACTCCTTAATCAAGACCTGGGATGATGAGGTCGATAGCTTAATCAAAGGTAAAGAACAGCGTGTTCGCGCACGCCAGTCGATGGAATGATGTGTCGCATGACCCAGCCCCCTCGCATTGTGATCGGCATCTCCGGCGCGTCCGGCATCATCTACGGCGTGCGCGCCCTGGAAACGCTCGGCAAGCTGGGCTTCGAGACCCATCTGGTGATGACGCCGTCCGCCGAACTGACCCTGGCCTATGAGACGCGGCTGAAACTGCGCGACGTGCATGCCCTCGCCACGCATGTCCACAAGCCGGGGGATGTCGGCGCGCCGATCTCCTCTGGGTCCTTCCGCACGATCGGCATGCTCGTGGCGCCGTGCTCGATCCGCAGCCTGTCCGAAATCGCCTATGGCCAGACCACGGGCCTCCTGACCCGCGCCGCGGATGTCGTCCTGAAGGAACGCCGCCGCCTCGTCCTGATGGTGCGGGAGACGCCGCTCCATCTCGGCCATATCCGGGCGATGGCGGCGGCCACCGAAGCGGGTGCCATCGTGGCGCCTCCCGTGCCGGCCTTCTACGGTTCCCCGCGGACCATCGACGACATCGTCGATCACTCGGTCGGTCGCTGCCTGGATCTGTTCGGGATCGATACCCGCCTCGTCCAGCGCTGGGGCGAAACGCCGCACGGCGAGGGCGACGGCGACGGCAACACAGGCCGCGCGCCGAAGCGCAGGCGTCCCAGGGGCTGAACCGCCGGTACGCGTCACCCCATCTGACAGGGCTCCGGGTCCACCCGCACTTGCGGCACCCGCGCCAGCATGTGGAAGTCGATACCCTCGCCGCCCGGCCGCAGCCGCGTCTCGAAGATGTGGATGTCCTGGACGATGTTGTTTGTCCGCGGATCGAGTGCGAGGCGCCCGCGTGCGCCCTCGAACGGGCTGCGTGCCAGGATCGCCGCGGTCGCACGCCGGTTGGCGACATTGCCTTCCAGCGCCTCGATGCCCGCCAGCACCAGCCGCGCCGCGTCGTAGCCCTGGGCCGCGAACTCGCTCGGCGGCCGGCCATGCCGGCGCGTGAAGGCCGCGACGAAGGCGCGGTTCGCTTCGGTATCGAGTTCCGGCAGATAGGCGGTGGCACCGACGATCCCGGCCGCGCGGGCGCCGATGCGCGGCAGGTCGAGCGCCGAGACCAGCCAACCGGGGCCGCACAGACGCGCGCCGCGCAGTCCGAAGGCCTCGATCCCCTCGAGCAACCGCGCCGCAGCCGGACCGAAGAACGAGGCGAAGATCGCATCGGTGCGGTGCAGCTTCAGCCGACCGAGATAGGGGCCGAAATCCTGGGACGTCATCGGGACGAATTCCTCGCCCGCGATCATGCCTCCGGCCGCCAGGAAGGCCTTGCGGAAGGCGGCGGCGTGGTCCCTGCCGGCGATGTTGTCCGCACCGAGCAGATACGCGCTGCGGGCCTGGCCCTCGCGTGCCATCCAGGTTCCCAGCGGCGCGACGACCTGCTCATGCGCATAGGACACGCGCAGCAGGAAGGGGCTGCATTTCTCGGCGGTCAGGATGGTGGCGCCGGCATTCGGAACGAGGAGCGGCATCCCCAGACCATGCGCGACATCGCGCAGCGCCAGGGCCTCGGCCGAGCCGGTCGGACCGACGACGAGATCGACGGACTCGGCCTGCACCAGCTTGTTGAAACGCTCCACGGCGCGCGCGGGCTTGCCCTGCGTGTCCTCGACGACGACATGGATCGCGCGCCCGCCGGCCCGCCGATCGGCCTCGTCGAGCGCCAGCGCGAAGCCATACGCGATGTCCTCGGAGGTCGAGGCCAGTGGCCCGGTCATCTCCAGGAGCAGCCCGATCCGGACCGGCGGCGCTGCGCGCGCCGGCCGCCCCGCAACAGCGGCCGCAGTCGCGAATGCCGCGCCGAGAACGCCGCGGCGGCGTGTCGACAGCCCCATGATGCGCGCCCTCCCCCGGCGCGCCGCCGGCCGCCTCAGCCGCGCGGCTCCACGGGTAGCCCGACGAAACGCTGCTCGCCCGCGCGTTCGACCATGATCAGCACGCTGCGCCGGTTGGCGCGACGCGCTTCCTGGACCTTCTCCAGCACCTGGGCGGGCTGGCTGACCTCCTGCTGGGCGACTTCGACGATCACGTCGCCGATACGCAGGCCGCGCTCGCCGGCCGTCGAGCCCTCATCCACCTTGGTGATCAGGACGCCTTTGGAGCCGCCGGGGATCTGGAATTTCTCGCGCAATTCAGGGGTGATGACACTGAGCTGCATCCCCAGGGCATCCACCGTGGCCGGCGCCGCCTGCTGCGGACGCGGCCGTTGAGGCGCAGCCGCCTGCTGCTCGTTCTCTTCCAGTTCGCCGAGCATGACGTCGAGCATGATCGACTGATTCCGGCGCCACACCTCGACCTTGACCGACTTGCCGACCGCGGTTTCCGCGACGATGCGCGGCAGGCGACGCATGTCGGTGACATCCTTGCCGTCGAAGCGAAGGACGACGTCGCCGGACTGGATGCCGCCCTTCTCGGCGGGCCCCTTCTCGGTCACGCGCGCCACCAGGGCGCCACGTGCCTTCGACAGGCCGAGGCTCTCGGCGATCTCGTCCGTGACCGTCTGGATGTTCACGCCCAGCCAGCCGCGACGCGTGCGGCCGAATTCACGCAATTGGGCGACGATCGGTGCTGCGAGGGACGACGGCACCGCGAAGCCGATCCCGATCGAACCGCCGGTGGGGGAGTAGATCGCCGTGTTGATGCCCACGACCTCGCCCGCCATGTTGAACAGCGGCCCACCGGAATTGCCGCGGTTGATCGCGGCGTCGGTCTGCAGGAAGTCGTCATAGGGCCCGGTGTTGATGTCGCGGGCGCGCGCCGAGAGGATGCCGACGGTGACCGTTCCACCGAGGCCGAACGGATTGCCGATCGCCAGCACCCAGTCGCCGATGCGAACCTGGTCGGAATTGCCGAAGGACAAGGACGGCAGCGGCCGGGAGGTCGTGACCTTGAGCACGGCGAGATCCGTCTTCGCGTCGCGCCCCAGCAACTTCGCGGGCAGTTCGGTGTTGTCCTGCAACGTCACCTTGATCTCGTCGGCCTCGGCGATCACGTGGTTGTTGGTGATCACGATTCCAGAGGGGTCGATGATGAAGCCGGAACCGAGCGATTGCGCGCGGCGCGGTGCCTGATCCTGGCCGCCACGGCCGCCACGCTCGAAAAACTCCTTGAAGAATTCCTCGAACGGCGAGCCAGGCGGGAATTGCGGCGCGTCCGGGCGGCGCTGCCCGGGGGTGCGGTCCTGCCGAACCACCTGGGTGGTCGAGATGTTCACCACTGCCGGCAGGAGACGCTCGGCGAGGTCGGCGAAGCCGGCCGCCGGAGCGCCAGGCGGCGGCAATCGCGTCTGGGCGCCGGCCTGCGCCGCGCCCAGGCCGAGCAGCGCGGCGGCGAGAGTGGAAGCGATGAACCGCGTGATCGAACCCATGATCGCCTCGTCCCGTATGATCCAAGCCCGCCTGCGGCCCCGCTCAGGGGCGCGTCTGCGGCTTGCCGTCCATGTCGCGGAAGAACCGGAAGAAATCACTGTCCGGCGAGAGCAGCAAGGTGGTCCCGTCCGACAGCGCCTTGCGCTGCGCCTCGAGCGACCGCCAGAAATCGTAGAAGGCCGGATCGCGCCCGAAAGCCTCCGCGTAGACGCGGGTCGCCTCGGCATCGCCCTGGCCGCGCAGGATCTGGCCCTGGCGCTGCGCATCGGCGACCAGCACGGTCTTCTCGCGCTCCGCTTCCGCGCGGATGCGCTGCGCCTGTTCGGATCCCTGCGCACGCGCCTCGCGCGCCTCGCGTTCGCGTTCGGTCTGCATGCGCCGGAAGATCGCCGGGCTGTTGTCCGGATGGAGGTCGGCGCGCACGAAACGCACATCCTCGACCCGCACGCCGAACTGGGCCGATTCCCGGGCCACCTGATCGCGGACGTCGCGCATGACCGCGGCGCGACGATCGGACAGCAGCGCCGCGAACGGCACCTGGCCGAGCGTGTTGCGCAGCGTGGAGTTGACCACCGCGCCGAGGCGCTGACGGAACGCCGACTCGGTCTGCACCGTCTTGAAGAACTCCAGCGGATCGACGATGTGGTAGCGCACATAGGCGTCGACCACCATGCGGCGCTGATCGCCCAGCGTCACTTCCTGGGCGTCGGCGTCGAAATCGAGCAGGCGCTTGTCGAAGAACATCACGTTCTGCCAGGGCTTCTTCCACTGCAGTCCGGCGTCCTGGATGATGCGCTGCGGATTGCCGAACTCGATCACCAGCGCCTGTTGGCGCTGATCCACCACGAACAGGCTGGTGTAGAGGATCGCGCCGATCGCGCCGAGCGCGGCGAGGAGGACGGTAGCGATGCCGGTCTTCATGGGCGGGTCCCCGCGGGCTGGGCCGGCTGGGCCGCAGAGGGCGCCGGCCGGCGGATCATGTCCTGCAGCGGCAGGAAAGGCACGACGCCGGACTGGCCAGCCGGCTGGTCGATGATCACCTTGTTCGTCTTGGACAGCAGTTCCTCCATCGTCTCGAGATAGAGGCGGCGCTTGGTGACTTCCGGCGCGAGCCGGTAGGCCTCGTAGAGCGAGGTGAAGCGCTGCGCCTCGCCCTGCGCCTGGGCCAGCACCTGCTGGCGATAGGCCTCGGCCTCCTGGACGATGCGCTGCGACTGTCCGCGCGCCTCGGGGACGACCTGATTGCGATAGGATTCCGCCTCGTTGCGCAACCGCTCGCGATCGGCCTGGGCGCGCTGGACGTCGC
>CAYSUY010000028.1:10991-29812 GCA_964434345.1 uncultured Acetobacteraceae bacterium
CGGAAGGCGTCGATGACCTGAGCCGGCGGCTCGACGCCGCGCAGTTGCACCTGCGTGATCTCGATGCCCGCCTTGTATTCGTCGAGGATCTGCTGGAGCAGTTTCTGAGAGTTCGTCTCGATCGCCACACGCCCCTGGGCCAACGCCTCCTGGGCGCGCATGTTGCCGACGACTTCGCGCATCGCGCTCTCGGCAGCCGCCCGCACCGTGCCTTCGGGGGCGAAGATGTTGAACACGAAGGCGCGTGCGTCCTTGATGCGCCAGAAGACGGTGTACTGGATGTCCAGGATGTTCTCGTCGCCCGTCAGCATCTGCCCCTCCTCGGGGCGCGTGACGGCGCGACCGCGGGCCTCGCCCGCCGAACGGAAGCCGATATCCATCGAATTGACCGCAGTGACCGACGGCTTGATCACGTATTCGATGGGCCGGGGCAGGTGATAGTTCCAGCCCGGGCCATCGAGGCGTACGGCCTGTCCGAAGCGCAGCACGATGCCGACCTCGTTCGGCTGCACGATGTAGAGCCCGCTGCCGATCCACAGCAGCGCCGCCGCGCCGGCGAGCAGCGCGATGCCGCGCAAGCCACCGAAACCGCCGCCGGGCAGGACGCTCTTCATGCGTTCCTGCGAGCGCTTGATCAGGTCCTCGATGTTGGGCGGCTGGCCACCGCCGAAGGGGCCTCCACCCCCGCCGCCGCCGCCACCACCACCACCGCCTCCACCACCGGGAGGCCGGCCCCAGGGGCTCTTGCCGCCACCTCCGCCGCCAGACCCGCCTCCCCAGGGACCACCGCCTTGCGACCAGGGCATCGTTCCGCCTCCGAATTCAGTGGCACGCCCCGTGAGATCAGGATGCTGCGCCGTTGCTTGGTCCCGCCTGCGCCGCTTGGCGCGACGCCGACAGATCTTATATGACGCGCCGGCGAAATCGTCTCGCCTCCCGCCGGTGCGGTCGGTGATATTGGCCAGCCCTCGGCGAATTCAAGCGAAAAGGAACTCCGACCATGGCGCAATCGCTGACCGAAGCCGACGTGCTGGGCGCCTTGCGTCGCGTCGCGGATCCCGATCGCGGCCAGGACATCGTCAGCCTCGGCATGGTCAAGGGCCTGACGATCCGCGACGGCCATGTCGGGTTTTCGATCGAGGTCGATGCCAAGCGCGGGCCGCACATGGAGCCGCTGCGCAAGAGCGCCGAGAAGGCCGTGGCGGCGCTGCCCGCCGTCCTTTCGGCGACCGTCGTCCTGACCGCCGAGCGCGGTTCCGCCCCGCAGGCCGCGCCGCGCGCGCCGGGGACCGGCCCCGCCGGCAGCCCGAACAGCCCGGGCGGCAAGCAACTCGTGCCGGGCGTCCGCCATATCGTCGCGGTCGCCTCCG
Organism: uncultured Acetobacteraceae bacterium; assembly: GCA_964434345.1. Classification (GTDB taxonomy): domain Bacteria; phylum Pseudomonadota; class Alphaproteobacteria; order CACIAM-22H2; family CACIAM-22H2; genus CAIOSQ01. Next base: position 12,362 of record CAYSUY010000028.1, read on the forward strand.
GCAAGGGCGGTGTCGGCAAGTCGACGACCGCCACCAATCTCGCCCTCGCCCTGGCCGCCAAGGGCCTGCGGATCGGCATTCTCGACGCCGACATCTATGGCCCGTCGCAGCCGCGCATGATGGGGATCTCCGGTCGTCCCACCTCACCCGATGGCAAGACGCTGCTGCCGATGCAGAATTACGGGGTGAAGGTCATGTCGATGGGCTTCCTCGTCGCCGAGGACACCCCGATGATCTGGCGCGGTCCGATGGTGATGAGCGCGCTCGAACAGATGCTGCGCGACGTCGCCTGGGGCGAGCTCGACGTCCTGGTGGTCGACATGCCGCCAGGCACCGGCGACGCCCAGCTGACGATGGCGCAGCGCGTACCGCTCGCCGGAGCGGTTATCGTCGCCACGCCGCACGACATCGCCCTGCTCGATGCCCGCAAGCGGCTGAACATGTTCCGCAAGGTCGCCGTGCCGGTGCTCGGCGTGATCGAGAACATGAGCTATCACGTCTGCAGCAATTGCGGCCATGTCGAGCACATCTTCAGCCATGGCGGCGCCAAGGCCGAAGCGGCGCGCATGGACACCGAGTTCCTGGGCGAGTTGCCGCTCCATATCGCGATCCGCGAAACCTCGGATGGCGGGCGTCCGATCGTCGTCAGCGATCCCGAAGGACCGCACGCCAAGGCCTATCGCGCGATCGCCGACCGGATCTGGGAAAAGCTGTCGGGAGACGGCGCCACGCGCGCCGCGCCACGCATCGTCGTCGAGTGACCGCCAGCGCGTGACGCCCGAACCGTCCGGAGTCGCGCGTCAGGCGCGTCTCCGATACTCCACGAAGCGATAGGCGGTTCCGTCAGCGCCGGTCGCGGACTGCGCCTCGCTCCGCGTCCAGACGGCTGGATCGAGTGCCGGAAAGAACGCGTCTGCATCGGGAACGTCGAGGTCGATCTCGGTGACGTGGACCATGGTCGCGCGCGGAAGCGCCAGGGCATAGATCTCGGCACCGCCGATCACCATCGCTGGCTGGCCCGGATGGGTGGCTGCGGCCTGCGCCAGAGCATCGCCGAGATCCGCCGCGCGCCGCGCACCCTCGCCGCGCCAGGACGGGTCGCGCGTGATCACGATATTCGTGCGGCCAGGCAGGCTGCGCCCGATCGAGTCCCAGGTGCGCCGCCCCATCACCACCGCATGGCCGAGGGTGATGGCGCGAAATCGCCTGAGATCCTCGGGCAGCCGCCATGGCAGCGTGTTTCCCCGCCCGATCGCGCCGCCCCGCGCGGTCGCGACGACCAGGACCACCGTCGGCGTCATACGGCCACCGGTGCGGCGATATGCGGGTGCGGATCGTAGCCGGTCAGCCGGAAATGCTCGTAGCGGAAGGCGAAGAGATCCCCGACGGACGGGTCGATTTCCATGCGCGGCAGGGGCCGCAGGTCGCGGGCGAGCTGGGTGCGCGCCTGCTCGAGATGGTTCAGGTAGAGATGCGCATCGCCCAGCGTATGAACGAACTCGCCGGGCCGCAGCCCGGTCACCTGGGCGACCATCATGGTCAGCAACGCGTAGGAGGCGATGTTGAACGGCACGCCGAGAAACACGTCGGCGGAACGCTGGTAGAGCTGGCAGGACAGCCGACCCTCCGCCACGTGGAACTGGAACAGGCAATGGCAGGGCGGCAGCCGCATCCGGTCGATATCCGCCGGGTTCCAGGCCGTGACGATCAGCCGCCGGCTGTCGGGTGTCCGCCGGATCTGCTCCAGCAGCCCGGCGATCTGGTCGATCGTGCCGCCGTCGCGCCCCGGCCAACTCCGCCATTGATGGCCATAGACCGGTCCGAGTTCGCCCTGCGCATCCGCCCACTCGTCCCAGATCGTGACCCCGTTCTCGCGCAGGCTGCGGATATTCGTCTCGCCGCGCAGGAACCACAGCAATTCGTGGATGATCGAGCGCAGATGGACCTTCTTGGTGGTCACCAGCGGGAACCCTGCCTCGAGATCGAAGCGCATCTGATGGCCGAACACGCTGAGCGTCCCGGTGCCCGTGCGGTCGGTCCGGGTCGTCCCGCGGTCCAGGATGAGGCGAAGGAGATCGTGGTACTGGCGCATGAAACCCCCGAATCGGGAACGGCGCGAGATTAACCGGCCGCGTGGCGACGTTGCGCCCCTTTCTCCGCGCCGGACAAGCGCCTATATTGGCCGCGTCGGGAAACCGACTATGGCGATAAATAGCGTGCGCAATAGCCGATGCGGACCCGGGGGCAGTGCCCGGCGCCTCCACCAACCTGCGGGGGCGAACCAGGATCGACGCGCGAGTAAAGGCACGAAGTTTGCCCGGCATGGTACCGCCGTCATCGGGCCATCAAGAGACGCCAACGATAACGTGGCTCTCGACAACCGCGTCGCGGCCTGACCCTAGCGGGTCGGTCCAAGACGCCTAGTCGCGGTTCGGGGGGCACCGGGCAACAGAAGCCCCCCACTGACGCGCGCGGTGCGCCGCGCGCAGGGGAAGACAAGGCCCGGTCGCGTCCGCGTGGCCCGGGCAGAGGGGAAGAGGCGGACGTGTCGCGTCAGGGTTTCGACTACGAACGGATGATGGACAGCGCCTTGCGGGCGGTGATGCGCGAGGCCTTGACGCAGGCGGCCGAGCGCGGTCTTCCCGGCGAGCATCATTTTTACATCACCTTCCGCACCGACCATCCCGCGACCCGCGTGCCGCCGGTGCTGCGCCAGCGTTTCCCGAGCGAGATGACGATCGTGCTCCAGTACCAGTTCTGGGGCCTCGAGGTGGACGAAACCGGCTTCGCGGTCACGCTCAGCTTCGACTCGAAGCACGAGCGGCTTGAGATCCCCTTCGCGGCGGTGACTGCCTTCGTGGATCCGTCGGTCCAGTTCGGACTCCAGTTCCAGGCCCCCGAAATCGTGCCGGAGGCGATGCGCGCGGAACCGCGCCCCGCCGCGACCGAGAATACCGGCGACCGCGACCGGGATCGCGCGGACCCGCCCCCCGCAGCCGAGGCTGGCGAGCGGATCGTCAAGCTCGACGCCTTCCGCAAGAAGTGAACCCGCCGCGAGGCGCGCAACCGGCCCCGTGCGACCGGGCCGACCAGAGGAGCCGGATGCGAGAGCGTCCGGATGCGAGGACATGGCCGAATTCTCCTATCGCGACCTGATCGAGGTCGCACATCACGACGCGCCCTGGCGGAAACTCGAAGGCGCCTATGTGGACACCGCGCGCTTCGACGGCGCCGACCTCCTGAAGGTGAGCCCGCAGGCCCTGGCCGATCTCGCCTTCAACGCGTTTTCGGATATCGCGCATCTGCTGCGGCCCGGACACCTGAAGCAGCTGCGCGCGATCCTCGACGACAGGGAGGCGTCCGCAAACGACCGCTTCGTCGCGTACGAGCTGCTCAAGAACGCCTGCATCTCGGCCGGCGGCGTGCTGCCGATGTGCCAGGACACCGGCACGGCGATCATCATGGGCAAGAAGGGCCAGCGGGTCTGGACCGGCTTCGACGATGCCGAGGAGATCTCGCGCGGCGTGTTCCGGTCCTATGCGGAACGCAATCTGCGCTACTCCAATCTCGCGCCGCTGACGATGTTCAAGGAGGTCAACACCGGCGACAATCTGCCGGCGCAGATCGACCTCTATGCCACCGGCGGCGACGAATACGAGTTCCTCTACGTCGCCAAAGGCGGCGGCTCGGCCAACAAGACCTTCCTGTTCCAGGAGACGCCCTCGCGCCTGACGCCGGATGGTCTGCTCAAGTTCCTCGACGAGAAGATCAAGACGCTCGGCACCGCCGCCTGCCCGCCCTACCACCTCGCGATCGTCGTCGGCGGCACTTCGGCCGAACTTGCGCTCAAGACGCTCAAGCTCGCCACCTGCCGCTATCTCGATGGCCTCCCCACCGAGGGCAACCGCTGGGGCCAGGCGTTCCGCGACCGCGAAATGGAGGAGAAGGTCCACAAGCTGACCCAGATGAACGGCATCGGCGCGCAGTTCGGCGGCAAGTATTTCTGCCACGACGTCCGGGTCATCAGGCTGCCGCGCCATGGCGCCAGCCTGCCGATCGCGATCGGCGTCTCGTGCTCGGCCGACCGCCAGGCGCTCGGCCGGATCACGCGCGACGGCGTCTTCCTGGAGCAACTCGAGACCGATCCCGCGCAGTACATGCCCGATATCGACGCTGCGAAGCTCGGCGGCGACGTGGTCAGGATCGACCTCAACCAGCCGATGGCGAAGATCCGGGACATCCTCTCGGGGCACCCGGTCACGACCCGCGTCATGCTGACCGGTCCGCTCATCGTCGCGCGCGACCTCGCCCACGCCAAGCTGCGTGCCGACCTCGACGCCGGCAAGCCCCTGCCCGACTATTTCCGCAACCACCCGATCTACTACGCCGGCCCGGCGAAGACGCCGAAGGGCTATGCCTCGGGCGCCTTCGGACCGACCACCGCGGGCCGCATGGATTCCTTCGTCGACCAGTTCCAGGCCGCCGGCGGCAGCTACGTCATGGTGGCCAAGGGCAATCGCTCGAAGGTCGTGACCGACGCCTGCAAGAAGCATGGCGGCTTCTATCTGTGCTCCGTCGGCGGCGAAGGCGCCGTGCTGGCGCAGGACTGCATCAAGAAGGTCGAGTGCATCGCCTATCCTGAACTCGGGATGGAGGCGATCTGGCGCATCGAGGTCGTCGATTTCCCGGCCTTCATCGTGGTCGACGACAAGGGCAACGACTTCTTCGCGAAGTTCGGCGCCTACTGACAGGCGCCATGCGGCGGGCGGGGACCGGCTCCGGACCCCGCCCCGCCAGCCAGCGTCACGACCCCGCGAACTCCCTCAGGATGCGGCCGGTCCGCGCGGCGGATGCGATCGGTCCGCGCGCATCAACGACCCGCACCCCGTTGACCCAGACGCCGTGCACGCCCCTGCCCTCGGCGACGAGACGCGAGGCGCCCGCCGGCAGATCCCAGGCACGTCGGCGCTGACCGCGCCCGACGCTGCGCGGATCGAAGAGCAGCAGGTCGGCGGCGGCACCTTCGCGCAGCACGCCCCGGTCCTCGAGCCCGAAGAGCCGCGCGGGATGACCGGTCAGCTTCCAGACCGCCTTCTCGAGCGGCAGGGCCCCGCGTTCGCGCGACCAGTGGCCGAGCAGGTTGAGCCCGAAATCGGCGTCGCACAGGAAGGTCAGATGCGCGCCCGCGTCGCTCAGCGACACATGCGCGCTCTCCTCGTTGATCAGCCGCGCCACCGAGTCCGGATCGCTGTTGAGGAGTTCGGCGACGAAGAGCGTGTCGAGATCCTCGCCGAGCGCGAAGTCGAGCATCCAGTCCACGGGGTGCTTGCCCTCCGCCGCCGCGAGATCGGCGAGCGAACGCCCCTCGAGACCGCGATGCTGCGGCGCCTTCGCCTCGCGCAGGAACAGGCGGTGCCACTCGCTGTTGAACAGGCGCCGGCCGACGCCCGCCTCGAGATCCGCCTTGAACCCGTCGCGGAAGGCACGATCGGCGTAGAGCCGCGGCAGGTCGGCCTGCGGCGTCCGCATCGCCTGCTTCCAGGTCGCGTTGTCTTCGAACACATAGGCCGAGCGCAGCGTGAACTCCATCGTCAGCGCGCAGCACGAGACCTGCGGAATGATCTCCCGGCCACGCGCCTGCGCCTGCTTCATCTGCTCGACCTGCTCGAAGACACGGGTCGGCGCGGTGTTCGAATGGAACATCGCGGCGACGATGATCGACCGGCCGGTATCGGCTGCCAGCCCCTCGAGGAAGGGCACGCTCGTCGTGCTGCCCTTGGTGAGCATGAAGACGCCGCGGCCGGCGTCGCGCATCGCCGCAAGCAGGGCGCGGAACTCGCGCTCGTCGGCGAGGCGCGAGGGCATCGGCACACCACCCTCGCCGTTATGCGGCTCGTTGGTGGACGATCCGAGGCCCACCGCGCCGGCCGCGATCGCCTCGCGCACCAGCTCGGCCATGCGCGCGATCTCGTCGTCGGTCGCCGCGCGAGCCGAGGCGTCGGCGCCCATCACCCAGGTGCGGATCGACGAGTGACCGGCGAAGGCGACGACGTTCGGCACCACGCCGCTGCGCTCGAGCAGGGCGAGGTATTCGGGAAAGCTTTCGAACTCCCAGCGGATGCCTTCGCGCAGCGCGGCGAGCGACATCCCCTCGACCTGGGTGAGGTTGCGCATGGTGATGTCGCGATCGGCAGGCCGGCAGGGCGCGATCGTGAAGCCACAATTGCCGATCACGACGGTCGTGACGCCCAGGGCCGGCGAGGGATCCGCCCAGGGATCCCAGGTCAGCTGCGCGTCGTAATGCGTGTGGCCGTCGATGATCCCGGGCATCAGCGCGAGACCGTCCGCCTCGACGACCTCCCGCGCGTCGCCGCGGACATCGCCGATCGCCACGATGCGGCCGGCCGTGACCGCGAGGTCGCCGCGCAGGGGCGGCGCGCCGGTGCCGTCGATCAGGGTGGCGCCGCGGAAGAGGATATCGAACATGACCAGGGCCTCCGTGTTGCGTCGCCGACGCTAGACGCTCGGCCGGTCGGCTGTCACCCGGCGCGATTCCCCTCGGCGCGTGCCAGGACCAGGGCGCTGGCGACGATGACCACGCAGCCCGCAGCGGTCCAGAGGGCCGGCACCTCGCCGAAGACAAGCCATCCCGCCACCGCGGCAAAGAGCAGCCGCACGTACTGGATCGGCGCCAGGGCCGAGGCCTCGCCGGCGCGAAAGGCAAGCAGGATCAGCCAGAGCGCGCCCGCGCCCGCCGCCGCGGCGAGGGCCAGGATCGCGCCATCGCCGGGCGACGGCGTCGTCCAGGACCAGATCGCCGGCGGCAGTGCGCCGAGGACGGTGATCACGCCGACCCAGAACATCGTCGTCTCGACCCGGTCGGTGCGTCCGAGCGAGCGGCTCGAGAAGACGATCACCGTCCCCAGCAAGGCGCTGACGAGGCCGGCGGCGATGCCGCCGGGATCGCCGCCACCGCCGGGCCGCACCACCAGCAGCACGCCGCCGATGCCGATCAGCGCCGCCGTCCAGCGCAAGGCGCCGACGCGCTCGCCCATCACCGGACCGGCGAACAGCGCGACGAAGAGCGACGTCGTGAAGTTGAGCGTCGTCGCGACCGCGAAATCGAGCGTCCGGAAAGAATAGTAGTAGAGCTGCCAGCTGATCAGGCTCGACCCGCCGCGCAGCGCCTGGGTCCAGATCCGGCGCGTCCGTACGCCGGCCAGCCCCTCCCCCCGGGACAGGACGAGTACCACGCCGAGCGCAAGCTGGGCGCCCGAGCGCAGCAGCATGTAGGTCGCGATCGGCACCGCCGGATCGGCGAGACGCAGCAACGCCGTCTCCGCAGTGAGCACCAGCATGGCGAGGGCGAGCCAGAGCGCGCCGCGCAGATTGTCCGGCCCCGTAGCCGCCGATCCCGTCATGCGTCCATCCTATCGCGAGCCGCACCAAGCGTGGCGGAAAGAAGGCGGCGGTCAAATCCGCGCCACACGCTTTCCCAGCGAAGGCCAAAACCGCTTCCCAGCTTGATCGCTCCCGCGTCGGGTCGTCCCCGTCGCAGCCACCCGCATCCACCGGAAAGGACATCCCTCCATGCCCGATTCTGCCCTGCCCCTCCCGGCACCGCGCGGCGCGGCAACCCTTGCCGCGGCCGCGACGATGCTGGTCTTCGCCTTCGCGCCCGGCGGCGCCCAGGCGCGCCTCGCGGGCGAAAGCTTCGCGCCGCTCGTCCAGGAGGTCTCGCCCGCCGTGGTCAACATCGCCGCGATCCGGGAGGTCGCCGGCCGCGACGGCGCCGCGCCGGGTGCGATCGCGCCCGGATCGCCGATGGAGGAGTTCCTGCGCCGCTTCGGCGCACCGCTCCCGCAGCGCGAGCGCCCCGACGCGCAACCCCGGCGCGCCACCGCGCTCGGCTCGGGCTTCGTGATCGACCCCGCCGGCTATGTGGTGACCAACAACCATGTCGTCGGCGAAGCCAAGGAGATCGCGGTCACCTTCACCGACGGTCGCCAGCTCAAGGCGCGGCTGGTCGGGCGCGACGACAAGACCGACCTCGCGCTGATCAAGGTCGAGAGCGCCGCACCGCTTCCCGCCGTCGCCTGGGGCGATTCGGACCGCGTCCGGGTCGGCGACTGGGTGCTCGCGGTGGGCAATCCCTTCGGCCTCGGCGGCACGGTGACGGCGGGGATCGTCTCGGCGCGCGGCCGCGACATCCAGGCCGGCCCCTACGACGATTTCCTCCAGCTCGACGCACCCATCAACCAGGGCAATTCGGGCGGTCCGGCCTTCGACATGTCGGGCCGGGTGATCGGCGTCAACACGGCGATCTATTCGCCCAATGGCGGCAGCGTCGGGATCGGCTTCGCGATCCCGGCTGCGGTCGCCCGGCCGGTGATCGACGCATTGCGCGAGACCGGTCGCATCGAGCGCGGCTGGATCGGCGTCTCGGTCCAGCCCCTGACGCCCGACCTCGCCACCGGGCTTGGCCTGGGCGCCGGACAGGACGGCGCGCTCGTCGCCCAGCTCGAGTCCAATGGACCGGCGGCGCGCGCCGGGCTGCGCCAGGGCGACGTCGTGGTCGCCATCGACGGACGGCCCGTCAACCGGCTGCGTGACCTGCCGCGCGCCATCGCCGCGCTGAAGCCCGGCGCAACCGCGAGCGTCGACATCCTGCGGCGCGGGACGGCGATGCAGATCCCGGTCGTGATCGGCAGCACGCTCGCGGCGGAACGCGCCGCGCGCGCGGCGGCGGCGCAGCCGGCGAGCGCCGAAACGCTTGGCCTCGCGCTGGCCCCGCTCACGCCCGAACTGCGCAACCGGCTAGAGCTCCCGCCCGCCGCGCGCGGCGTCGCCATCGCCCAGGTGCTTGACGGGTCGAGCGCCCGGGCGGCCGGGCTCGCGCCGGGTGACCTCGTCGTCGAGATCGCGGGCGAAGCGGTGCAGACCCCGGCGGAACTGGTCGCGGCCCTCGATCAGGCCCGCGGTCGCGACGCCGACACCGTCGTGCTGCTCGTCGATCGCCGCGGCACGGCGCGCTACGTCGCGCTGCGCCTGCCGCACGGCACCGGCTGACCTCGCCGGACCCGGCGCGCCGCGACCGGCGCGCCGGTCACGCCGCGTAGACCGCCACCTCGATGCCCGCCGGCGACGCCTTGCCGCGGTACATGCCTTCGGTGTCATAGGGCATGACCGCGTTGCCGGCACGGTCGAGGGCAACAAGACCGGCGCCGGCGGCCCAGCCGCTCAGCTCGTCGTGGATCATCGCGTGGCTCGCCACGGCAAGGGACTGCCCGCCCCAGAGCATGCGCGCATGGATCTCGTGGGCGAGCGCCTTGCGGATGAAGAACTCGCCCTTGCCGGTGGCCGAGATCGCGCAGGTCCGGTCGTCCGCCCAGGTGCCGGCGCCGATGATCGGCGAATCGCCGACGCGCCCCACCATCTTGTTGGTGTAGCCGCCGGTCGAGGTGCCGGCCGCCAGATGCCCGGCCGCGTCGAGCGCCGCGGCGCCGACCGTCCCGTGCTTCTCCGATTCCGGCGCCGCGGCCAGCGTCCCGGCGCGCGCACGGGCGCGGATCTCCTCGAGCGCCGCGCGTCGCCATTCGGTGGCGAAATAGCCGTTCTCGACCATCGCGAAACCGTTGGCCTCGGCCCAGCGATCCGCCCCCTCGCCCGCCAGCATCAGGGGATCGGCACCGCGCCGCGCGAGTTCGCCCACCACCCGGATCGGGTTGCGGATGCGCCGCGTCGACGCGACCGAGCCGGCGCGCAAGGTGGCGCCATCCATGATCGAGGCGTCGAGCTCGTGGGCGCCGTCGGCGTTGAAGGCCGAGCCGTGACCGGCGTTGAAATTGGGGTCATCCTCCATCACGGCGATCGCGGCCTCGACCGCCGCCATCGCCGGGCCACCGCCCGCGAGCACCACCCATCCCGCCTCGAGCGAAGCGCGCAGGCTCGCGCGGAAGCCGGCCTCGCGCGCGGCGCTCATCTGGGCGCGGGGGATGACGCCGCAGCCGCCATGGATGACGAGAGTGGGAACGGACATGCGCGGGGCTCCTTCCGGATCTTGCTCGCGGGCTTGATATCCCCCGCGCCGCCCGCGCGCCAGTTTCGCGAAGCGGCTAGACTGTCGTCGTCGTCATGAAGGATCCCGCCATCCGCAAGCGCTCCGTGCTCGTCGCGGGGCATGCCACCTCGGTCTCGCTCGAGCCCGAGTTCTGGGAGGAACTGCGCCGGATCGCGACGACACGCGGCCTGTCGCTCAATGCGCTGATCGCCGAGGTCGATGCCGGACGCGGGGCGCGCAACCTGTCGAGCGCGCTGCGCGTCCATGTCCTGCTCGCCGCCCGGCGCGACGAGGGTCACCGCGACGCAGGCGGGTGATGCCCGGCGAGCGCCGCGGGGTTAGTGTCGGTGCACCGGGAGTCGGCGGGAGGCAGCGTGGTGGCAATGGATCTGGGACGGTTCGACTATGTCGTCGTAGGCGCGGGATCGGCGGGATGCCTGCTGGCGAACCGGCTGTCGGCGGATCCCGGCGTATCCGTCCTGCTGCTCGAGGCAGGCGGCAAGGACGACTATCCCTGGATCCACATCCCGATCGGCTATCTCTACACGATGAACAATCCGCGTACCGACTGGCGCTTCCGCACCGAGGCGGAGCCGGGCCTCAACGGACGCGCGCTCAACTATCCGCGCGGCAAGGTTCTCGGCGGGTGCTCGGCGATCAACGGCATGATCTACATGCGCGGCCAGGCCGCCGATTACGACCACTGGCGCCAGCTCGGGCTCGCCGGCTGGGGCTGGGACGACGTGCTTCCCCATTTCAAGCGGCATGAGGATTTCTTCGCTGGCGCCGACGACATGCATGGCGCGGGCGGCGAATGGCGGATCGAAGCGCCGCGGATCTCCTGGGAGATCCTGGACCGCTTCCGCGACGCCGCCGCCGAGATCGGCATCCCGAAGATCGAGGATTTCAACCGCGGCGACAATTTCGGCTGCGCCTATTTCCACGTGAACCAGCGCCGCGGAATCCGCTGGACGGCGGCCAAGGCCTTCCTCCGTCCCGTGCGCAACCGACCGAACCTCCGCGTGGTCACCGGCGCGCTGGCGCGGCGCATCCGCTTCGAGGGCAGGCGCGCGACCGGGCTCGACCTCACGGTCGGCGGCCAGGCCGCGACGGCCACCGCCACGCGCGAGATCGTTCTCGCGGCGGGCGCGATCGGGTCGCCGCATCTGCTGATGCTCTCGGGCGTCGGACCGGCGGCGGCGCTGCGCGGGCATGGCGTCGAAATCGTCCACGACCTGCCGGGGGTCGGCGCCAATCTCCAGGATCACCTGCAACTGCGCTGCATCTACAAGGTCGCGAACGCGGTCACGCTCAACCAGACGGCCAACAGCCTGCTCGGGCGGCTGCGCATGGGCCTCGACTACGCGCTGTTCCGCCGCGGACCGATGACCATGGCCCCATCGACGCTCGGTGCCTTCGCACGCAGCGATCCGTCGGTGGCGACGGCGAATCTCGAATACCATGTGCAGCCGCTCAGCCTCGATCGCTTCGGCGAACCGCTGCATGGCTTTCCGGCGATCACGGCCTCGGTCTGCAATCTCAGGCCGACGAGCCGCGGCAGCGTCGCGCTGCGCAGCGCGGCGCCCGAGGAGCCGCCGGCGATCCGGCCCAACTACCTGTCGACGCCGGAGGACCGGCGCGTCGCCGCCGACGCGATCCGTCTGACCCGCCGCATCATGGCGGCGCGGGCGATGGCGCGGTATTCGCCCAGCGAACACCTGCCCGGCGACGCCGTGGACGGCGACGAGGCGCTGGCGCGCGCCGCGGGCGATATCGGTACGACGATCTTCCATCCCGTCGGCACCTGCCGGATGGGCAGGGCGGACGACGAACAGGCCGTTCTCGATCCCGATCTGCGGGTACGCGGCCTGTCCGGGCTGCGCGTCGTCGATGCCTCCGCGATGCCGTCGATCACGTCGGGCAACACCGCCGCACCCACGATGATGATCGCGGAAAAGGGAGCGGCACTGCTGCGCGCCGCCGCCGCGTCGTGATGCGCGCCAAGACCACCATCTACGCGGCGCGGCGCATCGTCACGATGAACCCGCGCCAGCCGGAGGCCACGCATGTCGCGGTGCGCGACGGGCGCATTCTCGCGGTCGGTGACGCCGGCTGTGCCGATGGCTGGGGCGGCGGCGACATCGACACGCGCTTCGCCGACCGGGTCCTGCTGCCCGGCTTCGTCGAAGGCCATTCGCACCTCATCGCCGGCAGCATCTGGCGCTTCGTCTATGCCGGCTTCCACCGCCGCATGGCGCCGGACGGCACGATCTGGGAGGGGCTGGGTGACACCGCGGCGGTGCTGGATCGGCTCGCGGCGGCAGAGCGCGGCCTCGCACCCGACCAGTTCCTGATCGGCTGGGGCTTCGATCCGATCTTCCTGACCGGCGCGCGCCTGTCCTGCCGCGATCTCGATCGGGTCAGCGCGACGCGTCCGATCGCCGTCATGCATTCCAACTTTCACATGGTGACCGTGAATTCCGCGGCGCTCGCGCTCGCACAGTACGGGCGCGGCACCAGTGTCGAGGGCGTCGGCAAGGACGACGACGGCGCGCCCACGGGCGAGATTCGCGGCATGGCGGCGATGTTCCCCATCCTGCGCCGGCTCGGTGTCGATTTCCGCGCGCTGACCCGCGGCGAGGACGCGCTGCTGCCCTTTGCGGAAACCGCGCGGCGCTGCGGCGTGACCACGGCGAGCGACCTGCTCAACGAACTGACCCTCGACGAGGCCGCGCGGCTGCGCGCGGTGGTCGACCGGCCGGAGTATCCGGTCCGCCTCTACGTCGCGCTCAGCGCCCATACCGCGCCGCCGCGCGACATCGCCGATCTCGCCGTCGCGCTCGCGCCGCGCAGCACGGCCAAGCTCAGGCTGGGTGCCGTGAAGATCGTCGTCGATGGCTCGGTGCAGGCGTTTTCGGCGCAGCTGCGCTGGCCCGGCTATTATCGCGTGCCCGACCATGCGGTCTGGAACATGGCGCCGGAGCGTCTCGGCGAGGCCGTCGACACGCTGAACGCGCGCGGCGTGCAGATGCAGATCCATACCAATGGCGACCTCGCCACCGAAGTGGCGCTCGACGCGCTCGACGCGGCGCTGGCGCGCTGTGCGCGTCCGGGGCATCGCCATACGCTGCAGCACTGCCAGATCCCCGACCGGGCACAGTTCCAGCGCATGGGCCGGCTGGGGATCGCGGCCAATCTGTTCGCCAACCATGTCCATGTCTTCGGGGACGTTCACCGCACGCTGACCCTGGGCCCCGACCGCGCGCAGCGCCTCGCCAGCTGCCGCACGGCGCTGGAGAGCGGCGTGCGGCTCGCGATCCATTCCGACGCGCCGGTGACGCCCATGGGGCCGCTCTTCGCCATGTGGTGCGCGGTGAACCGGCGCACCGCATCGGGTTTCCACCTCAATCCGGCCGAGAGCCTCACCGTCGACGAGGCCATGCATGCGGTCACGCTGGGGGCGGCCTGGACGCTCGGCATGGAGGGCGAGGTCGGATCGATCGAGACCGGCAAGCGCGCCGATTTCGCGGTCCTCGACGAGGATCCACGCGCGGTCGATCCGCTCGCGCTCAAGGACATCCGGGTCCGCGGCACGGTGCTCGACGGCATGCCCTTCGCCGACGCCTGACACGCATGGCGACGCGCGCGGTCCCGGTGACGGTCGTCGGCGGCTATCTCGGCGCCGGAAAGACGACCTTCGTCAATCACCTGCTGCGGCATGCCGCGGGCCGTCGACTCGTCGTCATGGTCAACGATTTCGGCGACACGCCGATCGACGCGGCGCTGATCGAGTCCCGCGACGGCGACACGCTGGCGCTGTCCAACGGTTGTATCTGCTGTTCGATGGGCGCCGACCTCGTCGCGGCCTTCGACACGGCGATCCGTCTGGCGCAGCGCGCCGACAGCCTGGTGATCGAGGCCTCCGGGGTCGCGGAGCCGGACCGCATCGCCGATTTCGCACGCGCCGAACCTGACCTCGCGCTCGACTCGATCGTCGTGCTCGCCGACGCGCGCAGCCATGCGCGGCACGCCGCAGATCCCCTCGTCGGCGCGACGCTGCGCCGACAGGTCGCCGCGGCCGACCTTCTGCTCCTGAACAAGACCGACCTCGTGGAGCCGGCGGCGCGCGATGCCCTCGCCCGCGACCTCGCCGCGGCGGCGCCGCGCGCGACGCTCGTCGCGACGCGCCACGCGGCCATTCCGCTCGACCTCGTCTTCGGCGACGGTCCGGGATCCGCCTTCGCCTGCACGACCGCAGCGTCGCGCGCGGCCGGTCATGAAGACCTGTTCGACCGCTGGTCGGGCACCGGTCATGTCTTCGCCGACCATGCAGCGCTTGGACGGGCCCTTGCGCGGCTTCCGGTCGGGCTCCACCGGCTCAAGGGGTACGCGCGTCTCGCCGCCGACGGTTCCTGGTGGAGCGTCCAGACGGTCGCTGGCCGAACCGACCTCGCGCCATGTGCGACACCACCCGCCCTCGCCGCGGAGACCAGCGTCTTCGTCGCGATCTGGCCGCGCGGCACGGTGGCGCGCGAAGCCCTCGACGCGGCCTTGCGCGCCGACGCAAGCTAGGCGCGCAACAGGGAGGGGACACGCCATGCGGGTCCTGCTGGTGGAGGACAACGCGCGGCTGCGGGCGCTGCCGCAGCGCCAGCTGCAGGCCGCGGCCGGCGGGCTCGCGCCCGTCGGCCACGGCCCCGAGGCGGCGGCGGGGACGGCCGCCGAGGCCGAGGACGCCATCGTGCTCGACCTCGGTCTGCCCGATGGCGACGGCGGCACCTTGCTGCGCGCGCTCCGTGGCCGCGGCGCCACGACGCCGGTCCTCGTCCTGACCGCGCGCGACGCGCTCGACGACAGGGTCGCGCATCTCGACGCGGGCGCCGACGATTATCTGGTGAAACCCTTCGCGGCGGCAGAACTGCTCGCGCGGCTTCGGGCGCTGCTGCGCCGTCCGGGGCAGGCGCTTCCGGGACGGCTCGCGCTCGGCGATCTCGGGCTGGAGATGGCGGCGCGCGCCGCCGATGTCGAGGGTCGGCCGCTCGCTCTGTCGCGGCGGGAACTCGCACTGCTCGAACTCTTTCTTCGCCGCCCTGGCCGCGTCGTGACCAAGGCGGAGATCGAACGCGCGATCTATGCCTTCGACGACGAGGTCTCGGGCAATACGATCGAGGTGCTGATCCACCGGCTGCGGCGACGGTTGGCCGATGGCGGCAGCCGTGTCGCGCTCGAGACACTGCGCGGCATCGGCTATGTGATGCGGGACACCGCAACGTGAGGGAACGCGCGCAGAGCCTGCTGCGCGTGATCGCGGTCCGGATGCTGACCGTGACACTGGTCTGGCTCGCGCTCATGATCGCCTTCGTTCAGAGCGAGGTCGAGCGCAACGCCCGTGCGCTGCGCAGCCAGTCTCTGGAGGCGACAGCCCGCATGCTCGCCCGCCAGCTCGACACCGGCGGCAAGGAACTGACCTTCGCGCCACCCGCGACGGAATTGCCGCCGGGCTACCAGTTCGCCGTGCGTGACGGGGATGGACGGCTGGTCGCCTCGAGCGACGAGACGGCGGAGGCGCTCGCCCTGCCGCCGCCCCCGCCGCCGCAGCAGCAGCAACTCGATCCCTACCAGGCGCTCGCCGGGCAACGCGATGCCCGTACCGTCACGATCGCGCTGCTGGACGGGCGCACGGCGCTCGCGGTCGAGATCAGCCTGCCCCTCCCAGGCGGGGGCACCGCCACCGTCCTGGTCGCCGAGGACGAGAGCAATCCGACCGTCCTGCTCGACGCGCTGGTCGACCAGTTCTTCGTGCGCATCGGCTGGCTCCTGATCCCCGGCGTCGGCCTCCTGCTCGCCGTGTCGCTGCTCACGATCCGCGCGGAGTTGCGGCCGATCGAGCATGTCGCCGCGGTCGCCGAGACCATCGGGCCGCATGGCGGTGGCGTGCGCCTGCCGGACCGCTTCGTGCCGCGCGAGGTCCTGCCCCTGATCGACACGGTCAACCGCGCGCTCGACAGGCTGGAGCGCACGCTTCAGGCGCAGCGCGAATTCACCGCCGACGCCGCGCATGAGCTCAAGACGCCGCTGGCGGTGATGCGCGCGCAGATCGACGCCATGACGCCCGATGCCGACACGACGGCGCTGCGCGATGACGTCGATCGCATGTCGAGGCTGGTGACCCAGCTGCTGCGGCTCGCGGAGGCGGACCAGCTCGCGGTACCACCCGGTGCGGCCTGCGACCTCGCGGCAGTCGCGCGCGATGTCGCGTCCGGGCTCGCCCCACTCGCACTGGCACGCGGACGCTCGCTCGCCCTCGCGGGCGCGGAGGAAGCGGTCTGGGTGCGCGGCATCGCGGCGCCGATCGCGCAGGCGGTCCGCAACCTCGCGGAAAATGCGATCAAGCACAGCCCGGCGGGGACGACGGTGGAGATCCGCGTGACGCCGACCGGGGCCGCGATCGTGCGCGACCGCGGCCCCGGCATCCCCGACGCCGAACGGGCGCATGTCTTCCAGCGCTTCTGGCGCAAGGACCGCAGTGCGGAAGACGGGGCCGGTCTCGGCCTCGCCATCGCGGCGAAGATCGTCGAGGCGCATGACGGACACCTCACGGTCGCCAATGCCGAGGACGGCGGTGCCGCCTTCACGATAGACCTCGTCTCCGTTCCCGCGCCCCAGGCATCGGACCATCAAGGAGCCGCCGCATGATCGACGCCTACGCCCCCGCGCAGATCGCCACGCGTATCGAGGAGGGCGGCGTGCGCAAGGCGGCGATGCCGCTGCGCCAGTTGCTCGTGCTCGGTGTCCTGGCAGGCGCCTTCATCGCCTTCGGCGCCATGGCCTACACGGTGACGGTCACCGGCAGCACGCTCGGCTTCGGACCCACGCGCCTGCTGGGCGGCATCGCCTTCGCGCTGGGGCTGATCCTCGTGCTGGTCGCGGGCGCGGAGCTGTTCACCGGCAATACGCTGATCGTCATGGCCTGGGCGGAGGGCAAGGTCAGCGCAGGGCAACTGGCCCGGAACTGGGCGCTCGTCTATGTCGCGAACGCCGTCGGCGCGATCGGCGCGGCGGTGCTCGTCCACGCGTCGGGGGTACTCGCGCTCGATGCTGGCGCGGTCGGACGCAGCGCCACCGCCATCGCCGCGGCGAAGCTCGCCCTCGGCCCGTCGGAGGCCTTCTTCCGCGGCATCCTATGCAACGTGCTCGTCTGTCTTGCGGTGTGGCTGTCCTTCGCGACCACCGACGTCACGGGCCGCATCCTTGCCGTCGTGTTTCCGGTCTCGGCTTTCGTGGCGCTCGGCTTCGAGCATTCGGTGGCCAACATGTACATCCTGCCCGTCGCCGACCTCGCTGTCTCCGCCGCCGTCGACACGGCCACCGTGCGGACGGCCTCCGCCACG
>CAYSUY010000028.1:29822-30089 GCA_964434345.1 uncultured Acetobacteraceae bacterium
TTCCGGACGTCACGGCCCTGGCCGCCAATCTCGTACCAGTCACGCTGGGCAACATCGTCGGTGGCGGCGGGTTCGTCGCGCTGGTCTACTGGCTCGCCTATCTGCGACGCGCCTGAGGCGGGGCATGGAAAAAGGGCCCCGGCGCGTGCCGGGGCCCTCCTGACGCGACATGCGGCGACCGCGATCAGCCGCGATACGAGAAGATGTCGCGATCCTTGGTCTCGGGCACGAAGAAGAACCCGATCACCGCCGTGCCGAGCGCGATCA